>OZ252040.1:1662500-2110753 GCA_965247845.1 Nitrospirales bacterium | reverse complement strand
CAGAGGGCCTTCATCAAGGTAATCCCCGCCGGGACCCGGAAGGGTTTCCCCGCAATCTCCACCGTGACCATGGGGGGTTGGAGCACGTCTTCTTGACTCAGGGCTTTGCCTGTATCGCCTGTATCTAATGAATCAGTCGTCATGATGTCCGTTTGGGTCTGGCCACCCTGCCTTTCCTGTGTGTGCCGAGTCGAAGGGCGGCGCCCCTCATGCATTCAAGGCATTTAGCGCCGACCCTGCTTGAAACCATTTGATTTGTTGTTCGGTCATGCTGTGTTTGGCCTGAATCGTGATCTCTTTTCCATCCTTTTTATGAATGGTCACGGACACCGGTTTCCCCGGCTCCAACGCACTAAGGCCCGTGACGCTGATTCGATCCTCTTGGTCGATTTGCGCATAATGATTAGGATCCGCAAACGTCATGGGCAGAACGCCCTGTTTCTTCAAATTCGTTTCATGAATGCGGGCAAAGCTTTTGGTGAGGACGGCTTTCACGCCCAGGAAACGGGGCGACATGGCCGCATGTTCCCGGCTGCTCCCTTCGCCGTAATTCTCGTCACCGACCACAAACGACCCGATACTTTTGCCTTTATAATCACGGGCGATTTGCGCAAGGGTGAGACCCGATTCCCCGGTCAACACATTGGTGCCTTTTCCCGCTTCACTGGAAAACGCATTATTCGCACCCAGAAACATATTGTCACTAATCTTGTCCAAATGTCCACGAAACTTGAGCCAAGGGCCAGCCGGTGAAATATGATCGGTCGTGGTTTTCCCCTCGGTTTTGATCAGCAACGGCAATTTTTCGAAATCTTTGCCATCCCATTTGGGAAAGGGCTCCAGCAATTGCAGCCGCTCACTGTTGGGAGGAAGGTCGACGGCTAACCCTTCGCCGTTCTCTGCCGGAGCAATAAATCCTTCTTCGCCTTTGGCAAAGCCCTGTGCCGGCAATTCATCGCCTTGTGGCGGATCGAGTTTTAATTGTTTGCCGTCCGGGGTGGGAATGGTGTCTTGCAGAGGATTGAATCCCAGGTTGCCTGAAAGGGCATACGCGGCAACCAACTCCGGACTGGCCAGGAAGGACAGCGTGTCGGCAAGCCCATCGTTGCGACCGGGGAAATTCCGGTTAAAGGTACTGACAATCGAATCGGCTCGGCCTTTGACGCCATCAACTCGTTTCCACTGCCCGATACACGGACCACAGGCATTCGCCAACACGGTCGCGCCCAACTCCTCAAACGTGTTCAGAAAGCCATCACGTTTCATGGTATGAAAAATCCGTTCCGAGCCTGGTGAAACCAAAAATGCGGTTTTGGCTTTCAAGCCCGCTTTCAAGCCTTGTTGAGCAATATGGGCGGCCCGGCTGATATCTTCATACGAAGAATTTGTACAACTTCCCAACAAGGTGGCTTTCAACTCAACGGGGTACCCCTTTTCCTTAGCCTCGGCGTGCAACTGGGAAATGGGTCGTGCCAAGTCTGGGGAATGAGGACCCACGACGTGAGGTTCCAAGGTCGACAGGTCGATTTCCAGGATCTCGTCAAAATATTTTTCCGGCGACTCATACACTTCAGGGTCAGCCACCAGCATCGGGGTGTTGGCTTGCGCCAACGCGGCGATCTCTTTGCGCTCCGTGATCGTGAGATAGTCCACCATCTTTTGGTCAAAGGGAAAAAGCGACGTGGTCGCCCCGAGTTCCGCACCCATATTGGTAATCGTTCCCTTGCCCGTCGCACTGATCGTTTCCGCACCCGGGCCAAAGTACTCGACAATCTTATTGGTGCCACCCTTCACCGTCAGTTTGCCGCAGATATACAGGATCACGTCCTTGGGCGAGGCCCAGCCATTCAACTTTCCGGTGAGTTTGACCCCGATCAGTTTGGGATGCAGCACTTCCCACGGCAACCCGGCCATGACCTCTCCCGCATCGGCACCGCCGACCCCGATAGCCATCATGCCCAACCCGCCGCCGTTCGGCGTGTGGGAATCGGTTCCGATAATGAGCCCACCCGGGAAGGCATAATTTTCCAAGACCACCTGATGAATAATGCCCGCGCCCGGTTTCCAAAACCCGATGCCGTATTTCTTGGCGGCAGATTCTAAAAAGTTATAGACTTCACGATTTTCATCGCAGGCGCGCAGAAGATCTTTGGCCGACCCCATCTCCGCTCGAATCAAATGATCGCAATGAATGGTGCTGGGCACCGCGGCTTTTTTCTTGCCCGCCTGGATAAATTGCAACATGGCCATCTGGGCCGTGGCATCCTGCATGGCCACGCGATCGGGACGAAGCGCCAACATGGCTTTTCCGCGATCCCAGATTTGGGTCTGAAGATTGTCCGCGTGGGAAACCAGAATTTTTTCGGCCAAGGTCAGCCCACGACCAAACTGTTTTCTCGCCGCGTCCACGGCTGCAGGCATTTTGTCATACAATGTTTGAACAAGCTCTATCGACATAAGATGTTCTCCGCGTGGTTTCCGAGCCCCAATCCTGTTTGCGGACCAGGTCAGGAGAAACCATGTAATGTGTTATTTCAGTGGTGGCACTTCCCGACGACCGGGCGATGCGTAGTTCACCAGATAGTTAAACAACCGAATCAACCGGCTGCCCTGACGTTTTTGATCGGTCCAATGACCAATCAGCCCAATGGTTCTGGCCAAAATGAAGAACCCATTCAGGCTGTCGATGGGGAATCCAAGATCGACGAGCACAGCCGCCATGGTCCCATCGACATTCAAAATCAAATTATCCTTCTTCGCCGCCGTAATCTTTTCGACTTCCAAGGCAAAATCCAAATGCGGTGTGGCAAGGTCCAAACTCTTCACGTACCCCACCAATTCTTTCACGCGTTTATCGGGATTCCGCAGGCTCTTCACCCGATGACCGATCCCCGGCACCGGCCCGACGTTTTTCTTCATGTACGTCAGGAACTCATCCACGGACATGTTGTTGTCGATGGCATACGTGAAATACCGGCCTGCATCGGTCACGGCTCCCCCGAATCGCGGCCCGATCATGATCAACCCGGCCGCAACGGCTTGAGACAACCCGATGCCGGCACATGCCGCAATAATGGTGGTCAACGCTCCACTGACGCACGGACCGTGATCGGCCGAAAGGATGATAATCCTCCTGATGATTTCGGCTTCCTGCTTGGAAACCAGCCGCTTATCCCATAGGAGCCCGATGATATGAGGAATGTCGTAGCCTTTGTTAATGAGTTCCGACGCCGGATACCCTTCATACAAGGGCTCGTCTCCCCGATCATCGCTGATGGTAGACTTAATCAGCGGAGCGACCAGAATATCGCCGTCTTTCATGCCCTGTTCCACGGTCCGGGGAAGCTTGGGCTTTTCCGCTTCACCGAGTTCGGGAATCGGCGTCACTTCACCGGACTTCACCAGTGCTTCATACGTTTCCTTGATCGCCGGCCCCAGAGCACCAAAGGTATCGGGAACCACGGCCCCGGCCTTCTTCAGGGCTTCCGATTTTGCCCGGGCCGACCCTTCACCCTGGAGACCTTCCTTGGCGCCGGCGTGCCCGAATTTCATGCCTTTGGGCAGACTCTCCTGGCAGAAACCGGAAACCACGGCCAACAGGCGGATGCGGCGTTTTTTCGCACCGTACCATTCCGCGGCACGTTCCTCCAAATCGCCGCCCATCTCGCCGACAACGACGACGGCCTTGGTTTGCGGATCGTTTTCGAACATTTCAAGGTACGTCACGTAATCCGTTCCCGGGTAGGCGTCCCCGCCGATACCGATGGCGGTCGTGACCCCGTCGGCGAATTGCGAGCAAATCCAAATGATTTCATTCGACAGGCCACCGGACTTCGTGATCACCCCGAAGGACCCAGGGCGATAGAGTTTGCAGGCCACCAGGTTATCAAACGCCCCCCCGATCACCCCCAACCGGCATTCTCCTGCCGACAGGACGCCGATGGATGAAGGCCCGTTGAAAACTTTCCCAAGTTTCCGCGCGTGCGTCGCGAGCAATTTGGCATCTTTTTCAGGCACGCCTTCGGTGATCATCGACACCACTTGAATGGAAGGATTGTCCAAGGCTTCCTTGGTGCCGGCATAGGCACGATCCGCGCCGATATAGACTAGGCTGGTATTGATTTCCGGATGGTTTGCGGTTGCTTCGGCAACCGTTTTGTACACCGGAATCGTGACGAGTTGGTTCCCGCAGATGATTTCGTTGGTTTTCCCGGCATCGGGAGGATACACAAAAGCCAAGACGTTTAAGGGCTGTTTAATCATGTGCCGGAACTCGGCCATTCGCCGAGCCGCGTTGCCCCCCGCCACCCCGCCTTGAATCACGACACATGTATCTTTTGTGGCCAAAATGCTCATCGAACTCTCCTACATCTCAATATGTTAACAAGGTGCAAATCACTTATTTCTTGGCCAAAGCCATGTCGACGATGTCCGTCAGCGGAGTACGACGGTCAAAGACTTCAATATCAAAGCCTTCGTCCTTCAACGCGTTCATGGCTGCCAGCCCTTCCTTTTCATTGGGCCCGCCTCGTCGCACCCAGATTTTCACGCCCGCTAATTTCCCCTCTGTCTTGGCTTTACGAAAGGCATTAATAATGCCGCCAAAGGTCTTCTTGACATCGGTGAAATTGGCAATGGCACCCCCGACGATGATGTTTTTGATGCCGGGAAGAGAACAGACCTTTTCGGTCAACACTTCGACGGCCCAATCGGGAGGATCGCCTGAATATTCAGCATAATTAGCCAACTTGCCGCCTCGGGCCACAACCGCATCCGAGTAATACACGCTGGCCCCGCCACCGGCCGGAAGCATCGCCGTGTCTCCACCTGGAATTTCTATCAGCTTCACCGACCCTTTCACCTTCGAATCCACGGCCATAACTTCTTCTTCATTCTTGGTATAGGCTCGCCCGAATTCGGCCGCAAAAGGGAACGTCCAGTCCGGATGACGAAACTTGGCATCTCCGTCCAACAGGGTCACCGCATCAAGCGCGACCAACTCGCCGGCGGCATTGCGCACCACGGGGTTAATCTCCAAATATTGCGCATCTTCATTGTCGAAGCAGAGAAACAGTTTCTTGGCAAAATTGGCCACTTTGGTTATCAGCTCACCGGAAAACCCGGCTTCTTTCGCAAGGGCCTCAAGGTCAGCCTCGGATGGAGAGTCTCCTACGGCAACGGAGCACCGTTTCACACGATCCCAATTGGACTCCACTTCAATCCCGCCACAGTTGGCAACCATAATGTCCGCACCGTCCCGGGTCGATTTCACGGCAACGTAATATTCCTCGTTATGCTCCACCGCTTCGGACACGATCACTTCCCGAATGGTCAACGTTCCGATTGTCCGACCGAGCATTTCGTTCGCAGCCGCTTTGGCACCGTTGAGATCCACTCCAACCTTCACGAGGCCGAGTTTAAAGCGTGAACCCAACGCTTCATGGGCCTTGACCACTAACGAACTGTTGTTCAACCAATCATTGGCCTGAGACAACTGTTCCAATTCGTCTGAAGAACCGACCACAGCGTAATTCGGGGTTTGCAGCCCCCATTTTTTCAACAAGCCCATTCCTGGGCCTTCAAGTACTTTTGCCATAATGCAACCTTTGTTAGTCTGAATGATAAGTGGCGATCAGGACACCAAATCGTCAATTGTAAAGAGAATCCATACCAGCCGCAATCAACCGAAAGGCCCATATTGAGGAGTCACGAAAGACCCAGACCAACGGCAAGGCAGAACGGTTCTGGCGCACCTTGAACGATGACCTGCTCGACGGCACGACGTTTGTCAGCCTGTAGGAAGCAATCCCTGTACGCATGCCCGCAGACTCGCACATAATCCGAACCGAGGGAATCATCCTTGAGAGGCTTTCCACTAGCCGCTATGTCCCTGGGGTCCCCTTCGATCTGAGAAGTCGCTTCTGGGCCGCAATCTGGAAGGGAGCATTCGGGGTGCCATATCCATCGTACCCGCCTTCCCTTTCAACGATCTCAAAAAACAGTCCATTGCCAAAGGGTTGGCTGTAGTATTGAAAGAACGCGCCGTTTTCACTTTCGTCATAGAGAATGTTCGCCGCCTTCATTCGCTTCAGCAGATCGTCCGCAAGGTCGAAGCGCGCCGCAAGATCCTCGTAATAGTTCTGCGGTATCGATAGAGGGGAAAACCCGTTGGCGGCCATGCACTCTACGCTGGCGAAGATATCGCTGGTGGCAAAGGCGATGTGCTCGACAGTTGAGCCGAGATTGTCGGCCAGAGAGTGCGTTTCAATCGTTCGATGTGTCGTCGCGCTAGATAGGCTCAGACGCAGGACTCTGTCGGGTGTCTCAATGGCCTGCGATTGGAACAATCCGTCAGAACCAATCACATCGACCACGGGCGTTTTTTCCATATTGAAAATGGACGAATAGAAAAGAGCCCAGCTCATCATCTCGTCGTAGCTCATGGTTGCGCCAAGATGGTCGATCCGGAGCAAGCCTGCACGTTCATCACCCGGCAGCCCTGTTTGGTCGAACTCGACGCTCCAGATGTCGGAAAGGCCACCGGAGTGATCAATGAAATGCATGACCGAACCCCCGACGCTACGGAAGGCCGGGATATCCAGCTCGCCAGGACCAAGAGGTTGAGCGAAGGGGTAGGCCCCCATGGCGTCCGCACGAGTGACCGTTGCCGTCGTGTCGGCCACGCGAAAACCGATGTCACACACGCTCGTGCCATGGAGCAGATAGGCGGAATGGGCAAAACCGGACGTTTCAGTATTCACGACGATCTTAATGGCGCCCTGCTGCCACAACTCTATAGACTTTGACTTATGGGTGCCGACATGGGCAAACCCCATGGTCCTCAGGATATCCGTGATCCGGGGTGCTTCGTCGGTCTTGCTTGCAAACTCGACGAATTCAAACCCTTCAATATCAATTCGGGAGGGAATGTCGGGAAAGTCGAGCGCTAATTCAGGCTCTGCCCGGCGAACCTGATCCATCACATAGACGAGCGATCGATGCCCGTCGCAGGACAGACTTTTCGGCCTGCCGCCGCGAATCTGATCGTAGAAGATCTCAAGACTGATCGGACCGCTGTATCCCGTCGCAGCAACCGCTCGCATGAAATCAACCACAGGCAGATCACCCTCTCCGGGCATGTTTCTGAAATGACGTGACCCATACAGCAGATCTATCTCGATTGCAGGGGCATCGGCCAGTTGAACATAAAAGATCCGGTCACCTGGAAGGCACCGAATCGTTTCCGGGTCAATTCGGCGGCCAAGTATATGAAAACTGTCGAGGATCAGGCCGACATTGGGATGATCGGCGCGGCGCACGACCTCCCACGCGTCACGATAATCATTGACGTACCGACCCCAGGCTAGCGCTTCGTAGCCCACACGCAGCCCACGTGCGGCAGCCCGTTCTCCAAGCTCGGCAAAATCATCGGCAGCACGATCTATCCCGCCAAGGGCGTGTGGGCTCATCGAAGAACAGACCAGAATAAGATCCGTGCCAAGCTCCTGTATGAGGTCGAACTTGCGCTCGGCCCGGTCAAAGGCTTTCCGTCTCAGCGCAATCGGCAGTCCTTCAAAATCTCGGAACGGCTGGAACAGTATGATCTCCAGCCCATAGTCTCGGACCTGTTGGCCGATCTCGCGAGGAGAACTCGCGTCGGCGAGGAAATCCTGTTCAAAAATCTCGATCCCATCAAAACCCGCGGCGACGATGGCTTCAAGCTTTTCGCTCAGGCTGCCGGAGATCGAGACGGTGGCGATGCCGGTACGCATGTCTCACTCCCTTTCTGACAGACGGGATTGTCCCGCTTAATATTGAAATTCGCTGTATTGGCGCTGCCGGCTGATCATTGCGCGGCCTTTGCTTTGGGGTCAAGGTCGGTTGATTTTGCAGGGGTTGGCGATCGAGCGGGCGAACCATGGTTTCGGAAAACCGGCAGGTGGAGCTGATGAGACTGTCGAGGGCACCGGAGGCGGCAAACCGGTCGATCCAGCCAAGCGTGGCGACCACGTGCTGGCGTGTTTTCTTTCCTTCGCGCCGGTTTTCGACGATCTGGAGATAGGTGTTGTTTCCGCTGACTTTGGTGTGACAAAATTATGGGAGGATTTTGGTCAAGACGTCGCATATTTTATGGAATGAAGCGAGAGAGTCAAAGAGAAATAAAGACGAACCTCACCAAAATCCATCGAACCGTGGCACCACGATTTCCACCCGATGAGGCGAACCGGGAACGATCAGCCACGAGTTTGCTGGACTTTCACAACGCAGCCTGCTCGAATCCGTCATCAAGCTGTCGAGCACGTGTTGATCCGTTACACTTCTTCCAAGGAGACACGAAGTCGAGGAGTTGCGGGCATGAAACTATGTATCGCCGGCGAGGGCGCGTTCGGACAGAAGCATCTACAGGGGCTGGCGCGAATCGATGGAGTCGAGGTGGTTTCCCTGGCCGGCGGGTCGCCCGATAGGACGGAGGCCGTGGCCAAGAAGTTCGGTATCCCTCACTGGAGCACGGATCTGGCGAAGAGCCTGGAGCAGCCTGGTGTCGAAGCCGCGATCCTGACTACCCCGACACCGATACACGCCCAGCAGGCGGAACAGTGCATGCGAGCAGGCAAGCATGTCGAGGTCGAGATCCCGATGGCCGATTCGCTCGCCGACGCCAAGCGCCTGGTTCGGGTACAGGAAGAGACCGGGCTGGTGGCGATGGTCGGGCACACCCGGCGCTTCAATCCCAGCCACCAGTGGATACACCGGAGAATTCAGTCGGGGGAACTCACGATCCAGCAGATGGACGTGCAGACCTATTTTTTCCGACGTACCAATATCAACGTGGCGGGCCAGCCCAGAAGCTGGACCGACCATCTCCTCTGGCATCACGCCTGCCATACCGTGGATCTCTTTCAGTATCAGACAGGAGAAGTGGCCTCGGAGGCTTATGCCCTGCAGGGCCCCATGCACCCGGAATTGGGGATCGCCGTGGACATGAGCATCGGCCTGAAGGTGCCCTCGGGGGCAATCTGCACGCTTTCCCTGTCTTTCAACAACGATGGGCCTCTTGGGACGTTCTTTCGTTACATCTGCGACAACGGAACGTATATCGCCAGGTATGATGATCTGTTCGACGGGAAGGAGAACCCCATCGACGTCTCGAACGTGGACGTTTCCACGGACGGCATCGAGCTCCAGGACCGGGAATTCCTGGCCGCAATCAGCGAGGGTCGCGAGCCGAACGCGAGCGTCGCACAGTGCTTGCCCGCCATGCAGACATTGGATCGTCTGGAGCAGAGTCTCAAAAGCCGAGGCTGCGAGGTGCCCAAGTGACAGACACCAGCGAATTTGAGGACATTCCCGGCACCTATCTTTTCAACAAGGATCGGTGCCATGAGGGCTACTATCTGAACATGTTCTGTATGTCGCTGATGAAACCCGAGAACCGTGAGGCGTTCCGCGCGGACGAGGGAGCCTACCTCGACAAATTCCCATTGACGGAAGAGCAGCGCAGATGTGTACTCGAGCGGGATTGGCTCGGCATGATTCACGTGGGCGGTAACATCTATTACACCTCGAAGCTGGGCGCGACCGACGGCCGGTCCTTCCAATACCTGGCAGGCGCCATGTCGGGTATGACCCAAGAGGAGTACCGGGACATGATGGTCGCGGGTGGCCGCTCGATAGAGGGAAACCGCAGCAAGTCGGAGAAGAAGTAATGGCGCGCATCGTAGCGGGACTCGCGACTTCCCACGTGCCGGCGATCGGCGCGGCCATCGATCTGGGTAAGACGGACGAGCCCTATTGGAAGCCGTTATTCGACGGCTATGTGCACGCGCGGAAATGGCTGGCCGAGGTCGCCCCGGACGTTGTCGTGCTGGTCTACAACGATCACGGGACGGCCTTTTCGCTGGAAGTGATTCCCACATTCGCCATCGGCGTGGCCGCCGAGTTTGCGCCGGCGGACGAGGGCTGGGGCCCACGCCCGGTGCCGGTGGTGAAAGGTCGCCCAAGCCTGGCGTGGCACCTGGCCGAGTCGTTGATCCTGGATGAGTTCGACATGACCATTGTCAACAAGATGGATGTAGATCATGGGTTGACTGTGCCACTGTCCATCACCTGCGGTACACCGGAGGAGTGGCCTTTTCCGGTGATCCCGCTGGCGGTCAACGTGGTCCAGTATCCGCCACCCACCGGAAAGCGGTGTTTCGACCTGGGACGTGCAATCCACAAGGCCGTGGAGGCGTACGAGGAGGACCTCAAGGTGGTGGTGTTCGGCACCGGCGGGATGTCTCACCAACTTCACGGCGAGCGGGCCGGCGTCATCAATCAGGAATTCGACAAGCGTTTCCTGGACGATCTCACTCGAGACCCTCAGCGTTTAGTCAACCTGCCTCACATCGAGTACGTCCGCGAAGCCGGAGCAGAGGGCATCGAGATGGTCATGTGGCTGATCATGCTCGGTGCACTCGAGGGCGGGATCACCGAGGTCTACCGACACTATCACGTACCCGCGTCCAACACCGCCACGGGGTTGATCATCCTCGAGAATCAGGCCTGAGCGTCGACGCGGATGGTCACGACATCCATGTCATGGTATTGCTGATGACGAACCGAGGATGCGAAATGCCGCAAGAGCCGAAGTGACACTTCCCGCTCGCCCGGGGCTTCGCCTGACCGCTCGCCAAGCTCGCCAAGCAGCGCGATCCGGTCCTGAAGGTTGTCGTCGCCCGGTGCCGCGATGAACTCGAGTACCGCTCCGCCGTCTTCCTTGTGCGCATTCAGGAGCAGGCGTCGTCCACGCATTTCTTTGCCCTCATCTTGCCGGAGGAGCGTCAGTAGAGTCTCCTCGGTGACGGCATCGAGACGGTTCACCATCGCCGCATCCCAACCGTTGCAGGCCGCGAAATCGCTGAGAAACTCGCTGATCTTCGGCAGGACTGAAATATCGAACTCCACTTCGAGCCGGCGGTGGCGGGGTCCCGTCAGCTCCATGAACAGGGTCATGAGAATGGCCGCGATGCCGCCGGACGTCATCCCGTTCTGCAAGAGGCCACCCGCGAATGCCGAGGCATACTCGGGGAATATCGCGCCGTTCTGGAAACCTACTCCGGACCAGAACGCAACCCCGGCGACCAGGCCCTTGCGATAATCAATCCCGTTCTGAACGACGATTTTCATACCCAGTACGAAGAGCATCGCCAGCAACACCATGACATAGGCTGCGGTGACCGGGCCCGGTATTGCCAGGATCACAGCAAGGACCTTGGGGGAGAACGCCAGGGCGATAAAGACGAACCCGAGAGCAACGCCAACGCTGCGGGCCGCGACCCCGGTGAGTTCGATCACGGACACGCTCACCAAATAGGTCGTGTTCGGCACTGTTCCCGCCAGACCGGACAACAGATTGCCCAGGCCGCCCGCCGCCACCGTGCCTTGCACCGACCGGAAATCGACCGCCCGAGGGCGGCGCCAGGACACGCGCTGAATGGCGACGGAACCACCGATCATTTGGGCGGTGGTGACCAGTGTGATGAACACAAACGCCGGAAGAAGCGTCCAGAAAACGGGACCAAAGTCGAGATCCAGACCAGGCCATTCGCCGTCTGGAAGGCCAATCCACGAAGCCTGGGCGACACGGCCAACGTCGTAGAGACCAAAAAAGCTGGAAACCCCCGAGCCGACGACCACACCGATCACCAGCACCCAGAGGCGCAGCGTACCAGTCGCCTTCAGCGCTATCGCGACAACGACGAGCAGGGTCACAAAAGCGCTCAGCGGCGCGGCCATGTCAGGAACCCCTTCGGGCACATCCTTCAGCAGACCGAAGATGATCGGCATCACCGTGACCGGTATCAGCATGATTATCGTTCCCGAGACAGTTGGTGTCAGGATTCGCCGGAACAGCGACAGCCGCGTGGAAACCGCGAACTGGAAGAACGACGAGATGACGACCAGGGTGGCGAGCATAGCCGGTCCCCCCTCGGCCACCGCCGTGACACAGACCGCGATGAACGCCCCTGAAGTACCCATGGAGAGCACGTACCCGGCGCCAACCCGCCCGACCCGGATCGCCTGCAGTACCGTGCTTGTGCCGCAGGTAACGACCGCGGCAAAGACCGTCCATGACAACAACGCTTCGGTCCCGCCAGCAGCCCGGATCACGACCGCCGGGATCAGAACCGGGACGACCACGCCGAGGATGGC
Source organism: Nitrospirales bacterium (assembly GCA_965247845.1). GTDB lineage: Bacteria > Nitrospirota > Nitrospiria > Nitrospirales > UBA8639 > Bin75. Next base: position 2,098,558 of record OZ252040.1, on the reverse strand, counting down.
AAGCTGCAGGCCAAGACCGAACACGAGTGCGACCGGCGGGTTTTCGTCGGGCTGATAGCGAACGTCCGTCTGTCGTTCGGAATCGTCGGGAACCATGCGGTAAAACCTATACTCCTTTCAGCTTGGTGCAAAGACGACGGCCAATCCCGGCTTTTCCGTTCGCCGAGATGCCAGGAGTTAGCAGAAGGCTCAAGTTCGAATCGACCGAGTCCCGAACAGCGTCGTTGACGTCCTCGTAACCCCCCAATAAGACAACAATCCTGCCTTTTTTATGGCTGGCTTGTAAATCTCTCTGTCAACGGTGGAAACGGTGTCAGGAACTGTTTGTTGATGAAGTGGCGGGGTTTCGGTAGCTTATGGGGACGGGACGACCGAAACGAGCAGACGATGGCGGCTTGGTTGACCACGTGCTCAATCGTGCGAACGTACGGTTGAAGATGTTTGAGAAAGAGGGGGACGACGGGGACCAGCAATACGGTTCCTGACACTGTTTCTGGCCTCACGTCGGTTTTGTCGTACTTGGCGAATCAAGGGGGAACCATGGTCGATTGGGGAAGAGCCGAGTGCGATCAGGTGGAAGCGGTAGTCCGCAAGCTTTGGGGCCACCTGTCGATGGAAGTGCCGGCAATCCATGTCGAGCCTCCGGAGCAAGTGCCCGGCAGCTACCACAAGCTCTTGGTCCACAACGCCGGCATGACGGCCACCCTTGAGGCGCACTGGGGCCAACGGCTGGCCGTAGACCTCATAGCGGATGACCTGCTTGTTGACGAACGCTCGCTCTACCGCTTCGTCGGGCTGTACACCGGGGAGGACGGAGAGCGCCAGGTGGTGGAACTGGCCGCCATTCGCATCGTGTTGGACGCCTTCCCGGCGCTGTTGCGTCCAGAGTTTATCGAAGGCGTCCGCCCCTTCGGGGGCATCCTGACTCGCGCGGGCATCACGTTCCGCGCGAGGCCATCAGGATTTTTCCGGCTCGAAGCCGACGAATTCATCGCACGGAAAGCGAGCATAGCTTTCGGCGCAACGCTCTACGGCCGGGTGAACGAACTGCGCGGTGAAGGCGATGGGCTACTATGCGAGACCGTGGAGATGTTGCCGCGCGCCTGAACGCCCGAGAACGCTTGGCAAGCCGAGGGAAACAGTTCCTGACACCGTTTTTCGCGTTTCGGGCGTTAAAAAACTTCCTTCCAGGTCTTCACCCGAGTCGGGACGGCGAGTAGCGCGGCTTGGAGAAGACAACTATCGTACTGGACGGTTAATGGTCCTGTCTGGTGGTCGATCTGGCCGGCCCAGACCCCCCCGCGAACCACAATGCCACTTCCCTGGCCGCGCAGAAACAAGGTGCCAGTCACAAGGATCATTCCATCCCATTGGACCTCGCTTTCCAACGTGGCGTTCCCATTCACCAGGAGAATCCCGAATCCTCTGGTTTTCTTAATTCGGATTCCTTGCGGTTGAACAACGCCTTTCGCAAGAAAAGTCATGGGCACCTGAGCCGTCCCCAAGTGCTGATTGGTTTGATCCCCATTCAATACCACCGCGTCCCTATCGAGTGCGACGAGGGCAGAATCGAGCCTCAGAATATGGGGACTGAGCTGGGGACTCGCAGGGGTTCCGTCGAATTGAATCGTCGAAGCACTCGTGAAGGCTCCTCCGTACATCACAGGTGGCAGACTGTCGACCACGCCACAGGCGTCATGGCCATCGATCATGCCGGACGAGCCCGTGAGGCTCACCGTTCCGGAGGCAGAGAGCGCCCCAACCTGGTTCGGGCCTGGAGGGTGAAACACTTCTTCCTCCAGCACCACACTGCCTTTCGTGACGGTTCCATGGGCGACGAGCTTCTCGACAGGCAACCACGGTGTAGGCGTATCTGTCGTGAAAGAGACCGGAACGCTACTCGTGTTTGAGGGGTAGCCAAAATAGACGATGTTGCCCCGGTGGTTCTTGCTATGGTGAGAGGTGCTGCCGTCTTGGTCAAGATAATGCGGCGTTGCGGAATCATGCCCAGCCTGCTCGGCATCGTATTCGGTTTTATGCCGAATCTTTACCCAGTACGGCAGGCCCGTCTGCAAGCTGTTCGGTTGAACCACCGTACTGGTTGGATTGCCTGGGACAGGAATCACATTAGTTTCGTACGTGGAATACTCAGGATCAACGGATAGAGACCAATCTGCGGATTCCACAATGTAGGCAGTCCACAAAGGATCATCCCACATGCCCGCGTCCCCGATGAACGACGCCTCGGCCCCCATCGTCTTCCGCAAACGCGAGCGTGCTTCCGCCAATCCAGCCTCGGCAGCATAAAACTCCTGAACCGTCTGCTTGTGGTTTCCACTGATTTGGATTTCCGTCGAGGTCGTCTGCAGCACCGTCGCCGTCACGAGACTCACGACGGCAACCAACAACAGGACGGCCACCAGTGCAAAACCCTGGGTATGGCTGACGTTCGGGATAGCGATCATCGTGCGATTTCAGCTCCGATATGGAGTTTCATAGGGGTCATTCCAGCCGTCTTTTAGCGGAAATCCAGTAATTTGTCATTCTGGGCGAAGCGAAGAATCTCTCGCACAACACCCGAACGCCTTAACGACGAGATCCTTCGCCTGCGGCTCAGGATGACCACTCTGGTATTTTCTCAGAATGACCAGATATGTGGAGTTTCACGGGTTCCACGTGTCCTGCCGCCCTACTTGACCTATTCCATTCTGGTCCTTTCGTTGGATAAGATCTGGGGCTTTCGGTTGATTGCGTCGAATGCCGGTTCTCTCTAAAATTGACTGTTTGGTATCTGGAATATTATTCCAGCCGTTTTTGTCTGCTCTTACACAATCTCGAATGGAGGAAGGAACCATGTCAGCAGAACCGGATATTATTTATACAAAAGTCGACGAAGCTCCAGAACTGGCGAGCGGGTCGTTTCTCCCGATCATCCAAGCCTTTGCCAACACCGCAGGAGTGAACGTCGGCAGGAAAGATATTTCGCTGGCTGGCCGAATCATTGCGCAGTTTCCCGACATCCTGAAACCGGAACAACAACAGCCCGATGACCTCGCCGTCTTGGGCGAAATGGTTGAAACGCCGGAAGCCAACGTCATCAAACTTCCGAATATTAGCGCATCGATTCCTCAAATCAAAGCCGCCGTTGCCGAATTGCAATCCCAGGGGTATGCCATTCCCGACTACCCGGAAGATCCCAAGACTGATGAAGAAAAGAACACGAAAGCGAAATTTGACAGGGTGAAGGGCAGCGCGGTCAACCCGGTGTTGCGGCAAGGCAATTCCGATCGTCGAGCGTCAGTCTCCGTGAAACAATATGCCCAAAATAATCCGCACAAAATGGGGGCCTGGGCCAAAGATTCAAGAACGCATGTCGCCCATATGACAGGTGGAGACTTCTTTGCCAATGAACAATCGACGACGATTACCGAGCAAACGGCGGGAAAGGGCCGCATCGAATTTGTCGGTGAAGACGGCAGCACCACCGTGTTGAAAGAGAACCTGACCCTCGACACAGGCGATGTGGTCGACACCACGAAGATGAGCGCCGGCGCCTTACGTCAATTTTTCAAGGAGCAAATCGAAGATGCCAAAAAAAGTAGCATTTTATTATCGCTACACATGAAGGCCACCATGATGAAGGTCTCGGACCCTATTATTTTTGGTCATTGTGTGTCCGTCTATTTTGAAGACGTCTTTAAGAAACATGAAAAGGTCTTTGCCGAACTCGGGGTCAATCCCAATAACGGGTTGGGTGACGTGTATGCCAAAATCGGCGCCTTGCCGGCCACGCAGCAAGAGGAAATCAAAGCCGATCTTCAGGCGGCCATGCACCATGGCCCGGATCTCGCCATGGTGGACTCCGACCGAGGCATCACCAACCTTCATGTGCCGAGTGATATCATCATTGATGCGTCGATGGCAGCCGCTCTTCGCGTCGGCGGGAAAATGTGGGGCACGGACGGCAAGGAATATGACATGAAGGCCATGATCCCGGACCGCAGTTATGCGGGCATTTATCAGGCCGTCGTCGATTTCTGCCGAGAAAACGGGGCATTTAATCCGGCAACCATGGGCAGTGTGCCTAACGTGGGTCTCATGGCACAAAAAGCCGAAGAATACGGATCGCATGATAAGACCTTCGAAGCGCCTGGAAACGGAACCATCCGCATGATTGACGGAGCCGGGAATATCCTCCATGAACAGAAGGTGGAAAAAGATGACATCTTCCGCGGGTGCACGGTCAAGGATATTCCCATTCAAGACTGGGTGAAGTTGGCCGTGAATCGCGCCAAAGCGTCCTCAACGCCTGTGGTGTTCTGGTTGAACAAGGACAGGGCACACGACGCGCAGATCATCGAAAAAGTGAATCGCTATTTACAGGATCACGAGACAACAGGCCTGGACATTCAAATTATGGCACCGGTGGATGCCATGAAACATGCGCTTAAACGAGCCAAAGACGGGCAAGACACCATTGCCGCTACCGGGAATGTGCTTCGGGATTATCTCACCGACCTCTTCCCGATCTTGGAACTGGGCACCAGCGCCAAGATGCTCTCCATTGTTCCACTCATCAACGGCGGTGGCTTATTTGAAACGGGAGCCGGCGGGTCAGCCCCGAAACATGTGCAGCAGTTTCTGAAAGAGGGGCATTTACGATGGGATTCTCTAGGCGAATTTCTCGCCTTAGCAGAAGCCTTCGCTCATTTAAGCCGAACCCGTGACAATAAAAAAGCGGGAGTCCTTGCGGATACCTTGGATCGGGCCACGGGCAGACTCATGGAAAACCGCAAGTCACCCGGGCGGGTGCTTGGAGAATTGGATAACATCGGAAGCCATGCGTACGAAGCCATGTATTGGGCACAAGAACTCGCCGCGCAAAATGACGATCCGGCGTTGCAGGAGAAATTTGCTCCGGTTGCGAAAGAACTTGAGGCCAACCTCGAGAAAATACTCGAAGAGCTGAAAGCCACGAAGGGTAAGCCGATGGATATCGGCGGGTATTACCGCCCCGATCCGGCAAAAGTCAAAGCGGCCATGCGCCCGAGCGCCACCCTTAATACGATCTTGGACCGCTTGGGATAAGAAGCCTCATGACGAACCAGGCTTTAAAGAAAGGGCCCCGTGGATTCCCTGCGGGGCCCTTTTTCACAATTGAATGATTCATCCCTGAAGAATCTTCCCGCCACCTGTTTGCAATCCACATTCACGTCGCTACCCACTTTCGATCAAGGCTTGGGCGATTCTTCACTCACGTCCAGCTTTTCCTTGTAAAAACTTAGGCAATTGGTAATGGCCGCCACGGAATCGATGGGGGCTTCATAGGTCCAGACCGCGTTGTCGGCTATGTTGCCATCGACACTTACGGAAAAATAGGATGCATCGCCTTTAAAGGGGCAGTGGGTGGAGTGGTCTGTCCGCTGAAGGTAGGACATCTGCACGTCTTCACGGGGAATGTACGTGGCTGGTGGAAGCGGTCCTTCCTTCAGCACCAATGCCTGTTGGGTATCGGCAATCACGGTTCCGTGAAACGCGACCGTGACGCGATTGGGATTTTTCTCAATGGTAATCGCATGGGGATGACTAGGTACACTCATGGGGGTTCTCCTTTCGTCGAATAACAAGGCTTGGGTTGATCCAGTTTGGAAATTAGGGGAAAGGGATATACGACACGCGAAATCGTCATTGCAAATTTCTGGGGGTCAAACGGGACTGTAGAGTCACCGTACGATACCCCTCGTTCTCGGGATATTGGCTGTCGGCATGTGCAGACCGGGCCGTCACCTGCACGTCAACTGCCCGAATACTCGGCGCATGTGTCGTGGGCTGTCCCAGGGCATCGAGATAGGAAAAGGTAAAGGATTCGATATGCTCGGCCACGGGTTGTCGGCCACCTTTTCCGACTTTGCGTCGCAACGTGGAGGTCGAGTCATCATACACATAGACAATGGATTCTTTCGAATCGGTGAGCACGCCATTTCCGTTCAAATCAGCTCGAATATGCAAGTCTGTCGGGTGGGAGACGATCCCATGAAAATCATTCGAGGGATCGGCATCCCGATTCACCCCCATGGGATCATATCCTGCCATGCGAATTTCCCTGGCCATCATATCCAATGCGGCACGAGCGGTTTGTTGCATGGCCAATATATCCTCTTGAACAATCTGGCGCTTAACCTGATGAAGATGCACGCTATAGACCGCACCGATGGTCAACAGACCCAGCGCCAAGGCTATCAGAAGTTCCGTTAAGGTTACCCCTCTTTGATTGGGTACAAGCTTGGGACGCATTGGTGTCTAAGGTGAAAGCATTGTGGACACAGACACGGAGTGTCGATCGTCTGCCCACCACACCGTGACCGTCGCAGTTTGCAAACCCGGAACAGGCCGGTCGGGCTGCATACTGATGACGCGTTTATACAGAGGAAATTCCGGGATGGTGGCATAGGCTTCCGTGGTTTCGCTGGGCACCGTCAACCCTGCGTTGTAGCCGGCTCTTCTCACCTGCTCCAGTTTATCCTGGACCAGGGTCGCGGCAGTGGTTAGATGTTTGCTCGCTGCCGCACCTTTACTTGCCGTGATCGCTAAGCCTGAAAGGGCTAACACGGCTAAAAAAAAGAGCCCCATGGCAATGACGGCCTCCAAGAGGGTTAATCCCTTATGGTTGTTCATGAGGTACATAGGAATTTTAAGGGGGGATTCTAGGGGGTTGTGACCTTCACGCGACCCGTGATGCTGATCGTGATCGCTTTTTCTCCCACGGTATTGGAAACCTTGACCGTGGCAAGACTCGAGGCCGTGCCTCTCGGATGGAAGATCGGATTATTGTTGGACTCAATCGCAACGCCTGCAAAATCCTCTTGGATCGACCGGGACTCGATGGCTTCACCAGGATCGGTTTTTCCATTATTGTTGGCGTCATCCAAAATATCGTAATGCTGAGGGTCCGTAAAAAAGATGCGGACTTCATTTCCCTGTCTGACGGCTTGTGCCCTCGCGGCCAAAAGGTCCGCACGTATTTGTCGGACCACCCCATTCAAGCGATACTGCGGCAGTTGCGAGGAAAGCCAGATTCCGCTCAACCCTAACACCACAGCCAAAATACCAAGGACAATCATTAATTCCGTCAGCGTATACCCTGACGGCCCATCCGTCTGACACGCAAGAATCCGTGTGCCCCTTGGCTTGAGTGATGGGCTCCACTTACAGAAACATGGACTCATACATGCCGAACATTTCCTGATAAAAGAACATTGACGCCACTGCCCCCAACACCAGAAACGGACCAAACGGCAGATATTGACCTCGCTCCATGTAACGGAAGGCCATGAGGCCCATGCCAACCACCGCCCCTACAAGGGACGCGAGAAACAAGGTCATGAGCACATTCTGCCAGCCGAGGAAGGTCCCGATCATCGCAAGGAGTTTAATATCTCCACCGCCCATTCCCTCCTTCCCGAACAGATACGGACTGAGGATCGCGAGCATCCACAGGATCCCTCCACCCAGTACCATTCCCAGCAATGAACCGACCCAACCTAGAGGCAAAATGAAAGCCGACGCGAAAAAGCCGATGATCATACCTGGGAGGGAAATACCATCCGGAATCATGAGATGATCGACATCAATCATCATCACGACCAAGAGCGCGGACAACAACAGCGCATACACGAGGGCGCTCCGGTTCCAGCCGAATTTGTAGACGATCCCGAGATAGCCCGCTCCATTCAGACATTCCACTAGGGGATATCGCCATGAAATTTTTTCCCCACACCATCGACAGCGCGCGCGCAACCATAAAAAATTCACGAGGGGAATGTTATCGAACCAGCGAATGGGCATCTGGCATTGCGGGCAATGGGAGCCCGGCCAAATGACGGACTGACCGAGGGGAACTCTTAGAATACAGACATTAAGGAAACTCCCTATGACCAATCCTACCCCAAACAACAAAATATAGAGGCCTAGCGCATCCATCATTCTATATCTCGTGACTGAACAAAAACTCCCGTCTCTTGCGCCTCAACCGTCTTTTCTCCACTTTACTTTTCAATAAACACCCTGCTAGTATTACCTACATAATTTAGCTTGAGAAAAAATTCGGGGATTGATGGCTGTACAAGCAAAAATAATCAAAAAAAGAGACCTGCTTCCCATGCGCCGGAAACGCCCTGAAGCGCTAACCGAACGGGAACAAGAAATTCTCCAACTGATTTGGTCCGGCCTCAAAAATAAAGAAATTGCCGAACGTCTCGCGATCAGCGTCAAAACCGTAGAAGCCCATCGTGCCAATATGATGAAAAAGGTGCGAGTGTCGAATGCCGCTCAACTCTTAAACGCCGCTATTCAAGAAGGGCTGATTCAAATTCGGTAACGCTTTCGCTCCTTCCATCCGTTGACGAACCACTTCATACGCCACCACGGCCACACTTGCCGAGATGTTCAGCGAGTTCACCGGCCCGCGCATGGGAATCCGGGCTCGAGCATGACACTTTGCTACAATCCCTGATCTGAGTCCCTTTCCCTCTCCCCCAAACACCAGCAAGGTCGGTCCCTTGAAATCCAGCTCGGTATAGAGTTGGGGAGCGTGAGGATCTAAGGCCACGGTGTTCACGGCACGCTCCTGCAAGCGTTCGATCAGTTTGCCGATATTGGGACACCGGGCCACCCGCACATACTCGACGGCACCGGCAGACGCTCGGGCCACACTCGCCGTTAAGCCTACTGATCGACGATCAGGAATAAACACCCCGTGAATACCGGCTGTGACAGCCGTTCTGAGAACTGCTCCGAAATTTTGAGGGTCCTCCACCCCGTCGAGCGCAAGAAAAAACCCGGGCTCCACTTGTTGTGCGGCATGCCCAAGGATCTCATCCTCTGAGGCATAGGATTTAGCAGCCACCACGGCAACCACACCCTGATGATGGCTGGAGGAGACCAGCCGATCGAGTCGTTCACGCGGTTGAACCTGCAAGGGAATGCCTTGGAGTTTGGCGAAACGAATGATCTGGGAAAATTGACGATGGCGGTGCGACAGGAAGATTTTTACGAAACTTCGCGACTCGGATCGCAGAGCCTCTGTGACCGCACGAATCCCAAACAGGGAGTCACCAGCCTCACCGCTTCCACCGGGTGCCCCCGTCCGGCCGATCTTCGAGGAGGATCCCTCTGGTTGCCAAGGCTTCTCGAATTTGGTCGGCGGCGGCAAAGTCTTTCCTCGCTCGCGCTTCGGCCCTTTGTTGAATTTGTTCTTGAATCCACTCATCGGTGCACTCCTGATCAACGCGCATCCGGCCTTGCTCCAAGCCGAAATCCAACTCGCGAAACACCCACTCGTTTTCGTTGAGTTGAAACAAGCCTAACGGCGCGCCACATTGCCGAAAAATTTCGCGAATCTCCTGCCGGCCTTTCTCGGACAGACCCTCCTGCAGGGCCTGGTTGGCCTCGGCTCGCAATTGCTGGCATTCTGCCAACGCCTTGGGGGTATTCAGATCATCGTCCATGGCATCTTCAAACACCTTTTGAAATCTGGTCAAGGCCTTTCCCAAAGAAACCTGGGGCTCGGAATCGGGAGAAGGCTTCTCGGACAGACGGCTGAAGAGGTCATACAGGTTATCCAATGCGGATTTGGCTTCTGCCACAGCCAGGTTAGAAAAATTCACGTCACCACGATAATGCGTGGAGAGCAGAAAGTAGCGTAACGCCTCGGCCGTCACGGGTTCAGGACAATTCGACTGATCGAAAATCTCTCGCACGGTAAAAAAATTTCCTAACGACTTTGACATCTTTTCTTCGTCAATGGTGACGAATCCGTTATGCACCCAATATCGAGCAAACGCTTGTTCCGTGACGGCACAGGACTGCGCAATTTCATTTTCATGGTGCGGAAAGGTCAAATCTTTTCCGCCTCCATGAATATCAAAGGTTGCGCCCAAATGGCGCACGGACATGGCCGAGCATTCGATATGCCAACCAGGCCGGCCTTGTCCCCAGGGACTCTCCCAGGCCGGCTCCCCTGGTTTGGCCGTTTTCCATAACGCAAAGTCCAGAGGGTCTCGTTTGCGTTCATCCACTTCGACTCTCGCCCCGGCTTGCATATCTTCGACGTGACGGTTACTGAGACGACCATACTCCGGAAAGGCCGACACCTGATAATAGACATCGCCGTCGACCTGATAGGCAAATCCTTTTTCCATCATCGTGCGGATCATCTGAAGAATCTCCGGCATGTGTTCCGTGGCCCGAGGTTCAACATCCGGAACGCCGACACCCAATCTCTTCATGTCACGGTTATAGGCCTGCATATATTTCTCGACGACTCTGTCCCAAGGAATGCCTTCCTCCGCTGCCCGATTGATGATTTTATCATCCACGTCAGTGAAGTTTTTGACATAGGTCACGTCATAGCCTCGATACACGAGATAACGCCGAAGCACGTCAAAGACGATCGCACTGCGAGCATGGCCCAAATGACATTCATCATACACGGTGACGCCACAGACGTAGATCCCCACCTGAGGAGGCGCTAGGGGAACAAACGGTTCTTTTTGATTCGTCAGGGTGTTAAAAATCTTCACGGAGCGTTCATTCAGAGGTAGGCGAAGCGGAAGATTCTAGGGCTTTTTTCGTTTGACATTTGACGATCCAATATCCAAGAACAATGACCACCACCAATACGATGGTGAACAGATTGAAGTATTGCTCCAGGACCTCTTTGACCCACGGACCCAACAGTTGCAACGTACCGGCTACCAGGAAAAACCGAGCGCCTCGGCCGAGCAGAGACGCCACGACGAATACTCGGAAATTAACATAAAACGCGCCGGCCCCGATTGTAAACACTTTATAGGGAATAGGCGTCAGGGCCGCAATCAGGACCGCCCATCCCTCATAGCGTTCAAACATGTGATGGACTTTCGAGACACGGTCTTGCCCGATCAACCGAAGCAGAATCGGCCGTCCTCCCCACCACCCAATGAGATAGCCGAACATGCCCCCCAAGACGGAACCGACGGTGGTAATCGCTGCGTAATACAGGCCCCACGACGGGTTCCCCATGGTTAACGCCATCAATAAGACATCAGGGGGAATCGGAAAGACGGAGGATTCTGCAAACGCCAACAGAAACAACGCGGGTTCCGCATACGGGGATTCAGACCAGGAGACCATCCACTGATAGAGTTCTTGGAGCATGGTGTCTCGTCGCCACTCCTCAGGAGGTCATGCCCGTCTTCACTCGCTTTGACAACACCGATTCCCATGCCGTCAATTTTCTCATGGCGTGATACTGCGTCATATCAAAATGCAGCGGCGTCAGGGAGACCTTGTTGTCGGCAATGGCATCCACGTCTGAATTCTTTCTTCGATTCCAGGTCACCTGTTCTCCGGCAATCCAATAATACGCGTTTCCCCGTGGATCGATGTTTTCAATAACGGAATTGCGATAACGTCGCCGACTTAACGACGTGACTTGCATCCCTGTGACGGCTTCAGCCGGAACGTCGGGCACATTGATATTTAATAGGGTATCGGTCGGCAACCCATCTTTCAGAACCAGTGTCGCCACCTCGACCGCGACTTGGGCCGCCGCTGGGAATCGAAATCTTTTCAGGCCATCCAGTGACACGGCCATCGAGGGAATTCCCCGGATAGCGCCTTCGAGCGCCGCGGCCACGGTTCCGGAATTGGTCACATCGTCACCAAGATTCAGCCCTTTGTTAATCCCCGACACCAGCAAATGGATCGGACGATCCAGGAGTACCTGCCCCACGGCCAATATGACACAATCAGACGGCGTTCCGTTCACTGAGAAGGCTTGCCGGCCGATTCGCTTCAATCGTAGGGGCTTATGCAAGGTAATGGCTCGCCCCATAGCATTTTGCGGTCGCTCGGGAGCCACGATCCACACATCGCCCAGTTTCTTCAAATGTTTTGCAAGGGTGCGGAGACCGGAAGATTCGATGCCGTCATCATTGGTGACTACGATGTTCATCCCAGACCGTTATACGTCTGTGCAATAAAAAAGCCTACCTCAACGGAATTGAGGTAGGCTTTTTTCGGAAATCGCAACAGACAGGGGTACAAACTTTTCTAAATATTTTTCATAAAGTGAGCAACGGCCTCTTGGTCCACAACTCCCATCACGGCGGAAGAAGGCACCGTCGCTGACTTTCTCCCTGTGAGCCCACATTCGATCTCGTCAAAGATCATTTCCACCGGCATCGACATGCCACCATACACATGGGGTCCTGCCACGATTTTGGCTTTCGAGTACCCATAAATGGCCGTGGCCACGTCTTTGGCCAACCACCCGACATAATTAAATTCCGGCACCACAATCAGTTTGGCATTGGCGCAAAGTTTCCGCAATTCTCGGGTGGGGAACGGTCGAAGAGACTGCACTTTGATCAACCCCGCCTGAATGCCTTTCTCTTTGCATATACGGATGGCTTCGCGTGACTGTGCGGCGGCGCTTCCCGACGCAATCAGAAGCACATCGGCACCCTCAACATCTTGCGTCTGAACTAAGCCACCCATGTACTGTTCGATGTATTTTCTGGACCGTTCCACCGCCGCCCACACCTCTTGTTGCCACACCGCATGGATGTTGTACGCCATGAAATTCGATTTTTGGACGGGCGCATCCCGCGACAACCTGGCCGGAGGATTTTCCGCATCCAAGACGGGAACCGCACCTCTCCAGGCATCTCGTGGCGGCAATTTGAGGCCTCGATCCTGCATGGTGCAATAGCCCCGCGCATGGGTCACGAAAAACCCATCGCAGCACACCCCAACCGGAAGGGTCACGTCATTCCTTTCACTGATAATAAACGCCTTCATGATGTAATCAAACAAATCTTGCTGATTCTCGGCGTGAAAGATGATCATACCGCAATTCAATAAGTACGCAATTTCAATATTGTCAGGCTGAATGGCTAACGGAGCATTCACCACCCGGCAGGTAAACATGGCCACGGCGGGAAGGCGATGCCCCGGCCATGAGGCAATCGGTTCAAGCCCCCGCAACGTGCCCGGGCCGGCCGTCGCGGTAAAACACCGCACGCCGGAACGGGACCCGCCTGCAATGGCCGACATGACACCGTATTCTTCCTCACCCCGATAATATTCTTTGACATACCCTTCTCCATATAACACCCCGATCAGCTGCATAGTTTCACTTTGAGGTGTAATCGGATAGGCGATTGAGAGATCAACATTGGATCGGCGAACGGCTTCTTTTGCGGCTTCACTACCCGTAATAAATTCTCGCTCACGCGGCGCTTCAAAAAACATATGCTCCGGGGAAACCACCTGTTGCTGTTTGGCCTCCTCATGAGGATCTTTTCTCCCTCCTTGACTGGAAGGTGCTGGAGCCGCACTGGTAATTGGGTCGCCTTGCGGATTGGTTTTGACTTCCGTTTCTAATGCTTCACTCATGGCTTACCCCCTCTAGGGTGGCGACAATCCCAGGCCAAACTTTCTGGGGTTGTGTGATCAAAAATAATAGGCCTAGCCTTCACGCTGCATATCTCCGGCCTTATGCCCAAAGGCAGCAGCGCTTGCCGTCTCTTCTTCTCCCAGTAGAATGTCTAATGGATTCGTATGCGTTTTGCCGTCATGCACGCGGGATTGCAACCCCGTGAAACGAACACTCTCGCCATTGTCCGGCAACGCAATCCCCATCTCCTCACGAACACGTTTAAACACCTGCGTCACTTTTCGAATCTTGGCTGCATCAGAATCCCGAACCGTAAACATGGCATCTTCATGGCCTTGCTCCGCGCAAATAGCCGATGTCCAGCAATTCGTCCCGGCCCGAATCATTTTCAGCGTCAGATTGGCGTAATGACAATGCACTCCGATGAAAATACACACTTCAATTTTATTGCCCCAAATCGTGAGATTGGGATGATTGGGGTTAATCACTTCCTCGGGCTCGATTTTCGGGTATTTGGGACGATAATCGGGCATCGGGATAATGAGCACTTCCGGAATTTGAGCCGCGAGTTCTAAGACGGCTCTGGCCTTCTCAGCCACATGGGCATTCCAATTCCATAACACTAAGGGCCCAGGGAAAATCGTTGCATTCTTTCTCGTCAACATGGCTCTGGCCATTTCTTCCATAGCCTGTTCTTCCGGAACTTCATGGCCAAACGTCAGTCCATGATCCGGTAGTGGGGGAAGGACACCCAATTCGGCCGCGGATGGCGGATGAAATCCCGCCGGACCCGGTTCAACGATTCTTTCTACATTGGTTGCTTCCACTTATGTCCTCCACTCCGTTTTCTAGGCACTCAGTTTTTCTGGCACGCTGTTGTTTCTGGATTGAAACGAATACCGTCCTTGTGATCTACACGCAATCCCTTACATTTGCCCTCGAACGGGATTGGCTAAGAGTGCATGGCTCGTTTTTTCACCATAGGTCACGTTTTCAGTCAGGGCTGTGTCACCAATTTGATCAATCATTTCCATTTTTATGGCATTGTGCTTGGCCATGTTGTCACAAACCCAGACACACTGCGCACATCCCTTGCAGCGATCCACGGCAACATAGGCGGCTCCATATTTGAACCCTTTATCCTCGCCAGCCGCATTGTCATACAAGATGGTATTGGCCTCAGGACAATATTGCGTGCACAACTTGCAACTTGTGGCTGCACAAATTTCTGTATCGATATTCGCAACTAAATACATACAGGCCTCTCTCGTCGGTTAAAGCATTACGCCATGGCTGGCGTGGTGGATGCCCGTCTCTCTTGAACCCAATCGTGTTCTACGGCATATTCCCAAGCCGCTTGGACCACCGCCAGATTCTTGTCGATCAAGTCCTGTTTCTTCTTGAACTTCCTCTCGACCACACTATCTAAGGCTGCCGTTCCTCCGGATACCACAAATCCTTTTCCGAGGAATCGATCTTTCACCGCTTGGGCCAGGGCCTCCATATTCGTGAGACTCGTAATGGCGCCCATGGCGCCCACCATGGCCATATTCGTGGCCAGGTCGATTCCGGCCACGTCAAGCGAAAGTTTCGTTGCGGGCAGATAGAACAGTCTGGCATTCAGTTCGGCGAGTTCACGCTCCTGGTCAGGCTCGAGTCTCATGGGCCCCTCGTGGTTGATCAGGGCAATCCCGTCCTTTTTCAATCCAAAGTAAAATGGATTCGTGTAGCTTTTCCCATGGGTAATCACCTGTGGGTGAAAAATCATGATAATGTGGGGGAACGTGATTTCGCCGATTTCATAAATCGGCTCATCAGAGACCCTCACGTAACTTTCCACTGGCGCCATTCGCTTTTCGGAACCATAAAAAGGCACGATCGTGCTCTCTCCGCCGGCATTGATCACCCCTGTACTAAAGATATGAGAGCCAGTGACGACCCCTTGTCCTCCGACTCCTGCCATACGAATGTTAAAACGAATCGCCATTGTCTACACCCTCCTCTCTCGTCACGTACGCACCAATCCTTCCTCTCTCAGTCGACCAGCCTTACCGCTTTCCTACGGCGGCCGCGGGTTTCGGGAGATATTCTCTGTACCCGTACAACTGGGACAAATACTCCTTGGCTTCATCCGTAATATATTCTGAAAATTTGTAGCGGTCGTCCTCCACGGTTTTGCAGTCTTCCAGCACCTTGTCCGTTGGAATCGCGTATTCGATATTACAGGACGTGTAGGCTTGGATGTAGCTGGGGCCGATTTCTCTCGCGACCAACACGGCCTTTTTGATCACACTTTCAACTCGCCGTGGGTTATTGGGAACCACCGTCGCCACGTACGCGCAACCGGCAACCTTTGCCATACCCAACATATCCATTTTCTCGAACTTCTTACCGAGCGGCGCCATTTTCAACACCTGATTCTTGTTCGTCATCCCACTTTCCTGGCCACCGGTGTTCCCATAGACTTCATTGTCCAACATAATGGTGGTGAACTTTTCTTTTCTGAACCACGAGTGCAAGGTTTGGGCAAAACCAATATCAGCCATGCCGCCATCCCCTGCCATCACGACCACGTCCTTTGGTTTATCACCGAAACGCAGACGAAGGCCCCGGGTCAATCCACTCGCGACCCCATTCTGATCCCCATAATTGCCGTACACGAATGGGATGGCTGCTTGCGAGATCGCCAGCCGGCCACAACCCGCCGTCCCAACCGTGATGGTATCTTCCGGATTGGGAAAAGCAATGATAGCCAGCCGAATAAATAGGGTCATGGCACATCCTGCACACATCGGGTGTTCTTCTAAAATCTCCTTAAAGGTTCCCACTTGAGACACTGAGATTTTTTTCCCAAATGGACCATGCTCCACCATATCCCGATATTCTTTAGGCATAAACTTTCCAAAACCTGGTGTAAACTTGACATAATCGAGGCTCATCGCAGACCCTCCTTCTTGATACGTGTTTATTACGTTAGTAACTTAGCCCACGGGGGTTATCATCGTTTGCACAAAAACCTTCAACCATTCTTTCTCTTATGCTTTTGACGTTCTCTTTCTAGTATTTTGGGTAGATTGTAGCAACATTAACGTAGATGGGTCCACCTAGTAAAGACCTCCGCAAATCCAACGAGCCTTCTCCCCCTTTGATTCCCCTGATAGGCCCGCGCAGTCCTTAGTGATTCAGCAGAGCATCCCAATTGTCACCCTAAGCAAAGGGGCACCCTGTTATCCTAAGACCGAACCATAGAAGAAGGCAACAAAAAAGAAGACCCACCTCTTTAAAAAGAAGGCCTAGGCAGGGATTTTTTGGCTAGGCCCTTTGGCCCCATTATCCTGTTGAAACGAAACACAGAGAGGGAAAACCGCGTCTGAACACAGTCGCATTTTTTATGAGGGGGCTCAATCCCAGAGACGGGGCACCGACAGAAAACAAGCCAAAAGCATGAGGCCGTAAAATGCCACTGGACGACGTAAGAAAAAATCAAAAATCTGAACAGCGGTCAGTGTGCCAATACTGTCATCACACGTTGAGGCAGACGCGTATGAGGACACTAGTCCAAAATATACTGGAGAGGATCAACGACCTTATCGTTCACGGCAACCTGGTAATGAAGATGCGGCCCAGTAGAAAACCGCCCTGTACTGCCGACCAATCCCAGCACATCGCCTCTTTTCACTTCTTGGCCGTACTGAACGAGAATTTTGGAAAGATGGCCGTAGGTCGTCTCTATTCCATGCCTATGATTGATACGAATAAAATTTCCCATCCTCGTATCATAGGCCGCCACGACCACTTTGCCTTTGGCGGGAGCTCGCACTTCTTTTCCCCGTGGAGCACTAATATCCAAACCTGAATGGAACGCTTTTTTCCCGGTAAATGGTGAAATGCGTGGCCCAAACTTTGAGGTGATGGGTCCTTTTAAGGGCCAAATGGAAGGTGTGGCAGCCCAACGTCCAACACGTTCTCCCGCGGTTTTTTCTAACCGGGCCAGAATCTGTTGTTGTCGCAATGCCTGTCGGTCGAGCCAGGACAGCCCTCTTTTGATTGTCACCACCGTGGCGCGAGGGTCGAGATTCTGACCGGGTACATCCTCTGCGATAGATTCGGAGCCCTTCCAGCTGGTCCTTGGTGCACCATTAGGGTACACTTCATACGGAACCTCTTCGCCACCTTGTCCCTCGACGTCAATTCCCTCCAATTGCTCAGGTTCAAGCCCGAACATCACTTGCAACTTTTCGTTTAACGCTTGGATGGTCAACATACGCTGCTGCATTTCATCAATGGCTTCAGAAAATCCAACCGTTTGCCCTCTAAACTGGCTAAGTTCTTCCCTCACCCCTTCGAGTTCGGCAACTTGATTCGTCTGAGCCACATAATGCACCAGTACCCCCGCTTGCACGGCTAACAAAACCACGGCCGCCAGCAACACTCGCTTGAGTGTCGCTTTGCGCAAACAGATCTTGAGAGGGTTCGCGGTCGTTCCCCGAAAAATCATGATTGTCAATCTCTCGTCAGATGGTTTCATAGCGCGACTCTGGTTAACGGTGTTTTTCCTTTCGCGTGGCTCTTGACGCACTACTTTACTGAAGAAAATCCATGGGGGTCAATACTTCAGCCCCAATATCTTTTTTCTTTTTGGCAAATTGCCTGGCCGCCCTCACCATCTAGAGCAACGAGTGAGTGAGGCAGGCAGGTTAATCGGGCACGTTGGTCATGGCCTTGACCCATGCCAAATATTCGCTCGAGCCCTTCACCACCGACAAGGCGAGGATTTCAGGGACCTCATAGCTGTGGAGGGCTTTCACTTCAGCTTCTAGGGCATCGTAGGCATCGGCATTCGATTTCATGACCAGTAACCATTCATGTTCTTCGCAGATGGTTCCTTCCCATTCAAAAATGGAAATGACTTTGGGCACGACCGTGACACACGCCGCCAGCTTTTTTTCAACAACGCGGCGCCCAACCAGAAGAGCTTCTTCTTGGCTAGAAGCCGTGACTAAGACAACAAGTTCTCCCACGATCGACACCCGCCTTGCGAGACGATGGCCCCTCGGAACGTCTTGTGGTCACTTTTCTTAGCGCATGAGGCGCGCAGGAACTTTTGCCACCAAATCGCTAATGGCAAGCCGTAGCCCATCCTGAAGGGCTCTCGGATAATTCGTGACGGAATCCTCCAACCCATAATAGAGACCATCCGTTTCTTGCGCTTTAAATTCCATGGCAAAGTTCCACAGCACGTTGTTCGGCTCCCCCGCCTTGGTTAATTGCATATCCATTTCCACCTCAATCTCGATCGTTCCCAGCGGCAAGCCGGCCATCCAGAACAGCGTACCGACGGGACCAAAAAGGTATGTGGAAATATGCCGCTCCCACTGCGTCGAATAGAGGCGTCCTCGCATCACAAAATCACTGGGAGGCACCGGCTGGTCCTGGTCGACAAACGTCACCGAAGAAAAAATCTCCGCGTTTCGAATTTCATCGGCCATGGCACGCGCAAAATCGCGTGAGGGGGAAAAGAACACTTCGTCGACACGTTCAGGGTTCGAAGCCGTCTCAGGCCGATCATAGGTCGTGACTGCATGAGGAACGAAGGGTATGGCGGCTGCCCAATATTCTTCGCGCACCTCCGTGCCCCGCTTATCCTCAAGAGGAAGCACCACCAGACTGCCGGAAACCTTCTGGCCAGCCGTAATACCCAAATACGTCTTGTCCGGGGGAGGAGGATACGTCCAATCTCGCGAGCCTAAGCAGCCCGTTATCGTCAATGACACGATCATAAGCATGCCACACGCCTTGTGCATGACAGACAGGCGACTCATACGTTGCCTCCTTTGACAAACAACAGTCTCCAACTGTTGCAATGATGGGTAATGCATGAACGCGGCAACTTGAAATTCTTCGCTTTTCGGCGTAACCGACCGGATTCATGCGTAACGGGTTGATGCTGCGACGTCAGTGACACAGGCCTCCAGCACACACGAACTGTTCCATAAGCTCGGGATAGGAGCGAGTGACCGGAAATTGAGGGTATTCGGAACAAATCGTATCCGGAGGACAGAAGAAAAACCCGGCATCGGCCTCTTGCAGCATGGACACATCATTGTAGGAATCTCCTGCCGCCAACACGCGAAAATTCAGATTCTTGACCGCGGCCACCGCATGGCGTTTTTGGTCTTTTTGCCGAAGCGAATAGTTCCGAATATATCCGTCGTCGTCAATCTCTAAGGTATGACAAAAGATGGAAGGATAGTGCAGTTGTTTCATCAGAGGACTGACTAAATCATAATAGCTGTCCGACAAAATAATGACCTGACAACGCTCTCGCAACCAGGTCAAGAACTCCGCAGCGCCATCCAGGGGTTTCATCCCCGCGACCACATCCCGGATATCCGACAGCTTGAGCTGGAATTTCGCCAAAATGTCCAAGCGAAGCTTCATTAATTCGTCGTAGTCGGGAATATCCCGGGTGGTGACCTTTAAGTCGGCAATCCCCGTTTTCTCGGACAACTCCAGCCAAATTTCCGGAGTTAACACACCCTCCATGTCCAAACAGGCAACCACGGGTGATTTCATGCGACCCTCGAAACCGCGCAAGCTCTAGATGAAAAGCGAAAAGACGACACGGAAAAGCGGCATATTGTATAAGAAACCGGAGAGAGACTACAAACCTTTTCATCCCGAAGTCGGTTTCAGAACCTCCGCATCTCCAGTCACTCATTGATACACTTCCGGGTTGACGCAATGCGGCAGACGATGTTGCCTCAACCCTGCACAAAGATTTTCGGCAGCCATCACGGCCATGCGATGGCGGGTCGCAACGGACGCGCTTGCCATATGCGGCACCACCACACAATTTTTTAATGAGAGCAGCGGGTGCGCCGGGGGCAATGGCTCCGGATCCGTCACATCCAACGCCGCACCCGCAATCTGCCCTTCACGGAGAGCGTGGTAGAGAGCCTCGGTCTCAACCACGGGGCCACGAGCCGTATTGATAAGCACGGCCGTACGTTGCATATCGTTCAACACGTCTCGATGAATCAGATGATGGGTAGCCGGAGTTAAGGGCACATGGAGGCTCAGAAAGTCTGACTCTCTGACGACTGTCTCAAACGAGACCTGTTCAACCTGATGCGCCTGCTGCACATCGAGCGAGAGAGGACGGGAATGGCTCACCAGCACACGCATCCCAAAACCCTGCGCCCGCCGCGCCACGGCTTGTCCAATCCGCCCAAACCCCACAAGGCCGAGGGTTGCGCCAAAAATATCCTGTCCCAGGAGTCCGGTAGGGCTCCAGGTTGTCCACAGGCCTGCCTTCACGTAGTTCGCCCCCTCGGCCACTCGACGGGCAGCGGTCATCAGGAGGGCAAAGGCAAAATCAGCGGTGGTTTCGGTTAACACGCCGGGGGTATTGCCGACTGGGATGCCGCGTTCGGAACACGCCCCGATATCAATGTGATCAAACCCCACCGCCATGGTACTGACCACCCGAAGAGCCGGCGCCCGGGCCAGCACGGCGGCATCCACGCGATCAGTCAGCAAACAGAGCAACCCTTCGACCTCGACAATTTTCTCCGACAAAAGCGAGGGGGGAATGGGCCTCTCTTCAGGCCAGACGTCACACTCGGCAAAAACGCGTATCGCGTCAATCGCGACTTCAGGGATGTGACGGGTAATCAAAACGCGGGGTTTCTTCATGAACGAAGAACGAGAACTCAGACGATTATCCAAAGGCAATGAGTAAGCCGAACGCGATATAGCACAGGCCATTGAAAATGAGATGGTAGGGCCTCAAGGTATGGGATCGTAAACGAAGTTTGAGATAGGCCGTGGCAAGGACCGTCAGCCCCATCCCCCACAGGGCTTCTTTTCGCGGAACCCATGGCGTCAACAGCACTCCCAAAGCTGGAAGCAGACTCCCTTGAAACACCATCGCCCCGGTGATGTTGCCAAAGGCCAGAGTATCACGGCCCCGCCGCACCCAAATAATACTATTCACTTTTTCCGGCAATTCGGTGGCCACCGGTATAATCAACAACGACAAGGCCAAGGTGGAAAGCCCAAGCCAGTCGGCTAAATGCTCCACGCCGTAGACGAAGCCCTTGGCCCCTCCGATGATAAACCCAAATCCAAGGACCAATTGCAAAAGGATAGTGGCGAGGTTCTCGGGAATACGGAACCGGCTCAAAAAAAGAGGATGATCCGCCTCGGTTCCATGGCCCAGAGCAACCAGACCCCGTGAGGCGCGAATGGTCAACAGTAAATAGACAACATAACTCAGGGTCAATCCCAAAACCAACGACATGCGTGCCCATCGCCATTCCGGCGGAACAAAAATCGCGAGGGTCGCCAACGCAAAGGCAAAGAGAAACCAATTCAGGTCCCGATGCACGCCGGTGGGCTCGGGAGAAAAGGCTTGATGCCATCCACGACGCTGCGCGGCAAACATTCCCATTAAAAACAGCGTGATGGTCGAAAGCATCAAGGGAGCGCCTAAGATGGCCCCCACCCCCACGTCATGCCGGACCGACAAATCTCCGCTGGCGGCCAACACCGCGACCACCGGAACCGTCGCCTCGGGCAATGCCGTACCCACGGCCGCAAAGACCGATCCCGTGACCCCCTCGGAAAGGTGGAGACGTTCTCCGAAATGTTCGAGCGCATTGGTAAACACCTCTGCGCCGATCAAGATCGCAATCAATGAAATGAGTAAAACCCACAATTCCATAGGGTGACGCTTCTTTTACGAGCCGTTATCGGTGGAATGGCATGCCGGGATCACCGAGGAACCGCCTTGCTCACAGAATGAGGTTGCACTAGACTATCGCCATGAGTGATGAGATCGGAATCGTCGTGGGCTGTGTGGCCGGACTGCTTGCCTGTCGATTCGGAATCCGGTGGTGGCGTAATCGAAAAGCAGCCAAACAAGCCGACGATCTTCTCTCAAAAATTGTGAAAGGCAAAGATGCCTTTCGCCGCTGATAAAGTATCCCCGCTCATGGCGGGAACAGGCTCCAGCGCGTAGGTATCAAACCCAAGCCTGGTTTGGCAACACATGGACCGTGCGCTCGACGCTACTTCGATTCGTGCAAAAGCGCCTCTCTCCGTTTTCTCCGGGCCTTCCCATGACGAGTAACGCCTCACAACGTGCCCAAATTCATTTACATCGCGGCAATCTCACCCAAGCGCGCTATTGGTGTGAGGAAGCGGTGAAAGAAGCGCGGAACAACGAGACCGGTCAATCGCTGATCTCCGCGTTAGGAAACCTCGGCAACATTTGCGCGCAGTTGGGAGAGTACACCCAAGCCGAAGTCTGTTACCATGAAGTGCTTACGCTTCAACGCCGTGAACACAATCCGTCAATTGTTGGAGAAACATTGGTGAATCTCGGCAATCTTAAAGCCGACACAGGTAAATTTGAAACAGCCAAGGCGTATTATTTAGAGGCCATTGACGTCCTTCACCCCATGGAACACCATCGCGCCCTGGGCATTCTGTATAACAATCTGGCGTTAATGGAACTCGCCACCCAGCACCCCGATGCAGCCGTCACACACTTTCAACAGGCACTCGAGCGTCACCGCATGGTCGGAGACGAATTAGGGCTGGCCAACACGTTTAGCCAATTCGGCAAGGCCTTGCTCTCTCAAGGAGACCTGCAGCAAGCGGAACGATGCCTCAATAACGCCAGCGAACATTTTATCAAACTTGGGCAAGAACCCAGCGAAGCCGCAGTTCTCCGCCTCTTAGCCGATATTTACGAAACCAGAGGAGACCACGTGTCCATGTTGCGCTGTCTGGAACGGGCCGTCCACATTGATAGGCGGTATCAGCTCCCGGAATTGGACAACGATCGACAACGGCTCGCCCTGATCCACGCACGGGGAAGAGAGGCTCAGGCCTCGTCCACACCACCGCAGTCATCCACGACATTCAAAAATCAAAGGTCAGTTGAATAGGACCGCTCCCCTTGAGGGGTTGAGGTCGAGCCGTCTCTTGAGGAACACGCATCCGGGAAGGAGCCCCGGAAATTTCCTGAAGAGGCCCCCGACACAATCCACAGTGATGCCGTTTCGTTGAGAGGGTGTTGCGTTGGCGATGATACGCATGCCCACACCGCACGCAACGCCACGTAAATTTCGCGAAGGATTCGGCTTCCTCACCCAGCGTATGATAAATCGTGATGCCCAAGCCATCGGCATTCATCAGGGTCATGATTCGTCGAAATTCTCGCCCATGTGAGGGACACCATTTCTTCACGTCAAACTGCCATTGATGAATCATCTCATGGGCCAAAGTGCCCCGTATTTCTTCAAAAGATTGCCCGCAAAGGAGCGGGATTGACAGACGAATAACTCGCCCTTTGCCATGCCGCTTTTCCGGAGCCACGAGAGAGATGCGTGGGCCCGTTTGGCTCAGAAAAAGGCCGGCCGACGCCGTCAGACGGGTACTCCATTGAATCTCAATGGCCGGCAGTCGCTTCTGGAAATACGAATCGTTTAACTCTTGCCAGATCGACTGGAGTCGTTCCGCAGAAAGGGGAACGTTGATTGGAGTACGACGCGCCATGTTCCTCAAAACAGATCCTCATGGAGTATGAGGCGACGCCATGGTATCATGTCTGCCGTTTGAGACAAAGGAGCACCATGACCCTCGAAACAACAGCGAAGCAACATCTACCGGCCGATGAAGCCTTCATGCGTGAAGCGCTGCTGGAAGCGGAACAAGCCGCTTCCGACGGTGAAGTGCCCGTAGGAGCGATACTCGTGCGTGATCATACCATCATTGCCAGGGGACGAAACACCCGGGAACGCAAACAAGATCCCACCGCCCATGCGGAACTCATGGTGATTCAAGAAGCCGCACAAAAGTTACAATCGTGGCGATTGACCGACACCACCCTCTACGTGACGTTGGAACCCTGTCTCATGTGTGCGGGAGCCATGCTCCAGGCGCGGATTCCCCGGTTGGTGTTCGGCACCAGGGACCCGAAAGCCGGGGCATGCGGTTCGCTCTTTGCCGTACATGAGGATCACCGATTGAATCACCAAATCGCCGTCACTCAGGGCATATTGGAAAACGAGTGTCGTGACATTCTTCAGCAATTCTTTCAACGGGTGAGACAGAACCAGCCAGCAGCCATAACCTGACGCTACCCAAAATGAGGCTCAACTACACCTCGACACTGAGCCTGCCCTGCCGATGAGACCTCGGCTCTCGAATGACGATTTCCACGTCACGCCCAAGTGCCGTTAACAGGCGCAGGAGGCGCTCGACCGAATATTCCCGAAAGCTTCCTCGCAGGAGGCGCGACACGTCGGGTTGGGACAGTCCGAGCAACTTCGCCGCCTCGACCTGCTTGAGTCCGCGCTGGCGAATGATCTTGTCAATACGGGTGACGAGTTCTGCCTTGAGCAGGTGAGCCGCGGCGTCAGGGCGCCCCAGGTCCGCAAACACGTTGCCGCTGCCACGTTCGATCTTCATTTTTTCCGTCTTCTCCGACCCATTCGACAGGCCTCAGCACCTCTTGGGCCATATCAAATTATAGTGATTTCACCATATTTGCACAAGCGGCATTCTTACGGTAGGTGCGCCAACGCAGAGCAGAACGGCCAGATTTTTGATAATCTACTGCCCTTGATTGGTCAGCTCGCTAGGCGCTAGAGTCCGAAGATTGTGGAGAGGTGCGAGAGTGGCCGAATCGGGCGGTCTCGAAAACCGTTGACCGGCAACGGTCCGTGGGTTCGAATCCCACCCTCTCCGCCATAACATCAAGAACCGTATGACTGAGAGTGGAGCCACAGCCTCAACCAATTGCCGTAGAAGAGGGTGGGGTTCGAACAGGGGGTTCTGAAGGGGGTGGGGCCCCTTCATGGGGTGACCGGCGCGAAGCGCAGGCGCGAGGGGGCTTGGCCCCCTAGCGGGAGCACGGAAGCATCTCTCCGTGCGACTTCGAATCCCACCCTCTCCGCCATAATCTCAGAAGCAGCACGATAGAGACTGGAGCCACAGCCCCAACCACTGGCTGGAGAAGAGAGTGGGGTTCAAACAAGGGGTTCTGAAGGGGGTGTGCCCCCTTCATGGGGTGACCGGCGCGACGCGACGGCGCGAGGGGGCGTGGCCCCCTAGCGGGAGCACGGAAGCATCTCTCCGTGCGACTTCGAATCCCACCCTCTCCGCCATACCATCAAGAGCAGGGCGCCCCCTCGAAGAAGGCTAACTTGGCATTTCGTACCGTCGCTAAAATCGAAGCCGGCTCTACTCCGAACCCAACCATCAAAACGGTCAATAAAGTTGGCGGACGCACTCGGCGTTTCACTTGATGATTTAATGAAATAGCTATGGCTGACCATTCCGACCTAACATTTATTACGAATGAAAAGGGGCAAAACCTCCTTGAGCGGTTCAAGGTACTGATCAAGGACACCGAATTCTTCGACGTCCTTGTCGGTTACTTCTACACCAGCGGATTCCATGCGCTCTACAAAGCACTGGAGAAAACGAAAAAGATCAGAATCCTCATCGGTATCAGTACCAATAAGCAGACTCTGAATCTAATAGAACAGGCGCACCAGCAGGAACTTCAATTTTCCCATGCAGAAACCAAAGGGCATTTTTCCGACCTGCTTGTCGACGAGATGGCAAACGCCGAAGACAGCAGGCACGTTGAAGAGGGGGTGGTAAAGTTCTTGGAGTGGCTGCAAAGCGGAAAGCTTGAGATCAAGGCGTATCCAACGGAGAACATCCACGCCAAGCTCTACATCATGTCGTTTATCGAAGGCGACCGAGACGTTGGCCGCGTTATCACCGGTTCAAGCAATTTCACGCAGTCCGGCTTGGTGGATAATCTTGAGTTCAACGCGGAGCTCAAGACACGCTCCGATTATGACTTTGCCAAGCAGAAGTTTGAAGACCTCTGGAAAGATGCCGTTGATGTGAGTGACAAATACGTTGAGACCATCAGGGAAAAAACATGGCTGAACGACACGATCACCCCCTACGAACTTTACCTCAAATTTCTGTACGAGTATTTCAAGGACGAGCTTTATCAAACCGATGAAGTCACGTCCAGGTACCTCCCCGAGGAATTCAAGCGACTGGAATACCAGGAGCAGGCCGTCTTAAACGCAAAGAAGATTTTGGACGAATACGGCGGGGTGTTCATTTCAGACGTGGTTGGCCTTGGGAAGACCTACGTTTCCGCCATGCTGGCGAGCCGGCTCGACGGTCGAACGCTTGTCCTGGCCCCACCCGTCCTTTTGGATAAAGCGAACCCCGGCTCGTGGCGCAACGTCTTTTTGGATTTCCGCGTGCCTGCTGATTTTGAATCACTGGGCAAACTGGATCAGCTCATCCAACGCGGTGCGGAAAGATACAAAAACGTCTTCATCGACGAAGCACATCGCTTCAGAACGGAATCAAACGTCACCTACGAAAAGATCGCTCAAATCTGCAGGGGCAAAAGAGTCGTACTGGTGACGGCGACCCCGTTCAATAATTCCCCCAAGGATATCTTGAGTCAGATCAAGCTGTTTCAGAACGCGAAAAAAAGCACGATCCCGAACGTCTCCAACCTCGAAGTATTCTTCAGCACCCTGGAAAAAAAGATCAAGCAACTGGACAGGCAAAGAGACCACGTAGAATACATGCGAACCGCCAAAGAAAACGCGCACCGGATTCGCACTGCCATTTTGAAGTACCTGATGGTCAGAAGAACAAGAAAAGAAATCGAAAGCTACTTTGCCGACGACCTGAACAATCAAAATCTCAGATTCCCGGAGGTGGAAGACCCTGAACCCCTGTTCTACCAGTTGAACGGGGAAGAAAATGAAATCTTCAACCGGACCGTCGAGTTTCTCACACAAAGACTCAAATACGCGCGTTATACGCCCATGCTCTATTACACGGGGGAGGACACTCCTGACCAGTCGGAGATACAGGCCCAAAAGAACATGGGGCGCTTTATAAAAATCCTGCTGATCAAACGGCTGGACAGCAGCTTTCACGCTTTCCGAAACTCGATTGCCCGCTTCATTTCAAATCACGAGCGATTTCTCAGAGAACTTGATAAAGGCAACGTGTACGTCAGCAAAAAATACATGAATAAAATCTTTGAACTTTTGGACGACGACGATGAAGAAGAAGCCATCCAACAACTGCTTGAAACCGACAAGGCCAGAAAATATCCGGCTGAAGATTTCAAGGACGACTTGAAGAAAGACCTGGAGAACGACCTGCAAACCCTGAAT
The DNA here is from genome assembly GCA_965247845.1 of Nitrospirales bacterium. Lineage (GTDB taxonomy): Bacteria > Nitrospirota > Nitrospiria > Nitrospirales > UBA8639 > Bin75. The sequence goes on along the minus strand of OZ252040.1, from coordinate 2,070,868 downwards.
GAAATACAGGCAATGTGGCTCAAGGTGACACGTGATCCCAAACTCCTTGCTTTTGTCGATATTCTTTCTTCTCGTCCCGTCCTGAAAGAAAACAAGTTGATCGTGTTTACCGAATCCGGGGAAACCGCCGAGTATCTTGCAAGAAACCTGAAAAACCAGTTTCCCGATCAGGTTCTTGCCTTCACCGGCGCATCCAGCGTGGACGTGAGGGGGACGGTGATTGAAAACTTCGACGCCCGCGCTCGTTCCCCGAAAGACGATTACAGAATTCTCATCACCACGGAGGTATTGTCCGAAGGCGTGAACCTGCATCGCTCAAACGTTGTCATCAACTACGACATCCCGTGGAATCCGACCCGTCTGATGCAGCGAGTGGGGCGTATTAACCGCGTGGATACCGAGTTTGATAAAATTTACAGTTTCAACTTCTTCCCGACCGAACAATCCAACGAACAAATAAAACTCAAAGAAGCCGCTGAGGCGAAGATACGAGCGTTTATCACCCTATTGGGCGCCGATGCGCGGCTGCTGACCGAGGGCGAGGACATAGAATCACACGAGCTTTTCAACCGCTTGATTTCCAGGAAGACCATTACCGGTGAAGACGAGAGTGAGGAAAGTGAACTGAAGTATCTGCAAGTCATTCGGGACATCAGAGACAACAACCCCGATCTATTTGAAAAAATCAAGCGACTGCCGAAAAAGTCACGGACGGCCAAGAAGTGCGGGGGCAGAGCAAACCAATTGCTGACCTATTTCAGAAAAGGAAAGCTTCAGAAATTTTTCACGGTCGGCAAAGACAAATCGGAAGAAGTTGATTTGATTTGGGCGGCGGGACAGCTTGAATCCCGGGCAAAAACACCGCGCGAAAAACTGCCCGCCGACTTCTATGACAAACTGGAGAAAAACAAACAGGCATTCGCCTTTGCGACGACCGAAGAAGACGTGGAACTCAAAGCCCAGCGCGGTGGCAGCGACAGTACGATACAGGTGCTCAAAATCCTCAAGGCCGTCAGAGACTTTCGCCAATACACCGAAGAACAGGAAGCGTATCTCAAACGGGTGATGAATCGGCTTGAAGAAGGCGCATTGCCAAGGCAGACGGCCAAGACCGTGCTCAAGGCGCTGGAAAAAGAGCTCAAAGGAGGGAAGCCGAACCCGCTCAAGGTGCTCGCGCTTCTGCGAAACAACATTCCGAACGAATTTCTGGACAGCCACATTGCCGAAAGCGCCGCACATACCTCAGGTCCGAGGGAAGTCATCTTATCCGAATACCTGATTGGTGGAGCAGAACAATGAATTCGTTCCGCAACAACCGCCTGCGTGACCATGCAATACCCATGAGCACAGTGTGGCTGCTCAACGATATCGCCGAGTCGAGGGGAAAACAGGCATTGTTCACGCGCCAGTCACCCCAAGCGCTCAAAGCACTCCGCGATACGGCCATCATTCAGAGCGCTGAATCCTCCAACCGCATTGAGGGTGTGATGGTCGCCCCGGCCCGTCTTTACCCGCTGGTGCTCGGCCAATCGAAACCCCGGGACCGCTCCGAGCAGGAGGTTCAAGACTATCGCCGCGCCTTGAACGAGATTCACTCCGACTACGCCGATCTTTCTATCATGCCGGACACCTTGCAACGCCTGCATGCCCTTTGCCAATCCACCAGCGGCGACGCGGGCCAATTCAAACGAGTCGATAACGACATCGTGGAACTCCTGCCCGGACAGGCCCCGGTTGTCCGGTTTCACTGCGTGAAGGCCGAGGAGACTCCGATGGCTGTAAAAGAACTCTGTCGGCGTTACCGGCACGCCCTCGACCAGGAGAACATCCCGCCGCTCATCGCCATCGCCGCCCTCGTCTTGGATTTCCTCTGCATTCATCCATTCCGGGACGGCAACGGCCGCGTGTCCCGGCTCCTCACTCTGCTGGCACTCTATCAGCACGGCTACGAGGTTGGTCGCTACATCAGCCTGGAACGCCTCATTGAGGAATCTCGAGAGAACTACTACGAATGCCTCCGACTCAGCTCCTCTCGCTGGCACGACGGCAAACACGAACCGACGCCCTGGCTCAATTTTATGCTCGGGATCATCCGCCGCGCTTACGTCGAGTTGGAGAAACGCGCCGGTCAGATCAAGGCCCCGCGGGGTGCCAAATCCGAGCGGGTGCTCGCCGCCATTCGTGCACAACCGGATGAATTTCGCCTGAGCGACCTGGAACGCGCCTGCCCCGGCGTCGGCCGCGAATGGATTCGCACCCTCTTGGCCGAGTTGAAGAAATCCGGCGACGTTGCATGCAAGGGCCGAGGGCCGGGGGCCCGCTGGCGTTTCTGCAAGAATAAGGGTAGTAACGCTTAAGTAAGGGTAGCAATAAGGGTATTGTCCGTGCACTCGTTCGGACCAAGGGAAGTCATTGTATCCGAATACCTGATTGCCGATTAGCTATGGACAAAGCCACCGCTCAAAATCTGGTGCAGAAGACGTTGCGGGGCTCTTTTGACAAAGGGCGCTTTGTCTATCTACTTAAGAATATTTTGAATAGATTTGACGAATCTAAAGCCTTCCACGCAAGGGGGCATGTTAAAGAAAAATTCAAGACAACCATCAAAACATATGAAAGGATAGGCACCTATAGTGATCCCGATGGCAAGAAAATAGATTTATTGATTGTCTATTTACAAAAAGAAAGCTCCATAGATAGGGCCAGAACAGCCTTAAGGAATTTTGTCGCCGATTATTTGAAAGAGCGAGATATGAAAGACGCGGCGCTGGTGGCGTTCGTCGCACCGGACAGCGAGGACTGGCGCTTTTCCTTCGTGAAGATGGAGTACAGGTTCAGCGAGCAGGGCAAAGTCAAGGAAGAATTCACCCCTGCCCGCCGCTACTCCTTTTTAGTCGGCAAGAACGAAAACAGCCACACAGCCCAAAGTCGCCTTCTTCCGCTTCTGTTGGACGACGAGGGGCAACCAACACTCAAAGACCTGGAAGACGCCTTCAGCGTTGAGAAAGCTACCAGGGAATTCTTTGAAAAATATCGTGACCTTTCTATTGGGCTTGAAGAAGCTCTGGATGAGATTGTCAAACAAGATCCAGGAATAAAAGCGGCGTTTGAAAATAAAAATGTCAGCACCGTTGACTTCGCAAAGAAGCTCCTGGGTCAGATCGTTTTCCTCTACTTTCTCCAAAAGAAAGGCTGGTTTGGCGTCGCGAAGGGCAAAAAATGGGGGGAAGGCAATAAGCAATTTTTACGCCGATTATTTGAAAGAGCGCAAAAAGATAGCCGAAATTATTTCAATGATTTTTTGGAGCCGCTTTTTTACCAGGCGCTCCGTTATGATCGAAGAGCGGATGATGACTACTTTAGTCAGTTTGATTGCAAAATCCCATTTCTCAATGGTGGTCTATTCGATCCGATGAATGATTATGATTGGATAAATACCGACATCCTGCTTTCCAATGACATTTTCTCCAACGGCCACAAAACAAAAGAGGGCGACGGCATTTTGGACGTGTTCGACCGCTATAACTTCACGGTCAAGGAGGACGAGCCGCTTGAAAAAGAAGTGGCGGTTGACCCTGAGATGCTCGGAAAAGTCTTTGAGAACCTTCTTGAGATCAAAAATCGCAAATCCAAAGGCACCTACTACACTCCCCGAGAGATCGTCCATTACATGTGTCAGGAAAGCCTGATTGAATATCTTTACGGAGAATTCAATCGTGGAATAGTGGCATATGAAACAATTGGCGACCACCAGATAGCGATGTTCGGAAATAAATCCAAAAAAGAACAGCTTGATCTGACGATCGAGCATCGCCAGCGATCTCTTATAGACAAAAAAGACGTTGAGACACTGATACGCTATGGCGAGTCCGTCGTTGAGCACGAACGCCGGGTGGTCAATAAAAGGCGAGAAACCGACCGTTATTCATTCAAACTCCCGGAACGCATCCGTGCCAACGCACCGCGTATCGATGAAAAACTGGCAGGCGTCCGCATCTGTGATCCGGCCGTCGGTTCAGGCGCGTTTGTGGTAGGGATGATGAATGAAATCATCAGGGCAAGAGGCGCCCTGACGCCGCACATCGGTGAGAATCAAAAACGCACGCCGTACGACTTCAAGCGCCATGCGATTCAAAACTGCCTCTACGGAGTAGACGTTGACTCCGGTGCCATTGAAATCGCCAAGCTTCGCCTGTGGCTTTCGCTGATCGTTGACGAAGACGAACGCGAGAGCATCCAGCCCTTGCCCAACCTGGATTACAAAATTGTTCAAGGCAATTCTCTTTTGGGTGTCAACAAAGATCTTTTGAACTTTCCGCTATTCAGCCAGCTTGAGGAATTGAAACCGCTTTATTTCAACGAAACCAACGCCGGCAAAAAGCAGGAACACAAAAAACGGATTGACGACCTTATCGGCCAAATTACGAACGGACACAAGGACTTTGACTTTGAAGTATATTTCTCAGAGGTATTTCACGAGGAGAAAGGCTTTGACGTGGTGACAGGCAATCCGCCGTATGTTGCACTCCAGAAAAACGGCGGTGAATTGGGGCGACTCTACCAGAACGCAGACTTTACCACCTTCGCCCGCACCGGCGACATCTACCAGCTTTTCTACGAAAGGGGCTGCCAACTGCTGAGGCCGTCAAGTGGCCTGCTGGCCTACATCACGTCCAACAGTTGGCTGAAGGCGGAATACGGCAAACCCACCCGCCGCTACTTCTCCGACAACCATACGACGCTACGCCTGATTGAATTAGGCAAGGACATTTTTGAAAGCGCCATCGTTGACAGCAGTATCCTGATCGCGCGCCACGGCAAACACGATGAGACCGGCAAGGCAGTGGATATGGACCGTCTACCCGATAAAGACTTCCCGCCTGCCGAGAATCGCTGGGCAGTGTTTCGACCACAAGGTGAAAAGCCCTGGAGCACGCTTTCCGGCATAGAACAATCCATTATGGACAAAATGGAAGCAGTTGGCACGCCGCTGAAAGATTGGGATGTGAAAATCAATCGCGGCATCCTGACCGGCCTCAACGATGCCTTCATCATTGACGACATGATCAAGCAGACATTAATTGCCGAAGACCAGAAGTCCGCCGAAATCATCAAGCCCGTGCTGCGGGGCCAAGACATTCAGCGCTACCAAGCAAAATGGGCCAATCTATACTTGCTTGACACGCATAACGGGTACGGCGGTGTTCTCGCCGTCAACATTGACGACTACCCAGCCATCAAAAGCCATCTGGACGGGTTCTATCCCCAACTGAAAAAGCGGCAGGACAAGGGCCGGACGCCATACAACCTCCGTAACTGCGCCTACCACGAGGAATTCGCCAAAGAAAAGCTGTTCTGGATGGACATGTCGAATAAAGGCAGATTTGCCTATTCTGAGACGGAAATGTATTGCAACGACAAAGGCTTCATCATGACTGGTAAATCCCTGAAATACCTTTGTGCGATTCTGAACAGCGCCCTTATCACCTGGCTGATGAAAAACAATGCACTGACAACGGGAATGGGGCTCATGCAATGGAAAAAGTTCGCCGTCGAACGTCTCCCCATCCCCAACATCCCCGCCGCCGAGCAACGCCCATTCATCCGGCTGGTTGACACCATCCTGCAAGCCAAAGCCTGCCCCGTGCCCCGACACGGGGCCGCCAACCCATCGGCAAACACCACCGAAGCGGAAGCGCAAATAGATCAACTGGTCTATGCACTCTACGGCCTGACCGAGGAAGAAATCACGGCGGTGGAAAACATCTGAACCACAGAATGACGCAGACTGCACGGATTTGAGCGAACAGGCGTGCTGGGATTAGTGAATCCGGCGGATTCCTTCACTCTTTGGTTGAGCGAGAGGATGGTGGGAAGTGAAGCAATGCTCCTGAACCGTATCCAAAATACGATCGGCCAGGAGACGTTTCGGCAATCGCTCGACCTGACTCGGTTCTCCGCGACGAGGGAGCAGGATCACCTCATTGGTATCGCTGCCAAAAGCCGATTGATCCCCGGTAATACGATTAATCACGATTAAATCCAGGTCCTTTTGTTGCAGTTTCTTTCGGCCATTGGCCAGAAGGTCGTCGGCTTCCGCGGCGAAGCCGACCAAAATTTGATGCGTTCGTTCCTTGGATAAGGCTTCAAGGATGTCGGGAGTCCGATCCAATTCCAACGGTTCGCCTTTCCACTCTTGTTTCTTGGTCTTTTTTGAAGAAGTCCGGCGCGGACGAAAGTCTCCTACCGCCGCGGTCATGATCAACACCGTGGCCCAGGAAAATCGATCCGCCAGCGCCTTGTGCATGTCTTCTCCTGTCACCACCGGCACGCACTCTACGCCTGCGGGCGGGGTCAAGGCCGTCGGTCCGCTGACGAGAATGACCTCCGCTCCCCGTTGGGCCACGGCTTCCGCCATCGCATACCCCATTTTTCCCGATGAGGCATTCGTAATAAAGCGAACCGCATCAATGGGTTCCCGCGTGGGGCCGGCCGAGACGAGCACCCGCTGTCCTGACCAGTCCTGCCGACGAGACAGGCAGGAGGTCACCGCCTCGATAATCGCATGTTCGGCAGGCAACCGGCCTTTTCCAACCAAGCCGGAAGCCAGCGGGCCTTCCTCCGGTTCCAACACCACGATCCCACGATCGCGCAACATCCGCGTATGCGCCACCAGTGTCGGATGGTCCCACATCTCTGCATCCATGGCCGGGGCCATGACGATGGGACATCGCGCCGCCAATAAGAGCGTGCTCAGCAGATCGTCCGCCAGCCCCAGGGCACTTTTGGCCAGACAATTCGCGGTGGCCGGCGCCACTAACACCAGGTCGGCCTCTTCCGTGACCCGCAGATGCGGCATGGGTTCCGCGTCGGCAAACAGGTGCTGAAGAACCGGCCGTCCGGACAACACTTCGAAGGTTAAGGGCGCCACAAATTGCGTGGCGGATGGAGTCATGACGACGGAAACCTGTGCTCCTTCCTGAACAAGAGTCCGAAGAAGCGACACGGCTTTATAGGCCGCAATGCTGCCCGTGACACAGAGGACGATTCGCTTGCCTTGTAATGCGTGCTCGCTCATCCTGGTTTCTCGTGTTGGGCCGTCCTTTTGTCGTCCCTTAACAAATGGTTAGCTGCTCTCAAGCCTTGGGCTCTGCCTCCACGGCAGGTTCCTTCGGCGAATCGTCAACGTAGACGCTGAGCTGCTGCTTAATTTCCTTGGTATCTTCATCAGCCTCTGCCAACAAGGCTGGCTCAAATTCGCATTCCAGGCCTTTCTTCGCTTCACGAAGAGCCTGACGCGCTTCTTCTCCCATCAAATACTTCACATTGTCTCCCAATACTTCTTCAAGAGCAATGGAGGTTTCTTTTGTAAACTTACTCGTTTGGGATTGCTGGCCCCCCCGCATGAGCTGTTTCGCCCGTTGGGCGGCAACCAGCACGACTCGATAGCGAGAATCGAACTTACTGGTTCTATCGTCCGGAAGAAGTGGAAGTGTATCAATCATGTTCAAAACTCCTTTAGTGAATAAACAAACGGTTACGTGGCAATTTCCTTCATCGTCACGTGTTCGACTAACCCATTGTCCACAAGCCATTCAGGGTCCAACCGGTTGGTCTTGACCCGTTCAGCCAGAATGATGGACTCTAATTCCTTCGTCGCCTGGAGGAGCTCTTCATTCCGAATGAAGTAATGATAGGCTTTGAAATTGGCAATTTCATCACTCGCTTTGTGTAGACGACGCTGGATTTCTTCCGGCGCATCCGAGGCCCGTCGATAGAGCCGTTTTCGAAGGACTTCAAGCGACGGGGGGGCCACAAACACATACACGGCCCCGGCAAACCGTTCCATAATTTGCTTTGCCCCCTGGGCATCGATATCCAACAACACATCGAACCCTTTATGCAGGGCCTCCAACAACGGCTGTTTCGTGGTCCCGTATTTATGGCCATACACTTCGGCCCATTCGACAAACGCATCCTCCTGAATCAGGTCTTGAAATTTTGCATCCTCGACAAAACAATACTCGACACCGTCTTGCTCGCCAGGCCTTGGGCTCCTCGTTGTATAGGACACCGACAACATGGTGCTCGGCACTTGGGTCACGATATTTTTGCACAACGTGCTTTTCCCCACACCGGAGGGCCCCGACACGACAACCAATACGCCTTTAGCCAACATCAGACAAGCTTTCTCACCTGACCGCAAACATCGCAAGAGGCACTATTCCACATTTTGCACCTGCTCGCGAATTTTTTCCAGTTCACTCTTGAGTTGAATGACGTGCTTCGAGATATCCGCATCATTAGCCTTGGACCCTATCGTATTCACTTCTCGACCCATTTCTTGCAACAAAAAGTCTAACTGCCGTCCGACCGGCTCACGTTTTTTGAGCATCTCTTCAAATTGCGTACTATGGCTCTGGAGCCGGATGAGTTCTTCCGTCACGTCACACCGATCGGCAAAGAGCGCGAATTCCTGGTTGAGCCGTGTTTCCTGATCGCTTGTCGAGCCGACCAACGCTTGAACGCGCGCGCGCATGCGTTCTTGAAAGCCTTTGACCACGAAGGGTAGACGGCGCTGTATCGACCGATACAGCTCTCGAACAAATTTCAGCCGTTTCGCGATATCGACCTGCAGGGCTTTTCCCTCTTTCGACCGCATGAGGTCAAGATCCGCCAGCGCACCCGACACGAGCCGCTTCATCACTCGACTCACTTTTTTGTCATCAAGCGGGGTCTCGGCAACCAGGAAAATTTCTCGGAACGAGGCGAAGAGCCCGATCTCAATGTGCCCCTCCAACCGGAAGTCCCTCTGTAACGTTTTGAGTGCCTGATAATACTGACGCGCCAGAGGACGATCAAGCGTGACATGTTTACCACGTTCATTGCCTCTTCCATACGTGACGACAATCTCAATTCTCCCTCGACGACATTTTCGGGCCGCAAGCGCTTTCAGTTCCTCTTCCCACTCAAGCCCCCCTTTAGGCAATCGGAGAACAATTTCCCGAAATTTATGGTTCACCGACCGCACTTCCGCGACAATGGCGAGCCCGTGATACGCACCCTCCCGTTTTCCAAAACCCGTCATGCTTTTCAACATGGGCGCAGCAGCTTTCCTTCCCAATGACAGTCTTCATACAGCACACAGGCGGCGCATTGGGGTTTCCGCGCCAAGCACACATAGCGGCCATGGAGCAAAATCCGCTGCGAGCCTTCGATCCAATCTCGTGCAGGCCAGACCGCCTGCAAGTCAAACTCGATTTTGGTCGGGTCGGTGTTCTGTGTGAGGTGCAATCGATTGGCGACGCGTTTCACATGAGTATCCACCACAATCGACGGCACGCCGAAACAGGCGCCTAACATCACATTGGCGGTCTTTCTTCCAATCCCGGACAACGACGTCAATTCTTCCATGGTCCTCGGCACGATCCCGCCAAACCGCGCAACCAAGGCCTGACTGCACTTCACCAAATGTTGTGCCTTGCTCCGATAAAACCCCGTTGATTTGATCAGGGCTTCGAGTCGAGTTTGAGACGCGCGGGCTAATTCCCGGGCTCCGGGATAGGCCGCGAATACCGACGGCGTCACACGATTCACCCTTTCATCCGTACATTGGGCCGACAAGATCGTCGCCACCAGCAATTCAAATGGGTTGGTGTAGCTGAGTTCCACCAACGCGTTGGGACTATGCGTTCGAAGGCGTTTCAGAATCCGACCGGCACGGGTTCGCACGGATGGAGGTGACATGCCACGTCTCGTAAGACCTCGAGCCTCATTCATAGTCCGACGTCCTGCTTCCAGAAGCCGGAGCAACCAAGGCCGATGACGAGTCCACCCTCCAGGCTGCCTCTGCCACCTGCCCGAATGGCACGCTCGATCCCAAGGCATCGGCCAGCGCGTCTTGCAGCGGCGCTAAGGTCTCTTTCTGGATAGCCGAGACACAAAGGGCCTGAAACCGCCGCTTGAGAATGTCCACGTCTTCCGGTAGCAATCGATCACATTTATTCATGACCATCACCCGAGCCACATGTTGCAACTCAAGCTCCTGCAAGAGTCTTTCGACGATTTCTATTTGCTGATCACGGTCCGAAGCGGTTGCATCCACAACGTGCACCAGCAAGTCAGCCTGATGGAGCTCGTCGAGTGTCGTGCGAAAGGCCTCCAGGAGATCCTGAGGAAGGTCTCGAATGAAGCCGACGGTGTCGGTCAGAATCACTTTCCGGCCTGAAGGAAGCCTGAGCCGTCGATGGACGGTATCCAAGGTTTCAAACGGCTGATTTTTGGCGGACACCTGGCTCTTGGTCAAGGTGTTCAGCAAAGTGGATTTCCCCGCATTCGTATAGCCGACGATCGACACGACTGGAATACCATGGCGAAGACGCGTGGGCCGTTGCTGCTCTCGTTGACGATTCAAAGCCTTCAGCTCGCGCTCAAGATGATGAATCCGATCTCGTGCTCGTCGCAGGTCGGTTTCAAGTTTGGTTTCACCGGGCCCTCGTGCCCCAATGCCTCCTCCTAAACGGGAGAACGCCGTGCTGGATTGAGACAGCCGAGGCAACAGATATTTGAGTTGCGCGAGTTCCACTTGAATTTTCCCGGCGCGCGAATGCGCTCGGCTTGCAAAAATATCCAGAATCAACTGCGTCCGATCAATGACCTTCAACTCGATCATCTCGGATAACGACCGAATTTGGGTCGGGGTGAGATCTCGATCGAAAATCAACAAATCAGCCCCGCTTTGAAGCGCGTGGATGATCACCTCGGTAATCTTCCCCACCCCCAACACATACTTGGGATTGATACGAGGTAATCGTTGAACCACGGTGCCGAGCACCTGAATGCCCTGCGACATCGCTAATTCCTGACATTCCTGCAGTCGTTCTTCCTGATCAGCCCGACTCCCCGCCGTGACACTGACCAGCAACGCACTGGGTTCGCCATCCGTTCGGCGAAGCGCCGGGGTCGCCTTAGAAATTTCAGCCTCCAGCGATTGCACGAAGTGATCGCATCTGAACTGAAACGTCTGTAAGCTTTGAGGCGCCCAGGCCTCATAGGCTTTCCCTTCCGGGTTGGGCGGCAGCAAGTGGGCTAACGAGATGGAAACCGGTTCTCCCCCATTGCCCACGCCAAGCACCGCCATTAAATCTAAGCGAAGCAGTGCAAGGTCGGTGAGATCATCTTTGGTTAAGGGTTGATTATTGAGATGTGTATGCACGAACCGAACGCCTCGCAATAACCGTGGCCCCGACCGACTCCGCGCCAGTTCCGGGATCACCAACTGACGGTCCGTTCCGATGATGACGGATTCAATGATGCCCCGTCGATTGATCAACAGCCCGATTTGTCGTCGAATTTCATGCGACAATTCCGTGCAGGAGCGAGCCAACTCCGGAGAAATGACTTTTTCGACGGGTACGCGCCGGCGATATAACCGTTCAAGCCGCGCAACCTGGCTGGGTTTCAACCCGGTCAGATGTCCAATGGCATGTGGAATAGAGAACCCCTTTCGACTGCACCGACCTGCTACGTCGTGACACCTGCCCCAGTCCCCGTCGGCATGGCCTCGATAGCCAGACTGGGCTGGGCATCCAAGTCCCACGAAGACCACCGCTGTTGTTGGTAGGCCCACCACCCGGCAGCGGCCACCATCGCGGCATTATCCGTACAAAAATGCATTGGCGGCAACGCAAGACGAATCCCTTCTTTTTCCGCGCGAGCGTGTAAGGCCGCCCGCAAGCGAGAATTCGCGCAAACCCCGCCGACCACCGCCAATCCGGCAACGTGATAACGACGCACCGCCCGAAACGATTTTTCAACCAACACGTCCACAATGGCTTCCTGGTATCCCGCAGCGACATGCGCCGGCGAGGGCGACGCTTGGCGTGACTTCTGATCCCTCAAATAATACAACAACGAGGTTTTCAGTCCACTGAAACTAAAATTGAACCCTCCCCGATTCAAGTACGGACGCGGGAACCGGACGACCGACGGATCCCCCGATTGAGCCAAACGATCGAGCGCGGGGCCACCAGGGTATGAGAGTCCCAACATCTTGGCGCCTTTATCAAACGCTTCCCCTGCGGCATCATCAAGGGTCTTTCCAAGGAGTTCATACTGGCCACGTTGGGGGACGAGATACAAGTGCGTATGGCCCCCGGACACCACGAGAACGATACAGGGGGTCACAAAATCAGGATATTCCAACCACGCAGAGGCGATATGGCCTTCCAAATGATGCACGCCAATGCAAGGCACGCCCAAGGCATACGCAAGAGCTTTCCCAAAACTCACCCCGACGACCAGCGCACCGGCAAGCCCCGGCCCTCGCGTGACCGCAATCGCCTGAAGATCGGACCAACGGACACCTGCCTGATCAAGAGCGGCTTGCGTCACCCCTTCAATCCGTTCCAGGTGTTTTCTCGAGGCCAGCTCCGGCACCACTCCGCCGAAACGGCTATGCACCTCGTGTTGGGACGCCACCAGACTCGACAACAGATGCCCTTGGAGCGATAACACCGCGGCAGCCGTTTCGTCACAAGACGTTTCGATTCCCAAGAGACTCGGGGGTTGCAAGCACGATGGAGGACTCGTGGGGTCTTGGCCGTTTCGACGCATCACTGAGGGAAGGTTGTCATAAAAAACAACGACTCTCGCCACGTGGGGTAACGAGAGTCGTCTATCAAGGGAAGGGAACCAATCTGTGAATGATGTGTTGTCTTAGGGCAACCGATGCAGCACCAGAGGTTCCTCAGACACTCGCCATCGCCTCCTCTTCAACAAAAATAGGAGCGTTATCTCGAAGCACGACTTTAATTTTCTTGGTATCCTTAAAGCGCCCTCGAATGAGTTCATCGGACAAGGGATCACCCAGAAGCTTTTGTATGGTTCGTCTCATGGGCCTGGCCCCATACTGCGGTTGATACCCTTGTTCAATCAGCCATTGCTTGACGTCGTCGCCGATCTCTAATTGGACTTCACGCTCCGCCAGCCGGTCGTTCAACTCACGGATCAGGATATCGACAATGCTCAGCAGATGCTCTTTTTCCAATGAATGGAAGATCACGAACTCATCAACCCGATTCAAAAATTCCGGGCTGAAACTCCGTTTCAATTCATCCAAAATATCATTCTTCATTCGCTTCCGAGTTTCAGACTCTTCGACCTTTTGGAACCCAAGAGACACGCCCTTCTGAAGGAGCTTCGTTCCGAGATTAGACGTCATCACGAGAATGGCATTTTTGAAATCAACTTTCCGCCCCAGGCTATCCGTGAGCACTCCATCATCCAAGACCTGTAAGAGGACATTGAAGATATCCGGATGGGCTTTTTCAATTTCATCGAACAACACGACCGAATAAGGACGCCGCCGCACTTTCTCGGTCAACTGCCCGCCCTCTTCATAGCCGACATACCCCGGAGGGGCGCCGAATAACCGAGAACTCGTAAATTTCTCTTGGTACTCCGACATATCGATTCGAATCAAGGCATCCTCGGTATTAAACAAGAACCCCGCCAATGCTCGGGCCAACTCGGTTTTCCCGACACCCGTCGGTCCGAGAAAAATAAAGGAGCCGATCGGCTTACGCGCCTCTTTGAGACCGGCTCGGGAGCGACGAATAGCGCGGCAGACAGCCGAAATGGCTTCTTCTTGCCCCACAATACGCTTGTGGAGGAAATCTTCCATATGAAGCAGTTTTTCCGATTCTTCCTCCTCGAGTTTAAAGAGCGGAATGCCCGTGATCTTGGATACCACAAAACTGACTTCTTCGGCCCCAATCACAGGCTTGTGCTGCTCTTGGTTCTTCTTCCAATCACGCTTGGCATCCTCCAACAGTTTACGCAGTCGTTCTTCTTCTTCCCGAAATTTCACGGCTTCTTCAAAGCTTTGCAACCCAATGGCGAGTTCTTTTTCGTGCGCCACGCGCTTGAGTTCCTGTTCCAACGATTTCAACTCCGGAGGCAGTGAATACGATTGCAACTTGGCTCGCGACCCCGTCTCATCAATCAAATCAATCGCCTTATCAGGAAGAAACCGATCCGTGATGTAGCGATCTGTCAATTTCACGGCTTCCACCACCGCGTCATCTGAAATTTCCACCCCATGATGCTCTTCATAGCGGTCCCGCAAGCCCTGAATAATCTTGATGGTTTCTTCCACGGAAGGCGGATTCACGTAAATAGACTGGAACCGCCGTTTCAAGGCGCCGTCTTTTTCAATATGTTTTCGGTATTCATCCATGGTGGTCGCCCCGATACAGTGAATCTCGCCCCGAGACAACGCCGGCTTGAGCATATTGGCGGCATCGATCGACCCTTCAGCCGCCCCCGCCCCAACCAGGGTATGCAACTCATCGATGAACAAGATCACGTTGCCGGCCTGAACAATTTCCTTCATGACCACCTTCAGCCGTTCTTCAAACTGCCCCCGATACTTCGTACCGGCAACCAGGGACCCCAGGTCCAGGGCAATGACCCGCCGGTTCAAGAGATTATCGGGAACGTCCATCGAGACGATTCGTTGGGCCAACCCTTCGACGATCGCGGTTTTGCCCACTCCGGATTCGCCGATCAAGGCCGGATTATTTTTAGAACGGCGGCTCAAAATCTGCAGGACCCGTTCGATTTCATCTTCGCGGCCGATGACGGGATCCAACATGGAATCTTGGGCCAATTGCGTCAGGTCTCTGCCAAATTCATCGAGCGCGGGGGTACTGCTTTTCTTATCCCGCTCCCGTGTTCCCGATTTCCGCAAGAAGGTTACGGTCAATTGACGAGCCGTGAGCAGATTGCCGCCTAAACTGCGAAGCACCTTTCCGCCGATCCCTTCCTCTTCTCGCAACAATCCCAACAGGAGATGTTCACTCCCGATATGATTATGTCCAAGAAGCCGCGCCTCTTCGACACCGTATTCAATAACCTTTTTGACGCGGGGGCTAAAGGGAATTTCCCCGAAGGTGACCGTCGTCCCACCACTGGGCAAACTGCGTTCAACTTCCAAACGAATTTGCTCAGGAGACAACCCCATCTTTTTAATGATCATGAGGGCAATGCCATCGGACTCACGGAGAATGGCCAGCACTAAATGCTCCGTGCCGAGATAGTCATTCTGATGGCGTTCAGCCTCTTCGCGGGCCAGAATAATAATCTTACGACCTCTGTCCGTGAATCGCTCGAACATTTTCCCTCCTTCTAGGGTAAAGAGATTCACCCTTTACGAGTTAGGTAAATCCCGCCGTCACACGATCTTTAGTGTATCCATCCAATCAGAAAACTGTCAAGGCAAGACCACGACTAAGACTGACAACGTAAGATTTCATATTCCGACGCCGACGTCAAGAGCAACAGAACGCCCGCAACATTTCTCCGTTGACTCCGGATGTGGTGAACGATACAATTTTGGGTCTATCGCTTCAAAACGGTGCGGGCACGCCTCAACGTTTTAGTTCCCCTTCACTGACTCCTCTTTTGCCTAAACGCATGAGTCGCTCTTGACCATCATCGGCATCCTGACCAAGCCCCAATTTCCCGATATTCGCCCCCTCCTTGAGGAGCTGCTCGACTGGCTGGGCCGGAAACAGAAAACCGTCTTGGTCGGCTCCTCCTCCGGGGAACACTTTCACGAGGGTACGCAACCGATTGACGAACAAATCGCCGCTGAGGCCGACCTCATGCTCGTGCTCGGCGGAGACGGGACGATGTTGCGAGCAGCCCGACTCGTCGAAGAACGATCCGTCCCTATCTTAGGGGTCAATTTGGGAGGCTTGGGGTTTCTGACGGAGAGCACGATAGACACGATGTACGACTCTCTGGAAAAAGTCTTTGCGCAAGAATTCTATGTGGATCACCGTCTACGCCTCCAGGCCCATATCGGTCAC
The DNA here is from genome assembly GCA_965247845.1 of Nitrospirales bacterium. Lineage (GTDB taxonomy): Bacteria > Nitrospirota > Nitrospiria > Nitrospirales > UBA8639 > Bin75. The sequence continues at coordinate 2,054,993 of OZ252040.1, read as the reverse complement.
AAAAACGGAGAACAACAGCAACGAACGGCATTGAACGACGCGGTCATCAGCAAAGGGACCTCGGGGCGAATGATCACCACGAGCATTCAGATAGACAAACAATTCGTGACGACGCTCCGAGGCGATGGGCTGATTGTTGCCTCTCCAACCGGATCCACGGCCTACTCCATGTCTGTCGGCGGCCCGATTTTAGACCCGGGTCTCGAAACCTTGGTGCTGACACCCATCAGCCCCCATACCCTCACCCACCGTCCCCTCCTTGTCCCAAGCCAGGTCTTGCTGGAGATTCAATTAACCAGCCACGAGGGGGGCACCGTGACATTCGACGGACAAATTGGGATTCCCATGAAGCATGAAGACACGTTAATGATTAGCGCCTCACCCCACAGAACACGCCTCATCCGCTTTCCTGACCGGACGTACTATGATGTCTTACGGAATAAACTCAAATGGGGAGACGTCTGAGCTCCCAACGATCACGGCTGGCATTCAGGGCATTCGGTCCGTTCCTGCTCGGCCCGAAATTCATCGGAAGTCAAAGGGAAAATTTGATTGCACAGCGCACAGGGACGAATTTCAAAAAACGCTTCTCCATCCTCATGAATCTCGCACGGCAACAACAGGTCCTGCGGATCATAGCCCAGGGTTTTTCCATCGGGAAACTTCACGATGGCCAAGCGAACATTGAAATGTTGAAAGACGGCTTCTTTCCCTTTCCGATCCTCTCCAGACCCCACGACGCAAACGGGTTGTCCGGGTTTGCGTGCACGAAGATCTTTTAAGCTCCGATGGGAATCCATCGCCACCTCAAATTCGATTGCCTCCGGAGCCTGTGGGGTTTCCATCATCGTGGGAGTTGCAGTCTTGTACAAAAAGGTTAAGGACAGGGCTGTCCCGCCAGCTTGTAACATGCACAGAAAAATTCCGTCAAGATAACGAGGAGCCTTCGTAAAAGGAGGAGACGATGGCACCCATCACCATCTACCAGAAACCAACGTGTTCGACGTGCCGGCAAGTCGTGAAGCTCGTTCAGGAAAGCGGACAAACCTTTACGGCCGTCAATTATTACGAAAAGCCCTTGTCGAAAACCAAACTCAAAGCCTTACTGAAAAAGGGCGGGCTCAACGCCCACGAAGTGCTGCGCACGAAAGAAGAGACGTATAAAACGTTAGGCCTTGCCAAAGCCGACAAGTCCGAAGATGAATTGATCGAACTGATGATCACCTATCCCGATCTGCTCCAACGTCCCTTAGTCGAAAAAGGCGAAACGGTCATCCTGGCCCGGCCACCGGAAACGGTGAAGAAACTCTGGGAACGATAGCAAGCATGACACAATTCGAGGAATACGCCGGCGGCAAAGACAAGCACGACGAAAATGACCCTAACGGCGCCCGGCACTACCGTGTTTGGTCTTCCGTCCCGTGAGCTTCGGTGCGGGGAATCGTGGAATCCGCCCTGAGAAATTGATACGCCTCAATGATGCGCCGCAGTTCGGGTTCGGCGCTGCGGTCACCTTTATTAAAATCGGGATGAAGCTTTTTGGCTTTTTGACGAAAGGCCCGGGTCACCGCCACCATCGAGCTCCCGAAGTCTAGGCCCAAGGCCTGATACGCTTCTTGGTGAGAGTTGATTTCTCCTTGAGAAGCCGTTGCCTCACCGCTTCCGGTCGCTTTCCTAAAGAAATTAAACAGATTGATTTTTCGCCGCCGTCGCTTGGGACGTTGATAGATTTCGCTATCAAAATCTTCAAAGCGATCCTCAATAAATTCGAGGCGGGCGTCCAGGCGTTGGGCATGGGTCAGTTCCTGGACTTCATCCAATTCCTCTTCGATCAGCGTCACCATCCGGTCGATTTCCACCAGACCGGTTTCAACCTTGAAGTAACTCTCAACGCGTTCCAGCATCATCGTGTCGATGGCAAAATCCAGACTGCGTTCCGATTGTGCGCGTAATTCGACGATCCGGCGACGCATGCTTGAGAAATAGCGAACCTTCGTCCGTTCATCAAAAGGCATAGATATGCCCACAGGATGTTCGTGTCAGAGTCATCTCCCGGTCAACTCCTTGGCCTGTCAGCTCTTGGATCGATCCGTATTCTAGCATAAAACCTTCCCCGGCCTCCTAAAAAGCAGACCCTTCACTTCGCCTGCCCTGAGTCTTGTCGAAGGGTTCAGGATGACAACAACACGTGCGCGCGGCGTGATTGCCCGCAATTCTTCGGCAATGCTAGAGTAAACACTTGCAAAGGCTGCGCATCCGTTTCACCCTAGGCCTTAATCATTCAAACTCATCGATGAGGAGGGGATTGCCGTGAGAAGGAGTGTGCTATGTGTCGCGTTGAGTGCTGGGTTGTGTGTGGGTTTTTCAGGAGTGGCCTGGAGCGTGAATCCAACCGGATACGGGCAAGCCGGCGGAGAATATGACATCACGATTTCCCGTGTTCCACCCAGTGCATTAGCCAAAGCCAAGAAAGTCAAGCCACCGTTTGAACCGACTCCAGAAATACTGGCGGAGGGCAAAACCATCTTCCTGGGTGTTGGGGGTTGCGTCAATTGTCATGGACCCGAAGGCAAGGGCGACGGCGCCGCAGCCAACAACCTTCCGATCCAACCCCGCAACTTCACGAATCCGAAATTTCATACCTTACGAACGCCCGGCGAACTGATGTGGGTCCTGAAAAACGGAAGCATGGGCCAATCGAGGCGAGTCCCGGGGACCGGCATGCTGCCGGTGGTCCAGCCCAAGGGGTTCATTACAGAAGAGCAAGGCTGGAAGGCGTTGTTATACGAACTGAGCTTGGGGAAAAATCAATAACTCGCTCTCACCCGACTGTTTGCCGATATTGGCATCCCCGGCATCCTGTACGGTCCTGTTGTCATACTGCCTCCCCTTTTTTGTCACCCTGAGCAACGCGAAGGGTCTCGTAGTTGAAAAGCGAGATTCTTCGCTACGCTCAGAATGACAAAGGGGGCGCTCAGGATGGCAGACCTGAGACCTTCGTTGACATCCCCTAGACCCAGGGTTAGAATTTTCTCGGACTGGGGAACCTCCCACTCCTCCCAATCATAATGCCGTAGGCTAAGGTTACCCTCCCTTGTCTTCCCAATTCGTTCACCTGCACCTGCACACTCAGTACAGCCTCCTGGACGGCGCGAATCAACTGCGTCCGCTTCTCAGGCAGGTCCAGGAATTTCAACAACCTGCTCTCGCCATCACGGACCACGGCAACCTCTTTGGAGCCATTGATTTCCATGGAAAGGCTATGGCCCAAGGGGTGAAACCCATCATCGGGTGTGAAGCCTATCTCGCACCCGGCAGTCGGCGACAACGCGAAGGCCTGTTGGCGCATAATGACTATTATCATTTGATTCTCCTGGCCACCAATCTCAAGGGCTACCATAACCTCATCAAGCTGTCGAGCAAGGCCTATCTCGAAGGGTTTTACTACAAACCCCGGATGGATAAAGAGCTCTTGCAAGAGCACCACGAGGGCCTCATTGCCTTATCCGGGTGTTTGAGCGGAGAAGTGCCCTATCTCATTGGCCAACAGGATATGGAAAAGGCCACGCAAACAGCCGGACAATACCGCGAGATCTTTGGAAAAGACCACTATTATCTCGAAGTCCAAGCCAACGGGCTCGATCATCAATTGATCGCCAACCGAGGCCTCGTGGACATCCATAAAAAACTCGGCATTCCTTTGGTGGGAACAAACGATTGCCACTACTTGAACAAAGAAGATGCACGTCCGCATGAAATCATGCTGTGCCTGCAGACCGGCAAGACGTTAAGCGACACCAACCGACTGAGGTTCGACACCGACCAACTGTACGTCAAGTCGACGGAAGAGATGGTCGCGGATTTTTCGGAACTGTCGGAAGCCGTGCTGAACACCTGTCGAATTGCAGAACAATGCAATTTGGACCGGATCGATGGCACCTTATCGCTCCCTCACTACCAGGTGCCTGAGGGGTTCACCCATGAAACCTACCTTGAAAAATTAGCCAAAGCGGGCTTGACCGAACGCCTGACGCTTCGGCCTTCGAGCCTCCCGCTGGAGGCCTACCATCTGCGCCTTCAAGAAGAATTAGCCGTGCTCACGCATATGGGCTATGCCGGCTATTTCCTTGTGGTATGGGACATTATCAAATTTGCTCGGTCCCGCGGCATCCCGGTGGGACCAGGCCGAGGGTCGGCGGCCGGGAGCTTGATTGCCTATGTGCTCTCCATCACCGATTTGGATCCACTCGCGTACAACTTGCTCTTTGAACGGTTCCTCAATCCCGAACGGGTGAGCATGCCGGATATCGACATGGATTTCTGCATGGATCGCCGGGGAGAAGTCATCAACTATGTGATCGAGAAATACGGCGCCGACCATGTATGCCAAATCATCACGTTTGGGACGTTGGGCGCGAAAGCCGCCATCCGAGACGTGGGGCGCGTGATGGATATTCCCTACGCCGAAGTGGATCGAGTCGCCAAACTCGTGCCGACACAACTCAACATCACCTTGAAAGATGCCTTGGCCCAAGAGCCGCGGCTGCAAGAGTTGGTCGACAGTGATACCCGGATGAAGGAGCTCATGACGACGGCCCAAGCCCTCGAAGGCTTGGCGCGACATGCCTCCACGCATGCGGCGGGGGTGGTGATCTCACAGAAACCCCTGATCGAACACGTGCCGTTGTATAAAACGGCCAATGACGAAATCGTCACGCAATATTCGATGACGGACATCGAAAAAGTGGGCTTGGTGAAGTTTGATTTTCTCGGGCTAAAAACCCTCACCATGATTCATCAGGCCGTGACCATGGTGAACCAACAACGGGCCCCGGAAGAGCGGCTCGATATTGAACGGCTTCCTTCGAATAACGCACAGACCTATGCGCTCCTGGCCTCCGGCAAAACCTCCGGGATCTTTCAACTGGAAAGTTCAGGCATGCGCAATTTATTGGTCCGCATTAAACCGGAATGTTTTGAAGATCTCATCGCGATCCTCGCCCTCTATCGGCCTGGGCCCTTGGAAAGCGGCATGGTGGACGACTTTATCAAACGCAAACGCGATCCCTCGAAAATTGCGTACGACCCTCCGGAGTTGGAATCCATTCTCAAAGAAACCCACGGGGTCATCGTCTATCAAGAGCAAGTCATGGCCATTGCCAATCGCATGGCCGGATTCAGTTTAGGGCAAGCCGATTTGCTCCGTCGGGCCATGGGAAAGAAAAAGCATGATGAGATGGCCAAGCAAAAAGAGCAGTTTCTCGACGGGGCCAAGACCAATGGCTTCACGAGAAAGAAGGCAGAAAAAATCTTTGACCAAATGGCCTACTTTGCCGGGTATGGATTCAATAAATCCCATTCGGCGGCCTATGCCCTGGTGACGTTCCAAACGGCATACTTGAAAGCGCATCATCCCACTGAATTTATGGCCGCGTTACTCACGAGTGAAATGGGGAATACGGATAAGATGGTGGGCTATTTTACCGAATGTCGTGAACGCGGGATTCCCATCCTCCCCCCGGACGTGAATGAGAGCCAGAAAAACTTTACCATCGTGGAGGGAGGGATTCGATTTGGGCTGGCGGCCATCAAAAACGTCGGAGGCAGTGCGATTGAATCCATCATCGCGCGTCGAGAAGCCGAGGAACCCTTCTCGTCTTTTTTCGATTTTTGTTGCCGAATCGATATGCAAAAGGTCAACAAGCGCGTGCTGGAAGGCTTGATCAAGGTTGGCGCCTTTGACTCCATGGGGACCAAACGGGCGCAATTGATGGCGGTGATGGAACACACGCTGGATGAAGCCAACGCCCTTCAACAGGAGCGAGCCCTTGGGCAGACTTCATTGTTCGAGGCCTTTGAAGCGGAGACCGCTTCCTCGGACGCACATGCCTTCGCTCGACCGCTTCCTCCGATTGACGAATGGCAACAAGCCCAAATCCTCCAATTTGAACGAGAACTCACCGGATTCTATATCACCGCCCATCCGTTGGCCCAACACGCCGAAGCCATACGCTTGCTGTCGACGCATACCACAGCCACCTTACACGAGGCGCATGAAGGCCGAGAAGTCAAAATCTGCGGCGTGATCGGCAGCATCAAAGCCACCACCACCAAGAAAGGCAATCGGATGGCCTATGTCCAATTGGAAGACCTGCAGGGCTTGGTCGAAGTCATCGTGTTTCCTGAACTCTTTCAAAACTGTTCGGAATTCCTGAGTACGGATACCGTCATCCAGGCGATAGGCACGGTGGACCATATGGATACGGGCGCTCGCCTCAAAGCCACCAAATTGGAGCCCCTGCACGACTTACAAACCAAAACGGTGAAACAGGTCACGGTGCGCCTTGCGGAAACATCGGAAACATGGGGCAAACTCCCCAAACTACAGGAAGTCTTACGCCGTCACCCGGGGCCGGCCCCGATCGCCTTGCAATTCCATCTCGATTCCCAGGTTCAAGCGGAAAGCGCCCCGTTGCCGGATTTAACCGTCTTGCCGAGTTCGAACTTGGTGTATGAAGTAGAGCAAATTCTCGGGAAAGAAACCGTCACGTTTCATTGACGTGCGCAAACGCGAGTCCACCATGCGTGATTTTTTAGAATTTGAAGAGCCGTTGAAAGAAATCGAGGAACGTCTTGAGAAACTGATGAAATCGGGTTCTGAGAGGAAAGCCGTGCCGCGCCTGATCCGCATTCTCCAGGCCCGGTTAGCGAAGCAAGAGCAGGAAATTTTCGAAAACCTGACGCCCTGGCAGCAAACGCAAATCGCCCGCCATCCCCAACGCCCGTCGATTCTGCAATATACGAAGCACTTGTGCCAAGACTTTATAGAACTCCACGGCGACCGAACCTTCGGAGACGACAAAGCCATCGTCGGCGGATTTGCGACGTTCCGGGATCGGTCCATTTGCGTCATCGGCCATGCAAAAGGGCAAAGCTTCCAAGATCGGGTGAAACGAAATTTCGGCATGCCCAATCCTGAAGGCTATCGAAAAGCCCTGCGGCTCATGCAGCTAGCCGAAAAATTCAAACGCCCGATTGTCACGTTTATCGATACGCCGGGAGCCTATCCCGGCGTCGGAGCCGAGGAACGGGGCCAAGCCAGGGCCATTGCCCGAAACCTGTTCGTGATGTCTCGACTCAAGATCCCGATTGTCGCGATCATTACAGGAGAAGGGGGAAGCGGCGGGGCATTGGCGTTAGGAGTAGCCGACCGCATTGTCATGCTGGAACACTCGATTTACTCGGTCATTTCCCCGGAAGGGTGCGCGGCGATTCTTTGGGACGATTCGGCCAAGAAGCAAACGGCCGCCGCCGCCTTGAAAATGACGGGCGCGGAACTGCTCAAATCAGGAATTGCCGACGAAGTCATTCCCGAACCACTCGGCGGCGCACATCGCGACGTTGAAACCATCTCTCAAGCAGTGGCGAAAACCCTCCACACCCAACTGAACCAGCTTCTCACCCTGTCGACGGAACAACTCCTGGAAAACCGAGACAAAAAATTCCGCCAAATGGCCGCCATCGTCAACGTCTAACCTCAGTGCCGTGTCGGCTGTTCCCTCCTCCTCCGACGCCTGCAAAACGCTGAAGCCCGTGGAACCGCGTGAGGCAGGGCTCGCAAGAACTGTTTCCAGGGCCCCGTTAAGGGTTGTGCCACAGGGCCCCTTCATGTTCCGGATTAAACTGATGCGTCAATTTCACCACGTCGCCGTCGTTGACTTTCGATTCAAAGGTACCGACTTTTTGGTTCACCGTGACCATCAATTCGTTTTTTTGCAAGAATTCCATTAACCCGCCTAAGGCTTCCGGGTTTCCCTCCAATAATTCCTGCACACTCATCGGCGCGGAGATCTCACATTGAATCTCCGGCTCGTCCACGCACGGGAGCAAGTTCTGCCCAAACACTTTTATCGTCACCATGGTAAAAATCCTCCTTCTGCAAGACGGAACATCGGCGGCAACGGACGGCGCACTCAGTGCTCCCGACCCGTATGCGATCGACGTTCGGAGTCACGAGCCTCGCCAGTCGATTCGTCCAGGACTTGAGCAATATGCTTCACGGCAGTGCCGGTAGGCAAGCCGTTTTTCAATTGAATCATGCAAGCCGGACAACTCGTCGCCACAATGTCCGCGCCACTCCGTTCAATCGCCCGTCGCTTTCGTTCGAAAATTTTTTGCGCGGTGTCATACTCCTTCACGATGTAGGTTCCCGCGCCGCCCGCGCAGCGGTCGGCGTCTTGCATCTCGACGTAGTCAAGACCCGGGGTCGTCGCCAGCAAGTGCCGGGGCTGTGAGGTCACCCCTGCCGCGCGCAGGTGACAAGACGAATGATACGTAACCTTGCGCATCCCCTTCGACTGAGCCGGTTTCGAGCGATGAGGGTCCAACTCCAAGACATATTCCGCGATATGCTTCACGTGTTGCGACACATGCTGCGCCTTCCGCTCCTCAGGCTCCCCTTGCAAAAGCTTGGGATAATCCTTGAGCGCCAGTGTACAGGACGCACAGCCCGTCACGATCACGTCATAGCCTGCAAGATGGTTGACGTTATAACGAGCCCCTTCCCGGGCTAAGGCACGATGCCCATACGTTTCAATGGGTGTCCCGGAGCATCGTTGCGGCGGAAGGTCCGGCGTCACGCCGTATCGCTTCAGCACGTTGATCACGGCATCCCCCACGCCGTCATCGAAGTAATTGGCCGCGCAGCCATGAAAATACGCGACCTTCAGTGGGGAGCCGCCTTCGTCTCCCGGACAGGCCGCGGGGGGAGACGACACACAGAGCGCGTGATGCCGTTCACGCAACAGCGACGTCGCCAAACGCGGCAGTTTCATGTCCCAGGGAAGCCGTGCACGTTCAGAGAGTTGTGCCAAGAGCGGTCGCAACAGCACTTCGCCGATTTTCCGAATAAGCGGACGATCCCAGAGCGATTGCGTTTTGGCGGCCAGCTTGATCAACCTGCCGAAACGTTCCTGTTGCGCGTGAAGGGCGAAAATTTTCCCGGCCAGGGCATTCGGATGTTCCGCCCGTCGTTGCAGAATCAGTTCGGACACATCCACGTCCGCCGGGCAGATGGTCCGGCATGACTTACAATTCAAGCAGGCTTCCACAACGCGCTTGGAATCCAAATAGCTGTAGTCCGGGGCGGTCACGATTTCATACCACCCCCGAGAGCTCATATCTTCGGATTGAAACACATCGTATACCGGGCAGACTGAATTACATTTCGCACACGTGGCGCAGGATTTCCCCAACCGTTCAAAGTCGATATGTTCGGTAAAGGCGGTCTCACTGATTTTCACGCCGGGATTCAAAATCCCTGCCGGGTCCATCGCGCGTTTGACCTGCACGAAGAGCCCATACAACTCCTCGCCGAACATCCGCTTGACCATTTCGGCGCGGATGCGGCCATCCCCGTGTTCCCCGCAAATGGATCCTTGAAACCGATCCAAAATCGTGTGATGCACTTCGTAATAACTCTCAACCATGCGCTGAAAATCACGCTCATCATTCACGTCCAGCAACGGGACGATGTGGGCATTGCCGTTCCCGATATGGCCGAAAATCGCCAACGGGACCTTGGCCTTTCCAAACACGGCACTCAAATATCGCATCAACTCGCCGATTCGGTCCGCCGCCACCACCACGTCATCCACATAGTTAATCGGTTTTCTCTTTGCGTCATACCCATACAACGCGGGATAAAGCGCTTTTCTGGTTTTCCAGATATCTTGCTGTTGTTGGGGATCGACAGCGATGACCGGAGCGGACGCAAGCCGATATCGCCGACAGACGTCCTGTAGTTGCGAAATCCCGCCGTGCTCTCCCGTTTGATCAAATTCAATGAGCAGCGTTGCGGCGGCATCTTCGGGAATGTGGTACTGCGATCGGCCGATGAGATCCAAGGTATGGGCATCCAGCACTTCCAAGGCCAGCGGCGACAGCTCTAACAAAGGGCGAACCGCGTCCGCCATTTCTTCGAGATGCTGGAAATGCAGCATGCCGGTCACGGTTGAGTGCGGACGATCAACGAGCCGGATCGTCGCCTCACTGAACACGCCCAACGTGCCTTCACTCCCCACAAATAACTTCGGCAGGTCAAAGACCCCTTGCGTGAGACCGTCCGCCACGTCAAAGAGGTTATAGCCCGCGCTATTTTTACTGACGCGCGGACGCTTGGCTTGAATGAGATCCACATGGTCCCGCACCAACTGAAAGACGTGCTGAATCCCTGGAAAAGGAGCGAGGGCCGGAGGGAAGCCTCCTCCGTGGACGGCCTCACGGCTGGCATTGAGCCACCCCTCTGCCTCAAGCCTGACTCGCAGGGCCAACACATTATCCTTCACCGAGCCGTACCGCAGCGTATGCGGTCCGGAGGAATTATTGGCGAGCATTCCTCCCAATTTGCACATCTCGCCACTCGAAGGATCAGGACCGAACATGAGAGCGGTCGAGGCCAGTTGGGCATTCAACTCGTTGAGTACAATCCCGGGTTGAATGCGCGCCCATTTTTCCTCGGGGTTCACTTCGAGAATTCGATTAAGACGCGACACGTCCAAAATGATGCCCGACCCAATGGCCGACCCCGTGAGATTGGTCCCGGCCGCACGTGTGGTCAAGGGGATACCCCGTGTCACGGCATAGTCCATCACCAGATCAATATCCGTTTCATGGTCCGGGAGCACCACCACTTGGGGCGTCATGCGATAGATGCTGGCATCGACCGCATACGCACGTAAGGCAGGAACGTCATCCTTGACTTTGGTCGGATCAAGGAGACGCCTCAGATCCGTTCCAATGGTTGACGTTTTATCGGGGAGCACAAGGTCCATGCGTCGTTTACTTTCCGGCCTTCGGGAAGAGCGCGTTTTGCCCGCAAGCGTAGGGCACTCTATCGAAAAAGTCGATGGGTTGGAAAGAGAAAGTACCTGCCTCAGGCGATGGGAGAGCTGGCGATGGGTTCAGGATAATCCTGGGCAGGCTCTTGAACGACCGGATCGGCACCGGTGTCATGATGGCCATTGGTTGCCGATTCTTCTTCAAACAGATCGGCATTGTCCCCTTGTCCTAAGGCGGTGAATTCACGAAGGGGCGGCAAATCCAGAAGATCCCGAAGCCCGAATTTTTGAAGGAAGGTCTTAGACGTTCCATACAGAATCGGGCGACCGGGGATATCTTTTCGCCCGACGATGCGGATGAGTTTTTGATCGAGCAACGTCCGCAACACGCTCGAGGTTTCAACCCCGCGAATCTGTTCAATGTCCGCACGCATGGTCGGTTGTTTATAGGCAATGATCGCCAAGGTCTCCAAGGCGGATCGGGACACTTTGACGGAAGCTTTGATCGTATTGAGCCTGGTGATCCACGGGGCGCAATCGGGCCGCGTGATCATGACGTAGCCACCGGCCAACTCGACAATCTGAAGACCACGGCCTTCCTGGTCATAATCATGCTGAAGCGCCTTCACGGCATTATACACCGCCACCTTGGGCGGTCCCGCCAACACCGTGGTGACTTTCTCAAGGAGAAGGGGCTCGCGGGACACGAACAACAGGGCTTCGATGATCCCCTTGAGTTCTTGCTCACTCAATGATTCGGTAAGGCTTGCGCCTTCACCCTCTGCACGCTCACCCGGAGAGTCCCCGGCCATAGGCGATAGGGAGGGATCCGGGGCCGATTCCAGGGCCTCGGTCATGCATGTCTTGTCAGAGGATTCCATTCCCATTGAAGCCTCCATTGGTCGAATGGTCATCATGGTTCGTTGCCTGGGGTGGTTCAACGTCACCTTCAGGTTGCCACGCGAGAAACGTGCGGGTAATCCGAATAGGACCCCAAAAATCCGCCTGAACCATACGGACCAGTTTCATCCGCACAAGTTCCAACAACGCCAATAAGGTGACGATCACCATCAACCGATCGGTCGCCCCCTCAAACAATGCGGCAAACGTAATAGTCGGGGTCTCTTCCAGCCGTTCGATTACGCCATTGATACGATCCTGAACCGTCATGGTATCCGGTGTCAGTTCGAGACCGGGAGTGGCGTCGGTCTGCGCCAAGACTTCCTGCAGGGCACTCAGGAGATCAAAGACTTGCACATCGTCGGGAAACACTTCACGGAGCGGTGGACTTTGTTCGGGCTCCCGTTGGAACATCTGCCGCCACAGTCTTTCTTGATCGGAGAGTCGACCGGCGACTTCCTTAAACTGCTGATACTCGACAAGTTGACGCACCAACTCACTCCGAGGATCTTCGCCTTCCTCTTCCCCAGGCTCCGGTTCCATTTCCTGCGGGAGCAGCGTCCGAGACTTAATATGAATCAGGGTGGCGGCCATCACCAAAAAGTCACCGGCAAAAGAGAGATTGAGTTCCTTCATGAGTTGAAGATACTCAAGATATTGCCGGGTGATCAGGGCAATAGGGATATCGGAAATATTGATTTCGTGCTTTCGAATGAGGTGGAGCAAGAGGTCGAGAGGACCGCTAAAGGCTTCAAGCTTCACCTCGTATGTGGGTTCGATGAGTTCCATGATACCGTTAGCGTCGAGCTCGAAAGTGGGAAAACGGCCCGCCAGTATAACATCGCAATGCAGTAAGTTGGTATACCACTTTTAGTGGAGAGAGGCAATAGGAACTTCTATATCTTGTAGTAGGGCTTCCAGTGCTTACCCGGCTTTTCGCTTCCACACGGCCAACAGGATCAACCCCAGGAGAGCCAGGACGACGAGCAAGAAGAGGAACTCGCGGTTCTGAACGCTCGTGCCTCCCTCGCCACCCTGTTCGGGAAGATCGACGCCGGGAATCCGTGGAGGTTTCTCGAAGACGACATTTCGAAAATCGACGGCCCCTCGAAACCGAGCTTCCGTAAAGTCCGCCGTGTTCCGAAACAGGGCTCGGTGAAAATTCGCCGCGCCCTGATAATCGGTAAATCGAAAATACACTTCCCGGTCAAACCGCGCCTCGGACAAATCCAGCGTTTTGTGAAACCGGCTCCCGGAAAAACCCGTACCCTGAAGAAACCGGGTGCGCGAAAACCCGGCTTCCTCCGCAAAGGAGACCTCCAAGAATTCCGCGAGGCCGTGAAACCGCGCTCCCGTAAACGTGGCCTTCCCCAGAAACCGAGCCTGATGAAACCGGGAATGGGTTCCAAACGCCGTTCGGGTAAAATCGGCATCCTTGGCAAACATGGCTCGAATAAAAAATCCTTCATAGCCGATGCGCATCTCGGAAAAATCAGCTCGATCCAAGAAGACCATCCTGGACAAATCCATGGAACGCTGAATGGTGGTTCCCCGCAGACTGACCGGCCCTTGGACCAACACGTACCCGGGCCCAATGAGGTTGGTCGCAAGAATGCCCTGCACCTCAACGTCTTCAAGAATGAACGGCCCGTGAATGACGCGCACCGCGGAGACCTGCTCGGCTTCGATCCGTTTGACGATCGCCGAATGCCGGACCAGCTTCGGCTCGAAGGGCTGAAGGCGCAACTGGTCCAAGGGGAGGTCGCCCGCAAGCACGACCCCTTTCAAAACCACCCCCTGGCCTTGGTGCAAGGCCGCCAACACGTCATCCGCTGAAACAGCCAGCGCCTGCCGGTCTTCGTCGCCGCAGGATCCTTCCAACTGACGAACCATCACCTGGGGATTCGAACCCTCCTCGACCCGGCAGGCACCCCAAGACATGGCCGACACTACGACCCAGACGACCACACAAAGGACGCTCACAGACCACATGGTATTGACGACAGGAGAGAGAGGATTCGGAGAAATGGCATTCTCCAGTCGAGGACGACCCAGCCTCAGGCTTGCGCCTTCGGATCTTTCAAGGTGAGGTAAAAGTCTTTGACTTCTCGATCGGAATGGCTGAGCCGTTCCTCAACTTCCTCAACCGTTTTGGGAGGAGCCACGACCACTTTTTCACCCTCTTGCCAATTGACCGGTGTCGCGCAGGAAAAGTTGTCAGCCGTTTGAAGCGCCGTGACCAACCGGAAGACTTCGTCCACATTCCGCCCGGCGTTCATGGGGTAGTAGAGCAAGGCCCGAATCACGCGTTTGGGGTCAATCACAAACAACGCACGGACCGTTGCGGTCGTACTGGCCCCTGGATGGATCATGCCGTAGAGTTGAGCAACCCGCATATCGACATCTGCCACCAGGGGGTAGGGAATCGTCGCGCCCAGTTTTTCTTTGATATTAGCGAGCCAGGCCAAATGGGCATAGATGCTATCCACACTGATCCCGAGCAACTTGACGCCTTTTTTTCTAAAGTCCTCGTGCCGACGGGCAAATTCCACCAATTCCGTGGTGGACACAGGCGTAAAATCGGCAGGATGGGAAAAGAAGACGACCCAATCCTGCTCTTGCCAGGCGCTGAATTCAAAAGCTTGAGACAAGGTGGTCATCGCATAAAAATCAGGGGCATTCTCTCCAATTCGTGGCAAACTTGCAGCCTCAGACATTCAATTCTCCTTTACAGAATTCGTTCAATGCACCAGAGAGAGGGATCGCGCTTCGCAGGCCCTTTACCACCCACGCGGCGGATCGTCATCGTCCAACCCCGCCTCTGCTTCTCTGAAATATTTCTCAGCCTCCAACTCCTCGGACAAATCTTCGGTCAGATCGTCATCGCGGTCTTCGGCAAGGGTGCCGAATCCTGCGTCGTCGTCAAAGTCCTGAGAAATGTCCCTGGATATGTCTTCGTCCAGATCAGAAGAAAACTCTTCAGCCGGCTCATCCTCGAATCCGGACAAATCCGATTCGAGTGAGTCAAGAACCACGTCCGCAGCCACGGCTTGAGAGACCTTCTCCTTTTTCCCAGGGGATGAACTCACCACCGGCGTCACGGCCTTCGCGTCAGGTTTTAGGGCAGGCTCGGCAACCGCGGCTTTTTTCTTGACAACTTTCTTGGGGCTCTCCGCAACTTTCTTCTGCGTTTTCGCTTTGACGGCTGCCGGGCGTTTTTTCGCGGGCTTCGCCACCGCTTTCTTCACAACAGCTTTCTTCTTGGCAACCTTCTTGGGTTTCACCGCAACCTTCTTACGCGCTTTCCCTTTGACGATTGCCGGGCGTTTTTTCGCGGGCTTCGCCACCGCTTTTTTCACAACAGCTTTCTTCTTGACACCCTTCTTTCTCGCAGTGTTTTTCGCCGCCTTCTTTTTCAGCAGCGCCTTGGTGGAGGTCGTTGCTTTCTTGGACTTGTTCGCGGACACCGCCTTTGGGACCTTCTTGACCGCCTTCTTCAGTTTCGATTTGGCTGAGGAAGCCATCGCCTTGGACTTCGACACCTTGGGCTTTGCTTTGGATGCGGACCGCACAGCCTTCTTCCCCTTGGCTTTGGATTTTTTCTGGGCTCTCTTTGCCATTGTCCTTTACCTCCCGATTTTGTATGGCGTAAGGATATGTCTAAAAGCCCAACACCGAAACGCCCCCATCTATCACGGACTAGGAGCAAGTTTCAACCAGTAACTTTCCCACCCGCTGAATACCCCCTACTATCTGGCATTCTCCAACGAACCCCGCTACAGTGTTTTCAACTAGGATGAGAGAATGATGCCCCCGACCACAGCCGAGCTCAAGCCATCCCACACGCGCTGGACCATCCTGGCCCTCTTGCTTGGAATCAGCATTATTACGTATATAGACAGGGTCAATATTTCGGTCACGGCACGGCAGATGATCCCGGCCCTGGGGCTCACCAATGTCGAAATGGGGCAGATTTTTTCAGCGTTTGTCTTGGGCTATGCCCTGTTTCAGATCCCCGGGGGCTGGCTGGGAGACCGATGGGGGCCGAGAACGGTCCTGACTCTGGCCGTGGTTTGGTGGTCGCTCTTTACGGCGATGACCGCGCTGGCCCCCTCGTCGTTTCTCGCAGGGGTCGTGGGCATTTGGGGATCGCTGATGATCGTGCGATTCTTGATCGGCGTGGGGGAAGCCGCCGCATTGCCGAATTTCAATCGGACCGTGGCCAATTGGTGTGGCCCGCATGAGCGAGGACTCGGCATTGCGATCACGATCAGCGGCATCGGTGTCGGGTCCGCGATCACCCCCCCGGTGACGGCTTGGATCATGGTGAATTACGGCTGGCAGACAGCCTTTTATTGGGCTGGAGGCCTCGGCGTGCTCATTGCCATGCTGTGGTTTTGGTTCGCCACGGATCGACCGGAAGCGCATCCACGGGTCAATGCAGGGGAAGTCGCCCTTATCCGCGGCAACGCGCCCCCGCAGAACGTCCCTGAGGCCCCGACGCCCGTTCCCTGGAAAGCCTTTGCGCGAACCCCAAGCGTGTGGTGGCTCGTCTTGAGTTATACCTGTTTCGGGTACGTGGCCTACGTGTATCTGTCATGGTTTTACCTCTACCTCGTGGAAGTACGAAACTTCAGCGTGCTACGAGGTGCCTTCTTCGCCGCAAGTCCCTTTATGGCCATGATGATGTTTTGTCCGATCGGCGGCTGGATCACGGACCGCTTGTCCCGACGATTCGGTTTGAATCAAGGACGATCCTGGGTGGGGGCTGGGGGAATGGCCCTGGCAGCCCTCTCAATCATCGGAGGGGCGATGATCGATGATCCCTTCATCGCCCTGGCCTTGTTATCCTTAGGGGCGGGGTGGCTGTATTTCACCATCGGAGCGTTTTGGAGTTCGACCGTCGACCTCTCCAAGGCCCACGCCGGAACCCTCTCCGGGGTGATGAATACCGGCGCCAATCTCGGCGGCACCCTCTCCCCCACACTCACGCCCTGGATCGCAAACCAATTTGGATGGACCGTCGCACTCGGGGTCGCGGCCGTCCTGGCATTCATGGGCGCATTATGCTGGCTCAAAATCCGACCGGCTGACGGCCTGACGCGGCAGGAACAACCGTAGGTCGAATGGTTGCTGAACATCCGCCCGCCTTGATACAGTCGGCCGATGAGTGCCCCCCTGACCTTCAAGAGAAAAAATCCCACAGTCGTCATCTCCACCAAGTTCGGAAACATCACGGTCCAGTTTTACACGAACGTAGCCCCTCGCCACGTCGACAATTTTCTGAACCTCGCCAAAATCGGACTGTATAATGGGACGACCTTTCACCGCGTCGTCCCCGGTTTCATCATCCAAGGGGGAGACCCGCTCAGCAAAGAACCGGATCGAAGCCTGCATGGAACCGGAGGACCGGGCTTTAGCCTGACTCCGGAACCAAGCGACCAGCCGCACCGCCGCGGCACGGTCTCCATGGCCAAAATGCCTCGGAACGACGATCGAACCCGTGACGTCAACGACAATGGGTCGCAGTTTTTTATCTGCGTGGAGGATACGAGCAGCCTGGACCGAACCTACACCGTCTTCGGAAGAGTCAGGAAAGGCATGGAGGTGGTGGATCAGATTGTGGCGGTGGGACGGGATCCCGAGGACAATCCGTTAGAACCCGTGACCATGACCGTCCACGTGGTGGAAGAGTAACCAGGGCAGCCGACAACCCGGCAGGTTTCTTAGAAAAACGCGGCGCTGGCGTAGGTGACGGTGGAGTTGAATTGATCCACGATCTCACGATCATAGCGCAGGATCTCGCCTTTTTCCGCCTCAATCAATCGCAAGAGCAGATAAATCGCCGAGAAGCCTAAGACGTGGCGGTGGTCTTGTTCCTTGAGGAGAAATTCGGCAAAGCCTTGGGCATCGACGTTTTCGACGTGCTTCAGCATTTCCAGGTCGGTTTGCATGCAGCGGTGGAAAGAAAAATCCGTGGGGGGCTTGTTATCGCCGTAGCGCAGACCGATATGCGCGAGGTTCGCACTGGCGATGAAACAGACCCTCTGACCCGACGCGGCAATCGCGTCTTTCAATAGCGCCACGAACCGTTCGATGCGGTCGGTGAAATCTTTGAGTGCCGGATCGATGAAACACTCCGGCGGGAATGAAGACAAGACCGGGACAATGGAGATGGCCTGTTGCGTGCCCACGGTTTCCTGAAGAAAGGGCAACTGAAATTCGATGCTGTGTTCCGTTTGATGCCGCAATTCATCCGCAAACAACGCGTTCTCACCCTTGGATTGTAAATACTCCATGAGAGGCCGATTGACCGGCACCACCCCCAACGGGCTCTCGAAATCCTTATCCGTCACGGCCACGGGCTCCGTTAACCCGGCATGGGCCGTCCCCAATAGAATATAGACATCCGGCGCTTCTGCCTCCCGCAGTGCTTTATAGGCCCACGCATAGAGCGGCCCCGCAACGTTCACTTCGTAATTCGGAACCACCAATCCCTTGATCAATTTCCCCTGATGATCGGAGGGATCGGGGCTGGGCCCTTCTTTGGACGTAAAGAAGCCGGCAAGCTGTTCGCGCAGTTTCTGCGGATCGTCTTCGTAGCTTTTGCCGGCGAAGCAGGGCTTTCGCGTCAGCGCTTCACGATACGCCGTCATTGCCGCCGCTTTCGCCGCCTCGTAGCGGTCGCCTTCCAGAAACAGTTTTTCATCCAGGTCGGTCATGAGCCGGTCGAGCTTGTCCGGCATCAGGAACTCGCCGTATTTTTTCAGATATTCGGCGCCGATTTGTTCCAAGGAATGCTCGCCATCCAGAAATTGAAACAGATAAAAAAAGTTGAGCGGGATGATGAGTTTTTCGGAACTCAACCCGGAGGGGTCCCACAGAACGATGTAATGTTCCTCCCCCTGCTTCATGGGTGAATACTGAATATTACGAATCGCCGGGTAGGGTTTAGAATCGTTGCCCTGCTCTGTCATACACACTCCTGTTCTTTCGGTATCATCGATGTGCGAGGTTCTCTTCGCACGAATTGGCGATTATACGGATCGGCTTTCCTTGCTCGCAAGGAAGACCTTGGATGCCCACCAGACTCAGGCGCTAACTCGCATACAAATGACACCACACCTTATGCTCACGGCCAGGCTCGCCGATCTGAATGAGCGGGGGATCAATGGTTTTGCAATGATCCATCACGTACGAGCATCGGGTGTGGAACCGGCAGCCCGGGGGCGGATTTAGCGGAGTCGGCACGTCACCCGACAGCAGGATGCGTTCGCGCTTCACCGTGGGATCGGGCAATGGATTGGCGGACAGCAGGGCTTGCGTGTAGGGATGTTTGGCGTTGGAAAATAAGGTGTCGGCAGGCGCCACTTCCGCCAATTTTCCAAGATACATCACGGCAATGCGGTTGGCGATGTACTGCACGACATTGAGGTCGTGGGTGATAAATAAATACGACAGGTGATAGTCGGCCTGCAGATCCTTGAGCAGGTTGATGATCTGCGCCTGAATGGACACGTCCAGGGCCGAGACCGCTTCATCGCACACGATCAGCTTCGGGTTCAGCGCCAGGGCGCGTGCGATGCCGATCCGCTGGCGTTGCCCTCCGGAAAATTCATGCGGATAGCGCGAGTAATGATCCGATCTCAGTCCTACACGGTCGAGGAGTCGACACACCCGATCCGTTAAGTCCCGACCTTTGGCCAGGTGATGGACCTTGAACGGCTCGCCCACGATGGAGCCGACGGTCATGCGAGGATTCAGCGAGCTATAGGGATCTTGAAACACGATCTGCATGCGGCGGCGCGTGGCCCGCAACGTTTGGGAATCCATGGCAAACAGATTCTCGCCTTCGAAAAACACTTCGCCGCCGGTGGGAGGCAGTAACCGAAGCACCGTTCGGCCCACGGTGGTTTTGCCGCAGCCGGATTCCCCGACCAACCCAAAGGTTTCCCCGGGCTTGATATCGAAGGTCACGTCATCCACGGCCTTGACCCACGCGGACACGTTCGACAAGAGGCCGCTGCGGACGGGGAAATATTTTTTGAGGCGCAAGACCTCAAGCAGGGGCTGTCCGTTAGGTGATTCCATGTTCATTGAACGAGACGCTACCTTCTCCCGGGTTGATGCAACCAGCACACGGCTTCATGGCCCGGCTCAATTTCAATGAGCGGCGGTTCTTCATCGGCGCAACAATCCAACACTTCCGGGCATCGGGTCGAAAAATGGCAGCCCCGACAATACATCAGGGGAGAAGGAACCGTGCCCGGGATCGATTCGAGCCTGGTTTCCCGCACACCGGGCTTCGGCAACGAGCGCAACAACGCGCGCGTATACGGATGGGACGGCGTGGCAAAGAGCTGGGGCACGCTCGCGCGTTCCACGATTCGGCTGGCGTACATCACGATGACGTCTTGCGCAAACTGCGCCACGACTCCCAGGTTATGCGTGATCAGCAGAATCGCCATACCCATATCCCGTTGCAGATCTTTCAACAACTCCAGGATCTGGGCCTGAATCGTCACATCCAACGCCGTGGTCGGCTCATCGGCAATGAGGAGGTCGGGCTGACACGCCAAGGCCATGGCAATCATCACCCGCTGTTTCATGCCGCCGGACATTTCATGCGGGTATTGATCGATACGCTTGTCCGGTGAAGAAATATGGACTTTCTCCAGCAAACGCATGACTTCCCGCCGAATCTCGTGTTTGGTCAGGGTCGTATGAATTTCCAACACCTCTCCGATTTGATCGCCGATCGTGAAGACCGGATTCAGCGACGTCATGGGTTCCTGAAAGACCATGCCGATGTGGTTGCCGCGTATCCGTCGAATTTCCTGAGCGGGCAAGGTCAGCAAGTCGGACCCTTTAAACACCACCTGCCCGCCCACCACTTTTCCCGGAAAATCCACCAACTGCATGATAGACAGGGCCGTCACGGATTTCCCGCACCCCGATTCTCCGACAAGCGCCACGGTTTGCCCCGGCTGAACCGAGAAGCTGACATCCTCGACGGCTCGAATTTCCCCCTGATCCGAAAAAAAGGACGTCGAGAGGTGCGAGACTTCGAGGAGATGAGAGGATGAGGCGTTCACGGTTCAGCGTCTCCGCAGTTTCGGATTGAGGGCTTCACGCAGTCCTTCCCCGACCAGATTAAACGCCAACACCACAACCAGAATCGCAAGGCCCGGAATAAAAAAGAGCCAGGGCGCGTCGAAGATAAACCCCTTGCCGTCGGCGAGGATATTGCCCCACGTGGCATACGGCGGTTGTACGCCGAACCCGAGAAAACTCAAGCCCGACTCGGTCAGGATGGCCGTGGCTACACCGATGGTGGCCGAGACCAACACGGGTGCCATGGCATTGGGGACCATGTGGGAAAAAATCACGCGCCGGTCCCGGGCACCGACCGACGTGGCGGCCACCACGAAATCCTGTTTGCGTAACGCCAGAAATTCGGCACGGACGAACCGAGCGGTCCCCATCCAACTGGTCAGCCCGATCACAATCATGATGTTATAGATGCTGGGCGGTAAGAGGGCCACGACCGTGAGGATCAAGAAAAAGGTCGGAAAACACAACATCACATCGGTAAACCGCATGATGAGGGTATCGACCGTCACCACGCCGAGCTTGACGTTGCCATAAAACCCGGACAGCCCGCCCAGCACGATGCCGATCGCCAAGGAAATGCCCACGGCGATAAACCCGATGGACAACGACACGAAGGAGCCTTGGAGCATTCGCGCGAATACGTCACGACCCAACTCGTCCGTGCCCAACAGATAGATGCCGCCGAACGGTCGATCGTGAGCAGGAATCCCGTCGGGCGAGGAGACGGTCAAAGGCGGCAGAAATTTTTCCGGCAGGCGCACGACTTCGGGATCGAACACCACCACCCATTCGGTCAGGACTTTGCCAAGCACCGCCGTGAGCAAGAGCAACACCAGAACGTAGGCCCCTGTCAGCGCAAGACGGTCTTTTCGAAACAACCGGAAAGACTCCTGCCACGGCGTTTCCGAAGGCGGAAGTTCTTCGCCAAGATGCTTCGGGTCCCTTGTCACATCTGAAACGTTTTCCACGACGTCCTTCAGATTACGCGTCTCCTTGAAGCCCGGTTCGAATCCTCGGATCCACCACGGCATACAGAATGTCCGAGAGCAAGGTGCCCGCCAGCGTCAACACCGCGGCAATAAAATTCAAGGTGAGAATTACGGGAAAATCTCTCGCGAGAATGGCTTCATAGCCCAACCGACCCAACCCGGGCCACGCGAAAATTTGCTCGAAAATGACCGAGCCGCCGATCAGCCCGGGCAGCAAAAACCCGAACATGGTCACGAACGGCAGCAACGCGTTGCGCAGCGCATGCCGATAGATCACGACATCCTCCGTGGCGCCCTTCGCCCGCGCCGTGCGCACGTAATCCTGCCCCACGACTTCCAGCATCTGGGAGCGGACGTACCGGGACAGAATCGCCATCCCGCCCAGTGCCGACATCAGCGAAGGAATCACCAGATGCCAGATCCGGTCCATCATTTGAAACAGAGGGGGGGCCAACTCCATCCCAAAGGTTTTCAAGCCGATCACGGGCACCCCGAACAGATCGACGACCCAGAGAATCACGATATAGGACAAAAAGAAGCCAGGCACGGAAATGAGCGTATACGCCACAAAGGTGGTCGTGCGGTCATACACCGCCCCGCGATGGATCGCCGCCTGAATGCCGGTGGGAAATGCCAGGGTCCACATCAGCAACGTGGCGCAGATAAAGAGCGGCAGCGAATTGAGAAACCGGCGCCAGATTTTTCCCAAGACGGGTTGGCTGTCTTTAAACGACTTCAGTTCGCCGGACACGAGATCGCGCATCCAATAGGCGTATTGCATATACAGGGGATCGTCGAGGTGAAACGCCGCTCGAATCTTGGCGATATCTTCGGGCTTCATCCTGGGATTCGCGGGATCGACCTCGCTGGGTTCGCCGGGAGCCAGATGAATCACCGAATGCGCAAGGATGGACACGATAAACACCAGCAGAAGCCGTTGGAGAATATTGCGAAGAATAAAGGCTTGCATCCGCGACTAATCCTTCAGCCGGAATTCGCGTCTCTTAAAATCCAGGCGAGAATTCGAGCTTTCGCCATTGATGAAAGTGAAACGTGATATCGCCGCTCGGGATGGGGTAAATTTTTTCATACCGTTCCGATCCGTCCTCGGCTTTATGGACCAACACGATCTTTTTATCCAACACCCGGGTTCCCAACGGAGCGTAGAGAAACGTATACGGCTGTTCTTCCGCAATCAGCCGATGCAAGCGGTGGGTCAGGGTCCGTTGCACGTCCCGATCGTATTCCTGCCGAATGCGCACGATCAGGTCGTCCGCGCGGGGGTTGCGATACCCGATAAAATTCAATTGCTGCGGCCCGGCCTGACTCGAATGCCACAGTTGATACAAATCGGGATCGATGCCCATGCTCCACCCGAGCACCACGGCATCGAAATCTCCGGTATTGACGAAGTCCTTGAGAAATACCGCCCATTCAAAATATTGCGTATTGCACTTCACCCCGATTTTTTTCCAGGCGTTCTGCGCGATCGTCATGACGTTTTTGCGGATGGGATTACCGCTGTTCGTGATGAGATTGAACTCGAAAATCTTTCCATCCTTTTCGAGCCAGCCATCGGCATTGAGGCGCCAGCCTTTGGCTTCCAGCAAGGCCCGCGCCGCCTCGGGATCATAGGGCAAGGGCTCCACGGCCTGGTCGTACCACGGGGTGTTGCTGGGATAAGGGCCGGTGATGCGTTCCCCTTCGCCGTACAATAAATACCGAAGAAAATCTTCGACGTTAATCGCCATGCCCAGCGCCCGGCGCACCGCCGGATCGGCAAGCAACGGACGACGATTATTGTAGCCGATATAGGTATAGCCGAACCCCAGGCTCGAAAACGACTGGTACGTGGCGTCTTCTTTGTACCGCACGACCTGATGCGGCTGGGTCCCGTAGTAATCGACCGCGCCGGACCGAAATTCCATTTCCTGCGTCAACAGATCAGGCACGATCCGCATGTAGTAATCCTGGTATTCCGCAGGCCCTTCCCAATAGTCGTCGTTGCGCTGGAGATGAATGAATTCATCGCTCTGCCACTCGACAAAACGAAATCGCCCGCTGCCGATGGGGTGACGGTTAAACCGACTGTCGCGCATGCCGAACGCCGCCCGGGCGGAGTCGGAGAGGCCACGGGCGTCCATTTCTTTGTGCATGGCGTCGGTATTGAGCAGGTGTTCGGGGAGTATGCCCATGGTCCAGGCATTAATCGCCGGAGAAAACAGTCGTTTGTACACGACGCGCACCGTCTGCGCATCAAGCAGTTCGACCGCCTTGATCGGTTCAAAATCAGACGTGCGCGGGGAAAGATTCTTGGGATTCATGATGGCGTCATACGTAAACTTCACATCGCCGGCATCGAACGCATGGCCGTCATGAAACCGCACGTCTGTGCGGAGGTGAAAATCGATGATGGGATTATGCTCGGCTACGGGGAACAGTTCCGGCAATTGCGCGAACACCTGGGCTTTGATCGTTGGAGGGACCGCCTCAGGGAAGGCGACATACCGCTCATACGGAAAGTGTTCGAGATAGCGATCCCCGATGATCAGGAGCAGCCGTTGAAAAAAGTCCTGATCCACCCGATGCAACGCAAACGCCACCCGTTCAGGACTATCGAAGGTCACCTCCACTTCCCGACGGGTCGGGGCGCCGTCCGCATCCTGCGCTTGCACGGAAAGCGTGTGCGTCCTGAGTGCGGGAGGCAACACGCGAAGGGAGTCGATGTTTTCCGCCAACTCGGAAAACGCCGCGTCTTGAAGCGCGGCTCGAATCCGGTTGGCCAGGCTCGTGCCTGTGACCTCGGTGCCGTCAGGCAAGCGGTTGGAGGAACTCACGAGTAAATAGGCGGTTTCGGAGATCTTCCAGTCCGTGGCCAACCGCCCCCGAAGGTTCAAGTTTTCGTCTAAATCCAAGAGCCCTTCAAACACATGGCCCACGATATTCGAGCTGGCCGTGTCCGCATTCAAAATCGGATTGAGAATCTTGGCATCGCCGGAAGACGCTTCGATATACGTCACCAGACGCGCGGGATTACTCGTCGCCTGTTTTTCATACGTCGGCACCCAAAAGTAGGACTGCAGCAACAAGAGCGTCAGCAGCAGCGGGGCGAGGAGAAGCCAGCGTTTGACATGCATAGAATGGAGGAAACGTTAAGGGTAGCCTGACGGATCGGCGCGCACCGGCAAAGGGTCAACCACCCTCAGCACACGTGGTTCCTTTATGAGAGAGCATACTGCGTTTGTTGTTCGGCATGATAAGAACTGCGCACCAACGGCCCGGATTCCACGTGCCGAAAGCCCAAGGCCGTCCCGTATTGTTTGAAGTCCTCAAATTCCTCGGGCTCGTAATATCGGTGCACCGCGAGATGGGCCTTGGTCGGCTGTAGATACTGGCCTATGGACACAATCTCACAGCCGACTGCGCGAAGATCGCGCAGGACCGACAACAGTTCCTCATGCGATTCGCCCATCCCGACCATGAATCCCGATTTCGTGCGCGCGCCACGGTCCTTTGCCCAACGAAGCACCTGCAAGGAGCGGTCATAGTTCCCCTGCGGCCTGACGGCTGGAAACAACCGTGGGACGGTTTCGATAT
Organism: Nitrospirales bacterium; assembly: GCA_965247845.1. GTDB lineage: Bacteria > Nitrospirota > Nitrospiria > Nitrospirales > UBA8639 > Bin75. The sequence continues at coordinate 2,029,555 of OZ252040.1, read as the reverse complement.
TATGCGCAAAAATGTCGGGGGTCGCCGTCACGACAATATCGACCAAGTCCGGTTTGCCTTGGAAATCCGGCACCAGCACTTCCACCGTGCACATCGGCAGCAGTCGCCGGATGGCATGAATGGTGGCCGCAAAAACAGAGGCGCCGCCATCGTCCAGTTCATCGCGATTCACGGAGGTCAGCACTGCATGCCGCAAGTCCAGGGCGCGAACCGCCTCGGCCACCCGTTCCGGTTCCTGCCAATCAACCGCGCCCGGGCGCCCCGTTGTCACGGAACAATAATGACACCGTCGCGTACACACATCGCCCAACAGCAAAAACGTCGCGGTCCGGTTGTTCCAGCATTCCCATTTGTTGGGACAGCGCGCTTCCTCGCAAATCGTATGCAACTGTTTTTCCCGAACCAGCGACTGAATGCGTCGATACTCAGGCCCCGCCTCGATCTTGACCTTAAACCACGTAGGCAACCGTTCAATATTTGTCATTCTGAGCGCTTTATTGGTCATTCTGAGCGAAGCGAAGAATCTCGTAGTTAGGGCAGCAAAGGCGAAAGAATCTCGCCTCTTCGTCATTATGCAGGACAGAGGACAGATCTTCAAGAAAGGAGACGCAGCACTTTGTTTGTCATTCTGAGCCGTTTATTTGTCATCCTGAACGAAGTGAAGGATCTCGTTGTTAGAAAGCTCTTGGTTAAAAAAAACAGCCTCTTCGCTCAGACCCTTCGCGTTGCTCAGGGTGACAAAAGGAAAAAGCACAGAATGACAAAAAAAGGGGGAGGAAGAACTACAAGATTCCTCGCTGCGTTCGAAATGACAAATAAAAGGCTCAGGAACAAGCGCCTGCGGCTCAGAATGACAATGGGGGTGGCTCCACTTCGACAGACAGAAGCGCCGTGGCTCAAGCCGGGGAAGCCGGGTCGAGGTCGACCTTGACTTCGTTGCCTTCCACCACTACGAGGAATTGGGCCACGCATGCGGACGGATTCGTGACACAGGCCCCGGTCGTCACGTTGTATTCCCAACTGTGCCAGGGACAGGTGACCACTTCGCCGTCCAACTCACCCTCACCCAACGGCCCCCCGCGATGCACACAGGTATTGTTCAGGGCATAAAACGTTCCGCCGACATTAAAGAGGGCAATCTCTTTGCCCCCGACTTCGGCGACCATGCCTTGCCCGGGTTCCAACTCATCCGTATTCGCTACTTTGACCTTTTCTGCCATCGGGATCCTCCGCCACTATTTCATCCGAGTCGATAAACGCCTCTTCGATTTGAACCTGCGCCTTTGGTCACCCCATTGGTTCTTTCAACTTCTGCACCATCTCGCTCAGGGTTGCCCCTGTCGTTTCACTCGTTAACTCCCTCACGCGTGTTTGCAACGCCTCTGCCACACCCTGGAACGCTTTGGTAAGCGGAGAATCAGGAGCCGACACGACGATCGGCATACCCACATCTCCACCCTCGCGGATTGCAGGGTCCAAGGGAATGCGACCCAGGAAAGGAATCTCGAATTTTTTCGCCGCGCGTTCGCCGCCGGCAAACGAGAAAATCTCCGTTCGTTCTCCGCAATGCCCGCAGACGAAAAAGCTCATGTTTTCAATCACGCCCAAGAGGGGGACGTTGACTTTCTTGAACATCATCAGGCCCTTGCGTACGTCATAGAGTGCCACTTCCTGGGGCGTGGTCACCGTCACGACGCCGGTCAGCGGAATGATCTGGGAGAGACTGAGCTGGGCATCCCCCGTGCCCGGAGGCAAATCCACCAACAGGTAGTCCAACTCTCCCCACAGCACGTCACGAAAAAACTGCTGGATGGCGGTATGCACCATGGGGCCCCGCCACACGATGGCGGTTTCTTCCGGCACGAAAAATCCCATGGAGATGATCTTCACGCCATGCGCTTCAGCCGGCTTGATTTTGTCGCCCTCTTTCTCCGGGGGTTTCGGCACCCCCATCATCATGGGAATATTCGGGCCATAAATATCCGCATCCATCAGCCCGACTTTCGCGCCGGTCTGCGCCAACGCCACGGCCACATTGGTCGAGACCGTGGATTTGCCGACTCCGCCTTTCCCACTCGCCACCGCAATAATATGTTTGACGCCGGGCAACAGGGCCTCTGGGGCCTCCGGGCTTCCTGGACTCGCGTGCGTTGTAGACTCGTCACTCATCTCTCGATCCTCCGTTTCCATTCGTCGCGTGTGTGTCGGCGCAAACTCTACCCCGTCATCAACCGCGGAGGCAAATGCTCAAAGGGCTGTCATCCTTGAAAAACCGGCAACTCCTCCCTAGGATGGCTTCGCACATTGTATTGGTCCGGGCTGGCATCACGACTTTCGATTGGATATCCGTTTTGAACGATTTCATCCCTCCGTTGTGGGTTTCCCTCTCCTTCCCCGAGATCGATCCGGTCTTTTTTCGGTTGGGGCCGCTGCAATTTCGTTGGTACGGGCTGATGTATTTGCTGGGGCTGCTGGCGGCGTATTTTCTGATCAAGCATCGGGCCGCCGCGCGAAACATCCCATTACGCACCGTTCAGTTGTCCGATTTGATTGTGTATGCCGCCTTTGGCGTGTTTCTCGGCGGACGGTTGGGCTATACCCTCTTTTACAATACGGACTACTATCTCCAGCACCCTGCGAAAATTTTGGCCGTATGGGAAGGCGGGATGTCCTTCCATGGCGGATTACTCGGCTCGTGTTTCGCGATTTGGCTGTTCTGTTATAAAAAGGGATTCGCGGTGTACACGATTGCGGATCTGGCGGCGCAAGCCGTTCCGATCGGGTTAGGCTTGGGACGCTTGGGGAATTTTATCAACGGGGAGTTATACGGACGACCCACGGACGTTTCGTGGTGCATGGTCTTCCCGAGGGGCGGAGCGGCCTGTCGCCATCCCTCGCAATTATACGAGGCGGCGCTCGAAGGGGTGGTCTTGTTCAGTGTCCTCTGGTTCCTGGGAAGGAAGGCCAGGCCACCCGGTACGGTCTTTTGGAGTTTTATCGCCGGGTACGGCATGCTTCGCAGCTTCGCTGAACTGTTTCGAGAACCGGACGCCCATCTCGGGTTTGTGTTGGGTCCCATGACCATGGGGCAACTCTTGAGCTTTCCCATGGTCGTCCTCGGGCTCACGATGCTCCTGGTGAGCTACAAAACGCATTCACACCGCGAACGCGCAACGGGCGCGGAATAGCAGCGAGAGCTTGCCCTTGCGTTCACTTCACGACCGGCTAATAGCCGCCCGGTGGTGCTCCGGAAGCACCGCTGCCAATTCCCCCGAGCCCCCCCCCAATGCCTGGTAGTCCTCCGGGTAAAGGGCCTCCCTTTTGCGGTGTCGCAACGTCACCATACCGGCGGTATTTTCGTGAATTCCAAATGACCGGATGCCCGGGAGCGAAATTCGCAGCTAGAGTATAGTGAGTATCGGCTTCCTCTCGATTTCCCAATCGATCCAAGGTTAACGCCAGATTGTAATGCGCCTCCGCTAAGGTCTGCTGGACGTGGATGGCTTTTTCATAATGATGCTTGGCCATCGCCCACTGTCCGGCGGCAAAGGCCTGGTTGCCTGCTTTCATGGCCGACAACGCCTCGGAGTTGCTGCCACCCGGGGCATTCAATGTTACAATTCTCACTTTCTCCGGAGTACTACAGGCTCCGATGAATGCGAGACTGAATATCAGGCATCCCATTTTCCAACTGCTCAGTGGCATGAATCTTCTCCTTTCCTCACGTGTTTGAACAGGCCTGTTCTGGGTCGTACTGTTGTCATCCTACACAACTTGTAGGGCGGCGTCTTACGCCGCCTGCCAGAAAGCCATTTCGGCAAACCGGCTTTGCCTATCCTACTCAAACCTCGACGCTGCGTCCACTCCGTAAAAATATGAGTTGTGCTCGGATAGGATTCTGTCCCAAGGCCAATGCCGCTGCTCGACGATAGGTCTCCATCTGTGCGCGGTGCTCATGCACCACCTGCGCCAGGGAGTTTTCCTCTACCCGATGCGTCTTATAGTCGGCAACCCAAATCTGTTGATGCCAACGATACATGACATCGATCACCCCTTCCATCACACAGGAGGGTCCGGTCGGGACATGCGCTGGGTCCTCCCCTACACTCTTCCAGGGAACGGCAAAAGGAATTTCTCTGCCCAGAATTTCTGCCTGTTGAAGCACGGCATACGGTTCGGACGCGACAAAGTGCGTGAAGAGTTCCCGTAATTCTTCATACACACTGTCCGACTCCGAGGCCCATTCCTTGGGAAGGTGCGCTTGACAGCAGGCATCAATCCACACCGGCACCGTGTCCGGCTCAGCAGAAAAATCCCAATCGTGCAACACACGATGGGCGAGCGTCCCTATGAGCGCGCTTCGATCGGATGGTCCCGGCTGCGACGACGGCTTCTTCCGCGTGGGAATTATGGACTTCTCTGGGGGCTTCCCAGGGGCGGCAGGGATCGTGGACAACGACAGGCCGTCTGTCGTGTTCAGGGACTGGGTTGGGGAAAGAAACAGCGGTGTCTTCTGCGCCATCTCCATCCGCTTCATCCAGGCAGCCCATCGGCGTTGGTGCATCGCACCAGCCGGCATGGTTGCTTTCCACACGGGTGAGGCGGGCCGATCCTTCTTCTTCGGCTGAGCAGCCGATACGATGGTCGTCGTCACGGCCACGTCTTCCGCAAAATGATCATGTTGGGATTTTTCTTTGGCCGCCTCGAGCATTGCCGCCAAATCAAGATCCAGGCCTCGCGCAATTAACGACAATAACGTCCCCTTTTTGTTCGCGCCTTTTCCTGGAAGCGCCGCAGACAACACGAGACGACGTTGCGCACGGGTCATGGCGACATAGAGCAACCGCACCTGTTCGGCTCGTTGTCGTTCGGCTAATTTCGTTTCGATGAAAATTCCTCCGAGGTCCACAGCGTGGCCGAGACGAAGCCCGACGGTGTTGGTCAGCCAGTCGTGGGAGGTCCAGACCGGCGTTCCTCGATGATCGATATCCCGATGCAAGCCCGCCACAATCACCATGGGAAATTCCAACCCTTTGGCCTTGTGAATGCTCAACAAGCGAATCGCTCCACTCGGGGTCTGTGGAGTGAGCCCTTCTTCCACAAGAGCCCGTTCTCCCTCTTCGGGCGGATCGTCCACCCATTGCCCCACTTGGCGAACGATTTCCCGAAGCGTCAACCCAGACCGCACGGCCAGTTCGAGCATGATGTCCCGCAGTTTGAGCACGTTTGCCAGTGCATGTTCGCCGTCGAGAGAGGCCGCTGCCAATTCCGCCAGGGGCAGTGTTTGGAAAATGCGCTGGATGGCCTCGGGAACCGGAAGCACCTGTATCTCCGTGTGCAGCGAACGCAGGATCGAAAAAATCGGCGGCAGGTGCTTGAGGGACGACTCGTGCGCCCAATTCTCCAGGAAGCCTCGTTGCATGATCGATTCGATGTCCACATCGGAGCAGCCGCCATACGGAGACCGCAACACCCCCACCGCACCCAACTCGTCTCGGGGATCCGTTAGGACTCGCAGCACGTGGCTGCAATCGATCACCTCTTGACGTTCATAAAAGTGTTTTTCCCCCTCGGCGAGGCACGGCAGATGATGCCGCCGAAAGGCTTCAAGGCAGATTCGCAGATGGGTCAGCGTTCGAAACAGTATTGCAATATGGCGCGGCTGGATCGTCACTGCGCGACGGCCCAGAAGAAGCTGTTCTTTGTCTATGACCTCCTCCCGCAACCAACGCGCCAAGGCTTCCGCCTCCGCACGACTGGCTGTTTCCGCATCCACGTCTTCCTGCGCAAGAGCGACGAGGCGAAGCTGCACCCGTTCGTGGGGCAAGGGAGACGAGTCCGATGGGACGGGAATGAGATCTTCGTAGTGCGGTTGCACTCCTTCGATGGAAACGGACGGAAACAAGTTGGCGCAACAGCGGTTCACCGGAGCGAGCACTCGGGCATGGGCTCGAAAGTTACCTTGCAGGGAATGCTGCTCCCCTTGGGCCGTCGGCGCCAGAATATGGTTCCGGACGACGGTATCGTAGGCTTCGATATCCGCACGTCGAAACGCATAAATGGATTGTTTGGGATCGCCTACGATAAACAGTTTCCCCGGCGCCAGTTGCACATCAGGCCATTCCCGCGCTTCGGTGCCCAGGGCCTCGGCTAAAAACAGGATCAACTCGTATTGGACCGGATCGGTGTCCTGAAATTCATCGACGATGATCGCCTGATACTGGGCCTTCAATTCGGCGCGCACCTGCGGATGGTCTCGAAGAAGCGCGCGTGCCCGTGCGAGTAAGCCGTTAAACGACACCAGGCCTTTTTCCACGAACGAGGTTCGGCACTGCGCGACAAACGGGGCAAGGAGCTGCACGGTGTCCCATAACGATCCTGAACTCGACTGTTCAAGCGCCCGGGCCACCTTGATCAGATCTTTGGCTTCTTCATAGTCTTCTTCGGTCCAGCCCTTTGGCTTCTTCGCAGGAATGGTTTGTTGAAGCATTGTGGCAGCGGGAGTCTCATCCGTGTCTTCGGGCCGCGGTACTCCTTCCGTGGACAGGGTTGCCAACAGGGCCACGGCGTGATCGAGCATGCGATTGATCTTCAGCGTGCCTTGATACGTTTCTTGCAGCGTGCGGCCGCGGCCGCATAGTTTTGTCACCCACGATCGGAGGGGCGGCGTGATCTCCTGTTGCGGAGTGAGGGCTCCGTTCACGCGTAATGGCAACAATTCATCCGTCAACGCCCGCGCGAGTTGTTTCATGTTCTCCAGGCTATAGCGCATCAGCATCTGCCGCCAGACATCATGCCGGCGCCCGCCCGTATCCAATTCCTGCTGCACCCACTGTTCCCACTCGCGATTGAAATGCTCGTGAAATTGTGTACCGTCATCTTCCTGAAACGAGGGATCGACACCGGCTTCCACGGGATAGAGCCGCAAGAGATGGCCTGCGAAACCATGAATGGTTTCAATATGTGCCCGTTCCAGCTCACGCATCGCCGTGTCGCTTACCTCCGCCAACTCCTCGTCGGTGAGACCGGCGGATTCCTGCAGCGTCCGAATCGACTGGATCTCATAACCGTGAGACTGATCTTCGGCATAGGCACCCGAGGCCAACTCCTTCATGAGCCGCAACCGATGCCGCACCCGCAGCTTCAGTTCACTGGACGCCTTGTTGGTAAAGGTGACCGCGACAATTTGCGTCAAGGACAGTCGGTGGTGGCGCCGTGTCAGGACATGGAGGATGCGATCAATGAGCAGCGACGTTTTGCCCGTGCCCGCCCCCGCCGTCACCACGACATTCGTGTCTGAAGCCGTGACTGCGCAATGACGCGCGTGGCTATCCGGGAGACGATCCGTCATCTTCGCTTTCATGACCTTGCCGCCCTCACGAGTCATGGTCCGTTTGGGAAGTCGCGGGGGACGGCGGGGGCTGCTGGCGGCGCAAGGCTCGATGCGCGGAGGTCTGCTTGCGATCCTCCCGCGCACGACGCGCGCTTCCCGGATGGGTGCGGTGGCATACCGGCCGCACATGACACCATTCGCAATGTTGGCCCGGAACGATGAAAAATTTCCCTTGCTGAATCCCTTGGACAATCGTCGTCATCATCGTCTCCAGTTGCGGGGTGACGCTGTCCCGCGTGTTTGATGAAAAGGCCACGGGCACAAACCCTTGGTCCTCCGGCAGCGTCCGAGGGGCCACGACATACAACCACATGCCTTCACAGGTGACGGTCTGCCCGTCCGGTTGGGGCTTGTCCTCCAACAACGGCGGAATCCCTTGCTTGGCCAATTCCATATAGAGCAGTGGTTGCAGGCGTGTCCCTCGCACCACCGCCCTGGCTAACTGTTGGTCCGTCATGACGCGGCCCTCGGTAAATTTATAATCGATGATTCGATAGCTGTGCTTGGAGGGCGCCCAATCCACCCGATCGAGTTGACCGATAATGGGGAGCGACGTCGCACCCTTGGACACCTTCACCGGCATTTCCCCGTTCAAGGGGATTTCAAACAAGGCCGGGCGCCATTCGTGCCCCATCTCCTGCACATCTTGCTCCAGGATCCGTTCGAGCATCCCCATGAGTCGTTCCTGCTGCATTTCCCACAACAGCGCAGGCCCGACCGCATGACGCTGTTCAAAATCTCGGAAGGCGGACTCCGCGACTTGCTTCAGGATGCCAAGAGGCTTGAAATCGGACGGAGCCGCATGTGCAAACCACCCGCTTTGCTCTAACCGGCCGTACCATTCTTTTAAAATTCTGTGAAGCAGCGTGCCCACCTCGAATGGGCTCAGGCCCTGACTCGGAGACGTTGTCCTCGGCACGTGGAGACCCAGGACAGCCTGTGCGAAATATTGAAAGGGGCAGACCGCATAGCGTTCGAGGCTGGTCGGCGACAGACCATGAACAGCCAAAAACTTCCCATACTCGGGCAGGGGCCCGGTGATGCCGTCGTAGACATTCAGTAGCGGCCGCTCGCTCTCCTGCACGCGGAGTACCGCAAGCCCTTGTTTCACCATCTGCCACCATGCCGGGTCTCCCTCGGTTGCCTGAGTCGGCCTATGGCGACGCAACATGTGTCGTATAAGCCTCTCGCGCGGAGTCCATCGCGCCTCATCGGCGTACAGAGCCGCTTGGGGTTTGTGAAGAAGAGATCTGGGCACTTCCACCGAAGAAAAACCCGGCATGCAGCGTTCCACTTCCTGAAGATACCAGGAAGGGATGGTCGTCCGGCCCTCCTCGTCCGACCGTTGCGCCACCAGCACGACCCGCTCTTGCGCCGCATGCATCAACAGATAAAACAATAACTTTTCTTCATCATACCCTCTGGTTTTTTCCTGAATTTTGAACCCCAGGTGCATGTCCAAAAACCGGCGCGCCGAATCCCGGAAAAACCCGTCCTCTCGAATATGTCGAGGAAAGACATGATCCGTGAGCCCAATCACAAACAAGAAGCGAAAGGACAGACCCCTAGCCGCCATGGCATCGAGGACCCGCACCCCGTCGGTTTTTTCCGGTTGCGACGGGTTCCACACGAACCGTTCTTCCATGAACCGCTTGAGCGTCGCGAGAAACTCCGCATACTGAATCGGCTCGCTGACGTTCGTGAGTGTCCGCATCTCTGCAAAACACTCCCGCACCGCTTGATATATGCGCGAGAATTCGACTGTCTCTTCCACGTCAAGGCTGCCCTCTCCTTGGGGCGCGTGCGCGTCTTGGCCCAATGACGGCCCCGTCAGCACGCAATCCATCAGAGACAGGGCTCGATCCGTGAAGACCTCCCAACTCGCCTGGTCCGGGAAGGTGTCAAGAAGCTGGGTTAATCGACGCATCACGTGCCAGAGGGTCCGGACTTCTTCACCGGCAATCGTATGCTCTTCTTGTCTTCGCTTGCGCGGCATCGAAACCCCGGTTTCAAAAAACCGAGTCAGTCTCTCCCACTCCTGCAGGCCTTTTTCGATCCCGACCTGTTGACTCATCTGCTCCCACACGTCAGGACGCGGGGCCTTGACGTCGGGGCAGAGGGTCTGCCAATTCACGAACGGGGAATGCAACACGTCAAAGGTTGCGTTGCGAGCAAAGTCGGAAAGACGAAGCGTGAGGAGACGCAGCAAGGCTTGGGGAAACGGATACTGACTCAAGGGCCGACGCAGGGTCGCCTGAAAGGGAATGCCATGCGCGGAAAAGACGCGGGGCAGCACGTCTTCATATCCGGCCAACGTCCGACCCACCACGCCGATGTCATGAAAAGGAATTTGCTGCTCATGCGCCAAGGCCAGGATCTCTTTGGCCACCACTTCGATCTCGTCGTTCGCGCCGGAGACCGTCACAAGACGACAGAACCCTTGCGCGCCGCTTGCTTCAATGCCATCTGCGAACCGGCTCAACTTGTCGGGCACGTTAGGTTTTTCAGGCTTTGGGGACCGGAACGCTCGGGCAGGATCGAACAAGGCTCGAAACGGAGACGCGTTGACAGCCTCGGCCTTGCATTCGATCGGGCCTGCCGCGAGGCCGCGGATATGTTGATCGAAAAATTGCTGGGCGAAACGAAAAGCCGGATGTTGATCGAGTAACGGAAAATACAGCGTGGCCGGGTACTGCCTGACGATCGTTTGAAAGAGATCGAGTTGCCCTTGGGTTAGATCATAAAAGCCATAGTAAAAAATATGGGTCTGCTGACGAAGCCACGATGAAGCCGACACCAGATCGAGCGCCAACACCGCGACGTCGTCATGGTCATACAACGAGTGACGGCTTTGGTCGTCACACCAGGCCTGGTACAAGCGGATGACCGACTGCAGTCGGCGATCCGTTGAGAACGGAGTTTGGCTGAACGCCTCCAACACCGCCCCGGCGTCCACTCTCGCATCCTTGAGATCTTTGAGCGTGGCCCAGAGCGCGGCCCATCCGCCGGGCATCGAGGCGAGTTCGTTGAGCCCGACAAGATCCTCCCCTCGCTTGCGCAGCCGTTGATGCACCCATTCTCGAAAAAAGGACTCGCGTCGGAGACGGTCTGCGACCTGATGGCCTTGTTCTTCCAACACCCGCAACGCCAATTGGTGAAACGTCAAGAGATGAACGTTGAAAAGAGGCTGGCGCTTCTCAATACAGAAGCTCCATTTGAGGTAGGTGCGTACACTTTCCGAGGGAACGAGAATCAGACACGGCGCCACGGGATGGGCGACGGTGAACGAGCGAAGGTCAGAGGCTAAGGCTTGTTCCAGATCCGGATGAAAGAGACCCGTAACGACATGAAGCATGGCAGGCTGACGAAGAGAATCGAAGCTCAGGGATACGCGTCACGGGAAGAGGGCGCGAATTTTTGCCAACCCTATCCCGTTTCTGGACCGATCAGTTCCCCATTACAATCCGTACAGCCCCATTCCGCATCGATAAAGGTCATCGGCTCTCCACAGAACGGACAGTCGGGCGGGGGAACGGATTGCCGAGGCGGCAGGACCGGAAGCTCAAGATCCAGATCATCTTCATCCATCCCAAATGGAAGGGAAGTGCTCATTGGGAGGACCTATGGCGAAGGTTAACCCCGATGTTGACCCAACGCTTTTTCCGCGCTTTGCCGTGAGGGCACGCCGACAAAGGTGAGTCGCCCATTGATAATCGTGGCAGGAACGGCTCGCACCGCATGGCGATCGGCCAGCTCCTGCCCATCAGGGGTACTGATATCAATTTCTCGGTAACTGAAACTGTGCTTCACCCGCAATTGCTTCCACAGACTCTTGGCGGAAGGACAGGCTGAACACGACGAGGAGACTAATAACGTCACATTGGCCATACCACGCTCTCCTTTTGCTGGAAGGCATGCTAGCACTAACCGGAAAGACGTCGCAACCGGGGTGGTGCTGGAGAGGAAGTGTACCGGTGATGAAGGCCGAGGCAATGATGAGGCCGTTCGGTGTGAGAGAAGAGGAGCCAGTCGGCCGGCACTGTCGGTCGACCTACCATCCATGCTGTCATTCCCGCAGGTTGTTAGCGGGAATCCAGCACCCCCGAGGACGTGGGGGGTGAGGGTGGTACGCTGGAGCAGTTGTAGGTCGGGTTAGCTGAAAGCGTAACAACCCGACCTGCAATTTTCTCCCATCAGGGATAGGGTTCGAGTTCGATGATCCCTTTCCGGATCGCCAGGATGGCGGCTTGGGTGCGATCGTAGACGTGGAGTTTGTGGAAGATATTCCGCACGTGATTTTTGACGGTCTTCTCGCTGAGATCCAGCACGTTGGCAATTTCTTTGTTGGTCTTCCCATCGGCCACCAACCGAAGCACCGTAATTTCGCGTTCCGTGAGATCGTGTTCCAGTAAGGACTTCTTTTTGCTTTTGCCTTCAGCCAACAATGAAAACTCGGCTAAAATTTTGCTCGCCACCGAAGGATGGATCAGCGATTCCCCACGGGAAATGGCACGAATGCCCGCGACAATTTCCGTGGAATCCGAGTCTTTGAGCAGATAGCCGGTGGCGCCGGCTCGGACCAGGTCAAAAATATATTGCTGATCCTCATACATCGTCAGGGCAATGATCCCAATATGCGGCATCTCTCGTTTAATGATCCTCGTGGCTTCGACCCCGGTCATCCCCGGCATACTGACGTCCATGAGGATCACGTCGGGCAGTAATTGCCTGGCCTGTTCAACCGCTTCCCCTCCATCCTTGGCTTCACCGATAATTTGGATTTCTTCTTTGGTCTCGAGAATCGCCGACAGTCCCTCACGCACGACGCGATGGTCATCGGCAATCAACACCTTAGTTTTTTTTGCCATTTCGGGTTGTATCCTTTCTGGCCAACGGAATAGAGACCGACACGGTTGTCCCGAGTCCTTTTTGAGAAGTCAACGACGCCTCCCCCTCTAACAATTTGGCCCGCTCTTTCATGCCGCGCAACCCAAAGTGATCCCACTTGTCCGGATTCCGAGACACCGCCTGGACGTCGAAGCCGATCCCGTCATCGCGAATGGTGGCGGAGAGGGTATCCTGTTGAATGGTCAAGTCCACATCGACCTTCGTGGCCTTGGCATGTTTGGACGAATTTTGCAGGGCTTCTTGAATGATGCGGAATACAAAGACTTTCGTCTTGGGCGGCAAGCGGGCATCGCTCCCCGTATGGGAGAAGGCGACCTGGACATGATTTTGTTTTTTATACGCATCGAGATAATTGGTCAGCGCCGACTGCAGATCCAACTGCTCATATTGACCGGGTCGCAAGTTGAACACCACTTGTCGCGCTTCCTGAATGCCGTGTTTTAACTGGTGCTTTGTCTCACTCAGCAGGGCAAAGCACTTGGTCGGTTCCGTCTGAATCAGATTCCCGCAGTGTTCCATCTTAAAATTCACGCCCACCAGCGTTTGCACCAACCCATCGTGGATTTCACAGGCGATGCGCGTCCGCTCTTCATCGACCGCGCTCTCGGCCTCCTCTTTCACGTACCGTCGAAACAAGGATTGGTACCGACTCAGGGTTTTTTCGATTTCCGTCGTCGCCCGAATCCTCGCCTCAATCAACTGCCACATAAACTTGGCGCTTGCGCCTCCGATGATCGCCGCACTCGGCTTTCGAATTTTGTGCAGCGCCCGCTCGACGTCAGGACTGCCGGTCACATCAATGATCAGGTCCACCTCTTTCATTTTCAAAATTTCCCGATAGTCCTGCGTGACCGGAACCCCCAACTGTTGGGCAAGCTTGGTGCCGAGCGTTCGCGGTTTGGCTTCCCCTAATCCAACAATACGGGCCAACGGATCCTGCGCAAAAATCTCCAACAGCGCCCGCCCCCCGCGTCCACCTCCCAAGATCGCCACACGTGTGGCATGCGCCGCGCGTCGGCGCGTCGGTGTGGGCTTCCGTTTGGAAACGGAGGCCGAGGCCTGAGACCCGGCCCGTTTGACGGAACGGTTAGAGGAGGGCATGGGCACGCACCACGGTGGCATCGTTGCGCATCAGGTGTTTCCCCGATCCTGCGCAAGGGATTTAATCGTTTCCATAAATTGATCAATATCTTTAAACTCGCGGTACACGGAGGCGAAACGCACGTAAGCGACCTGGTCTAACGCGTGGAGTTCCCGCATGACTTCCTCTCCGATCACCCTGGCCAGAATCTCTGATTCGCCCAAATCTTGCAGGCGTTTTTCAATCCGGTCTACCGAGGTTTCGAGTGCGGCACTGCTGATCGGCCGTTTTTCACATGCCTTTTTTAATCCGGCCATGACTTTGGCACGGTCGAACATTTCTCGCCGGTTGTCTTTTTTGACAATCGTGGGCAGATTTTCTTCAATCCGCTCATAGGTCGTATACCGGCGACGACATCCGAAACATTCCCGACGACGACGGATGACTTCGCCTTCTCGGGCCGTGCGAGAATCAATCACTTTATCGTCGAGTTGATTACAGAACGGACATTTCATGACGGACCGGCATTTGGAAACATCGGGATCTTCCCCAAAGAAAGAAGTGCCGCCTCACCGCCTGGAAGACTGGTGAGTAACGGGTTCCACATTGGTTCTTTCGCTATGCTCCCTTCACTATGTTCAGGGCAGGCAGGACAGGCTCTGAAATGAAAGAATCAGGCAGCAGGTTACAAAGCCGAAAATACCGGAAAGCGGGCGCACAGCGCCTTGACTTCCTTTCGAATGCGGTTTTGAACTCGTTTGGTCGTGGGATGGCGCAACACCTCATCCATCCACGCCACGATTTGCGACATCTCCGACAACTCCATCCCCCGCGTCGCCGCGATGGGCGTGCCGATTCGAATGCCACTCGCTACAGCCGGCGGTCGCTCGTCATACGGCACGGCATTTTTATTGACGATGATTCCCGAGACATCGAGCGCCTCCTCGGCCTCTTTGCCCGTCACTCCTCTGGAATTGAGATTCAGCAGGAATAGGTGGGTATCCGTTCCACCGGACACCACGTGATAGTCCCGTGTTTTGAACCCGTCCGCCAAGGCCCTGGCATTGTCCAGGATCCGTTGTTGATAGACGGTAAAGCTTGGGGCCAAGGCTTCTTTAAACGCCACGGCCTTGGCCGCAATCACATGCATGAGCGGACCGCCCTGCAGTCCGGGAAAAATGATTTTATCCACGGCTTTCGCATGTTCCTCTTTACACATCACCATCCCGGCGCGAGGCCCGCGCAAGGTTTTATGCGTGGTGGTGGTGACAAAATCGGCATAGGGAACCGGGCTGGGGTGCAATCCCGTCGCCACCAAGCCGGAGATGTGTGCGATATCGACCAACAGATAGGCCCCCACGGATTTCGCAATCTGCTGAAACCGCGGGAAGTCCAAAATTTTCGAATAGGCACTCGCCCCGACGACGATCATGCGCGGGCGAACTTCTTCCGCCTTTTGCTGCACTGCGTCGTAATCAATCAGCTCGGTTTCGCGATCGACCCCGTAGGAGAAGGCCTGAAACAGCTTTCCCGAAAAATTGACCTTGCTGCCGTGGGTTAAATGGCCACCCTGCGAGAGCGCCATGCCCAGGATGGTATCGCCGGGTTTCAAGACCGCAAGGTAGGCCGCCATATTGGCGGTGGAACCCGAGTGCGGCTGCACGTTGACGTGCTCACAACCAAACAACTGCTTGGCCCGCGCAATGGCCAACTCTTCGACCGTATCCACATGCTGACAGCCTCCATAATAGCGCCGCCGTGGATAACCCTCCGCATATTTATTGGTCATCAGCGACCCCTGCGCCGCCAGGACGGCGGGGCTCGCATAATTTTCCGAAGCGATTAACACCAACTTGTCGCGCTGCCGTTTTTCTTCGGCGCGAAAAGCCGCATAGACCTCGGGATCCTCTTGTTGAACCGCTTTCAGGGTCCCGACAACGTAGCCCATCACTCGTCCTGCGACTCCGGGGCCTCTTCGGGAGGAACGGCGTCGTCGGTCTCGTCCCCGGCTTCATCTTCATCAACCGGGGCCCCTCCACCCTGGTCGACGAGGCATACGGACATATTCGCGATAATGTCTCGATGCAACTTGATGCCGACGGTAAACGTGCCCAACTCTTTCAGAGGATGCGCCAATTGAATTTTTCGGCGGTCCACGTCAAAACCTTCGGCCAACAGCCCGGCTTCAAGATCCTTCACGGTGATGGATCCAAACAGCTTATTATCCTTGCCGGTCTGGACCGGAAAGGTGAGCGAGACGGCGGACAGTTTCGCCGCCAGTCCCTGGATGTCATGTTCGACCTTCTTGGCCTTATGGGCCGTCACTCGTTTGGCATGTTCCAACGCCTTCACGTTACGGGGGTTTGCCTCTAAGGCTTTTTGGCGGGGGAGCAAGAAATTCCGCGCATACCCATCGGCGACGTCGAGCACGTCACCCATATACCCCAAACTGTCGATATTCTCTTGAAGAATCACCTTCATCTTTTTTGCTACGCCTCCCTTTCTCTGTTGAAGGGGTAGCATTATAAGGTCCGCTCAGGGAAATATCAATTTGAAACCGAAGCACTTGTCTCCGACATTCTTAATCGGAGAACGGCGCAACGCACCATTTGTGCCCCGCCTTGGGCGGGGCTGCGGCCCAGGGGCGAATCCGACGCGTCGGCGAGGACTGTTTGAGCGGAGCGAGTTCCGCAGCCCTATGATTCGGCGCTGGGGCACAGGCACCCGGAGGGCCCCGCTAGACACGTCCTGCAATCGTCCACTACAATGCCTTTATGCCGCGTCACAAGGTTATGTGGTGTCTGAGCGTAGGCTGTCTGGCCTTCGCCATGGTCGTGACCCATGCATTTGTCGCTCAACGTGCTCGGGATGTTGCCTGGGCGCAGACCGATGCGCCTGCTCGGGACAGCCTTGATCTGACGTCTTTAAACGTCCGGCTGAGTCAACGGGCGATTCATCCTCCGAAGCCCTTGGTCAAAGAGATCGTGGAGTTACCGCACATCCAAGCGGCTCGCGCCCGGATCGCGCCTTCACCGAAATCCGCCATTTTGGAAGATGACCACCATACCCGTGTCCTTGTTTTGTCGGTGCTGGAAGATGGCCGCCTGCAGGCCCAGGTACTCGCCGACCTCAATTTCGCGCAACACATTCCTTTTGTCGCTGCTTGCTCTGATCATCGAGGATGCGCATACGACCGACGCCCAATCACCGGTGGACTGGGCTGCGTGGCCATTTGTATTCAGCAGGCACTCGATCCAAGCCGCCAGCCATGAAACTGCTTGACCTTCTCCACTCGTTCGCCACCCAATTGGCGAACGACAAAGACGCCACGGGTGCGCTCGACACGTTGATTGAATCCCGCACCACCCAAAAAATCGGGACGGCCGGCGCCCTGCACCTGTATTCCATGGAGATTCCTCCGGGGACCGCGGTTCTTGAAGACGTGCCCGTCACCATTGTGCCTCCCGGAGACCTGGAACCCACCGGCGGCTTTATTCTCCGACGACAGGGCGACACCGCCTTGGTGCAAACCCTGGATACGCTGGGGCAGTCGACGGTCGACAATACGCTCGTGACGGATGCCTCGGAATTTTTTCGCCTGGCTTCCACGCGATTAGCCGATATGGCGGCCCATCCCGAATCCTACGCGCTGGGGCCGGCTGAACGGCTTGCGCCATGGCTGGACCCGGAGCACCGCGAAGCCAATACCTCTGCCAGAACCGGAGCGTCGGCTGCCGTGCTGACGACCGTCTGGCATGATGACCAAGCCGCTCGTTGGACGAAACTCGGTACGCTGGCGGTGACCTTGATGCGACACAATAAACGCGTGCTGCTGGTTGCGCCCACGCACGACGCCGTGGATCACTTGCTCGGGTTCTTCGCCAAAACCTTTCGGAATGCCGCCCTGCCCTTTCACAGCTTATTGAGCCGCTACGAAGTCTCGGTTCTCAAAAAAGCCGAAGGGTTCCCTTTGGGTGAATTGAGTTTTGAAGCCCAAATGCACAAATTTTTCGCCAAATCCCGGTCGCATAAGGATACGCTTCGACGCAAATATGAGCGATTTCGAGAACTCATCCCGATCTTGGCCTACAAAGGGCAGAAACAGCGTGATATGGATGAAGTCAAATTGCTGGAATGGCGGCTCCTTGCCCAGGTGAGTGAGTTCCAAGGCAAAATCAAGGACATTGACCACCTGCTCGCCAAGTACGAAAACCTGCCTATTTGGAAACGTCTCGGCATGCAGACCATGGGGAAAAATGTGGAGACCCTGGGCGAATATCGAACGCTCTATACAGGGAACATTGCGGAACTGATGAAAGAGGTTGAGACGGCGCAAGCTCGTATCCGTGAATTGTCTCCTGAGGCCGCGATTCCGAAAGAGATGCGCCCGGAATACGAAGAGTTGAAAGACGAAGTCTCCAGGCTGGGAGGAACCAGAAAAGTTCGCGAACTATTGGCAGCCGGTGAGGCCACCAATCGGCAAGCCTTTATGCAGAACAAACGTTTGGTCGCCGCGACCCCCGGGCGCATCGTGACCGATCCCCTATTCAAACGCGTCCGCTTTGATGTGTTGATTGCCGAAGATGCGCCCCGCATTCCAGCCCCGTTTTTACTTGGCGTCGCCGGACTCGTTCGAGAACAGATCATCATCGCCGGAGACACGCAAGACCTTCAGGGACCCCATAGACTCTGGCGCCAACAGTGCCTGGAGCCCCTTTCCGAACCCTCTCCTACCACGTCGGCGCCATGAGGCAATCCCGACCCTGATCGGGGGAGGACATCTTGCCTGTTGACCTGTTTATGGTCTATATTCAGTCATAAAGGAGGTGGCCTATGAAACTGTCCAGCCGGATCAAGCCGATCAGTTACCTCAAGGCCCACGCCGCCGAGATCGTGCGCACGCTCAGGGGGAAACCCTTGATCATCACCCAGAACGGTGAAGCCAAGGTGGTCATGCAGGATATCGACAGCTATGAGCAAACACAGGAGACCCTTGCGTTGCTCAAGATCCTCGCGCTGGGTAGCCGTCAGATCGAAGCGGGTCAGGTGCAACCCGCCGCCGCTGTCATCGTACGGCTTCGGAAGCGACGACAGGCTCGCTGATGCCCTTCTTGGTTCAGTTGACCGATGACGCGGCACGCGACTTGGAAGAAATCTGCGATTCCATCGATCAGCACGATGCGCCGGGCAGGGCGGAGCACGTACTGGAGCAGATCGAAAAGGCATTCAGCAGCCTATCCGAGCATCCCCACCGCGGAAATTACCCGAAGGAATTGCTGGACATTGGGATTCGGGAGTACCGTGAGATCTTCTTCAAGCCCTACCGCATCATCTACCGGGTGATGGACAACAACGTCTATGTGCTCGTGATCGCTGATGGGCGGCGTGACATGCAGACGTTGCTGCAGCAGCGCTTGCTGACGGCTTGACGCCTCACAGGCAAAAGCTGATAATCGCGGCTAGTTCCTTCACTCCGTTCAGGACAAGCTCCGTGCCGAAGTGGCGAAACTGGCAGACGCACTAGATTCAGGGTCTAGCGCCCCTTGGGGTGTGCGGGTTCAAATCCCGCCTTCGGCACCACTCTTTTCGCCACGTCCGTTTATTCGCGACGCCGCCTTGTTCAAAACCTGACAAAATTGTCTGTTTCTGACAAAGATGTCAGGGCTCTGACAAAATTGTCGTATGCCCGTTTCAGCAAACTTCAATAATATTCAATGCTTGGCTCTGTAAAGGAAGGTGGCATTATTCTTGCTGTTCTTAACAGTACGGCTTCGGCAGAAGGACCGTAGTGTGACATAGAAGTCAAAATAGTTCTGGCAATGACGCCAGGCCTGAGAGTTTTGCAAAACTCTTGGCTTGGCGTTTTTTTTGGTCAACAGACAAACGAAGTTCGCCCATTCACATTATTCATTACGCTCTGATGTATGAGGAGTAGAGGAGGAGTCATGGCACACACAATTCACTCTCACCGTCACGATCCGGTTTCATCGGAAGTCGCGTCCGAAACCCCCGACATGTTTAATCGGGAGCAACCCCTCACCTCTGAGGAGTATCTGTCCAAGACTCTCGAGGTGGCAGTGACGAAAGCCGTGTTGCAGGCAAGTGGTCCGACTCGACGACAACTTCTCGCCGGTGTTGGGAGCGCGGCGTTGGTCGGACTGATTAGCGAGTTTCTTCCTCTTTCCCAATTGCAGGCACTGGCCGCAGACCCTGTGGGCAAACCCGAAAAAACGGATCTCAGTATCGGGTTTATTCCCATTACCTGTGCCACGCCGATTATCATGGCCGAGCCCATGGGGTTCTACAGCAAACATGGCTTGAACGCCAAGGTCAAACGGGCAGCGGGGTGGGCCATGGTGCGGGATTGGGCGATCAATAAAGACGTGGATGCCGCGCATATGCTCTCACCCATGCCTTTAGCCATCACCCTGGGTGCGGGATCGCCCCAGGTCCCGTTCTATATGCCCGCCGTGGAAAATATTAACGGGCAAGCCATTACCCTGCATAACAGACATAAAGGCGTGAAAACGGCTGCCGATATGAAAGGGTTTCGCTTTTGCGTGCCCTTTGATTATTCCATGCACAATTACCTGTTGCGCTACTTTCTCGCCGACGGCGGTGTGCATCCGGACAAGGACGTCCAGATCCGCGTGGTGCCGCCACCGGAAATGGTCGCCAATCTGAAGGCCGGAAACGTCGACGGCTACCTGGCTCCCGATCCCTTTAATCAACGCGCGGTGTATGAGAACGTCGGCTTTATTTACAAGCTCTCGAAAGACATCTGGGACAAACATCCGTGCTGCGCGTTTGCGATTTCACAGGAATTCGCGACGACGTATCCGAATACGTTCCTCGCGTTGTTCCGGGCGATTGTCGATGCCACTCATTACGCATCGAACCCGGGCAACCGGAAAGAAATCGCCAAAGCCATTGCCCCGACGAATTACTTGAATCAGCCGAGAATCGTGCTGGAACAAGTACTGACCGGGACGTTTGCCGATGGGTTAGGCGGGATTCAGAGGGTTCCGAATCGCATCGATTTCGATCCGTATCCCTGGCATTCCATGGCCATCTGGATCTTGACCCAAATGAAACGGTGGGGTCATTTGAAAGGGAACGTGAATTATCAGCAGGTCGCCGAGCAGGTCTATCGTGCAGCGGATTGCGACAAGGTGGCCAAGAGCCTGGGCTATCCCACGCATACCAAGACCATGACGACGCACGTCATTATGGGCAAGACCTTCGATCCCCTGAAACCAGAAGGCTACGTCAAGAGTTTTCCCATTCATAGCATGGCATAGCCGGCAAAGGACGAGTCACGATGGGTAGCAAGCATACACAGCATCCGTTCTTCATCTCCGTGTTCTTCCTTGGGATTTTTCTGTTCGCGTGGCACATCGCCACCATCAGTCCTCCATTCGATCCCACGGGCAAGACGGAAGAGGAATTGATGGTCATGGAGTTCAACGGCGATATCATGCAAACCGACGACGGCCAGTACGTGTGGAATCCGGAAAAAGAAAAACTCAAAGGAGTACCGGGTCCCATGACGGTGATGGAGAAAGCCTGGATCGAGTTGAGCGAAGCCTTTGTGATTAAAGGGACCAACGATCATGGGATTGCCTTTTTAGTGGGCTATACGGTTTCACGATTTTCAGTAGGGTTTCTGGCTGCCTCTGGGGTGGCGATTCTGGTCGGGATTATTTTGGGACTCAACCAGATGTTGTTTCGCGCGCTGAATCCGTTTATTCAGATTCTGAAGCCCATCTCGCCCCTAGCTTGGATGCCCTTGCTCCTGTACACGGTCAAGGATCCGAAATGGACGGCGATCCTGGTGGTGTTCATGGCCGCGGTCTGGCCGACTCTGGCCACCACTGCCTTTGGCGTGAACACCCTTCGGAAGGAATATTTGCAGGTGGCCGCCATTCTTCAGTTGTCGTGGTTTAAGCGACTCTATAAGGTGATTCTTCCCGGAGCCGCGCCGACCATTGTGAACGGCCTCCGCATTTCGTTTGGAAGTGCGCTGGTCGCCGTGGTGCCGGCGGAGATGTTGCTCGGGGAACTGGGCGTGGGGTATCTGAGTTGGATTGAATGGAACAACCTGGATATTGCCGGCGTCATCTTCGCCATCCTGGTGGTGGGTACCGTCGGTGTGATCTTGGATTCGGGATTTAATAAATTGGCCGGTTTGGTCACCTATCAGGAGTAACGTTATGTCTTTTCTCTCTATCGATCATATGAGCAAGTATTTCCCGAATCATTCCGGGAATGGCGACGTCTGCATCTTCGAAGACGTCACGGTCAAGGTGCACAAAGGTGAATTCGTCACCGTGATCGGGCATTCCGGGTGCGGAAAGAGTACGTTACTCAACATCATCGCCGGGTTGGAAACGCCAACCGAAGGCGGAGCCATTCTGAACGGACAGGAAGTCACGGGTCCGGGATTGGATCGGATGGTGGTGTTTCAAAATTTCGCATTGATGCCATGGATGACGGTCTATCAGAACGTCGCCCTCGCCGTCCGTTCGGCCTATCCCACATGGAGTTCGCAAGAGATCAAAGCGCACGTCCAGAAATACATCACGCTGGTCGGCCTGCAAGGGGCCGAAACCAAAAAACCCACGGCCCTGTCCGGGGGCATGAAACAACGGGTCGGGCTGGCTCGCGCGTTTTCCATTGAACCGAAGGTCCTCTTGCTGGACGAACCGTTTGCGCAAATCGACGCGTTGACCAGGGGCGTGATTCAAGAGGAACTGGTGCAGATGTGGAATGCCACCCGCAACACGGTCTTCATGGTTACGCATGACGTGGATGAGGCCATCCTGCTCTCCGATCGCATCATGCTCATGACCAACGGCCCCTCGGCACGGATTGCGGAAATCGTGGACGTGACCATCCCCCGACCGCGGTCACGGGAAACGATTATCGAAGACGAACATTATTACAAGATCCGAAACCACATCATTCATTTTCTCGTCCGCCACGCCTCGCACGGACAAGAGGGTGAGAGCGGGGATGCCGCGGAACGGTCCACCCCCATCGAAATTAATTTCCGTGATCAGGCGACAAAAAAGTATGAAACCACAGCATCACACTAAAAAGGAGTCATCATCATGAAAGAGAACTGTGCCAAAGCTGCCATAAAGGCCAAACGCCTGGAGAAAAACGTGACGATTGCCGAGGTCGCGGGAGCGGTGAAAAAGAGTCCGACCTTTGTGGCCGCCGCATTAAACGGAAATCATCGGTTAACGCCGACGGAGGCGGCGACCGTGGGAAAACTGTTGGACCTGGATCAGGAATCCACCGCCAGCTTGAGTCGATTTCCGGTGCGGGCGGACTTTCCGAATATGAGTGATCCCTTCAAGTATCGCCTGCTCGAGGTGATTGGCGTGTATGGCGATGCGTTGCGGGAGATGGCCAATGAGATGTTCGGGGACGGCATCATGAGCGCCATTGATTTCTCACTCGATATGGAAAAGGTCAAGGGAAGTCAGGGAGAAGATCGTTGCAAGATTACCCTAAACGGCAAGTGGCTTGAGTATAAAACCTTCTAGGGTTGCAACAGGTTCACGACACACGACTGCAGGCGCCGGAGTCGTATGAGTTTGACCGGCCCTCGGTCGAAAGCCGTCTGTGGAGAGCCGGTGAGGTCCGGCGGCCCTGCTTTCGGCCCCAGGACCGATCCCCTCAAGCCCAGCCGGTGCGTAGGGAATTCATCGCTCTTCGGGTGCCGATGCTCTGGGCTGCGCCGCTATGTTTGCGGGGTTTCGCCCCCGCGCGACGAGGTTCCTTCGCTGTTGCTCAGGACAGGCTCTTTTGGTTCGGCAAAAGGACCCAAAACCAGTTCCGCCCGCAGTCTCACCACACGCCCTACATCCTGTAGCGGCCGCATCTTAGTGAATCTCGTAGGGACACAGCCCCCAGTTGAAAACCCACTGACAGGGGTGGTGGCCGTAAATATTTTCTGTTAGGGTAGGCGTAAGGGGTCGGCTCACTGCGGACACAAGGAGGCCATATCTTCTAGCCCCATGATTATTTCTTCGCAGAAGGAGTTGCACCCATGAACCATATTGTGAGAACGACCTCCTTGCTTCCCTTCGCGACCCTCAGCCTGGTGAGCCTTCTGGTCTTGGCCTCCTCCATTCAGGCCGCGACGATTCAGGGATTCGGGACATTGAAATTCGGCATGATCCCTGCTGAAGTGGCGGTACTTGAGGACTGTTCGAGCCAGACCGAATGTCTGTATGACATCTTGGGGAAAAATCGCTACTTCACGTTAGGTTATGGCCCCGTCGAGGGCGTACCTGATTCTACCGCTCCATCCGCGGCCGGGGCCACGCATGCAACCCTGAGTCATATCGATATTGAAATGGGCAGCTATACTCAGGAATGGTTCTTGGAGTTATTTGAAGTCTTAGCCGCTCAACACCCCGTAAACCACCACCCCACCGAACATGAAAGTACGTTCTTTCAACAGGGTATCTCCCAAGAGCTGGTAATCGGATTTGCTGATGGTTTTGTTCTCTTGAAAGTGGTGCGTCGCCCGTTCGGCAATATGATCATTCGCGTGATTTACCAGGATGCCGACCACGCCCAAGCTCAGCGACAAGCCTGGGTCGCTGCTCCCGCCCCTTAGTTTTGCTGCATCCTTCGTTTCTCCTGCACGTGGGGGTTTGTTCTCTGCTCACCGAATGATATGTCCAACGATCCGAATCCTTTTGCCATTCTCACCGGAGCCTCACGAGGGATCGGGGCCGAGTATGCCCGCCTCCTCGCAAGCCGAGGCTATGACCTGTTGCTGGTCTCCCGTGACGAGACGCGACTCACGCAACTCTCCCATAAACTCGAGACGAACCACCGTATTCAGGCCCACGTGTTTCTCGCCGATCTGGCCCAGCCTCACGCCGCTCATCAATTATTCGTGGAAGGCCGGCGGTACCGGCACACGCCGGATATGCTGATCAATAACGCCGGCTTCGGATTGTATGGGGAATTCGTCTCTCACCCACTGCCGCGTATCCAGGAGATGCTTCATTTGCACGTTCAAACCGTCGTGGAAAGTATTCGGTTGTTTCTGCCGGGGATGATCGAGCGTGGATCCGGCACCATTATCAACGTGGCCTCCATCGCCGGCATGCTCCCTATCCCGTATTTCGCGGAATATGCCGCCACCAAAGCATTTTTGCTGTCATTTTCAGAAGCGTTGGCCGAGGAAGTGCGCGATACCGGCGTTCTGATTCAGGCCTGTTGCCCGGGACAAACGGAGACCAATTTTCATGGCTCCGCCGGCTTTCGTCCATCCGGTCCCTTTCCCATGCAAACGGCTGCCCAGGTGGTGCATACGTCCCTGGCCGCTTTATCGAACAAGCGCCCCGTGGTCACCATCGGCTGGCAAGGAAAGCTGGCGGCGTTGCTGACGAAATGGGTTCCACGGAATGCGCTTACCAAAATGGCAGGGCGCAGAACCAAGCCTTGACCTGGGCTGGCGTCCTGCAACTACGGCGTTTCATTCATCCGGGGCTTCTAAGACTTCGAGGCACCACGCGTCATCCACTCGTGGATCATTGACCCGTCTGCTGACCGAGACCGCGATCATGGCGTCTGCGGGGTAAGGCGTCAGGAACGGGACAAGACGAGTCGTATCCTGTAACCCGGAATCGAGCCACGGCTCATACGCCACAGGATTTAAAATGACCGGCATCCGGTTATGAATCGAGGCCAGACGTTCGTTGGGCTTCGTGGTGAGCACGGCACATGATTCTATGGTCTTTCCATCTTTACCACTCCACCGATCCCACAGCCCGGCAAACGCAAACGGGCGTTCACTGTTCAACCGAATATAGTAGGGCTGTTTTCTTGTGCCTTCCCGTTTCCATTCATAGTAGCCGTCCGCCAGCACCAGACAGCGGCGTTCTCGAAACGGCTTTTGAAACGACGGCTTTTCCGCCACGGTTTCCGCTCGGGCATTTATGAGTTTCATCCCTATTGCAGGATCCTTTGCCCACGAGGGGATTAAGCCCCACCGCAGTGTGGCCGCCCCGCGTTTCTGTACCTGGGACCCGACTCTCACACATGCTACCCATTGGGAGGGCGCAATGTTATAGCGAGGTTGGAGGTCAGGAATTGCTTCGAGGCGAAATTCCTCAGCGACGACCTCGGGCATGCACGTTAAGGTATACCGTCCGCACATTTTCCTCTCGCTCTCTGTTGGGGAAACCCGATCGCTCGCATACCGCAGAGGCGGGGGCTCCATATCCGCCGCGCGTAATCTTCGGTTTGTTCAAAACGGCCGGTCGCTATTTCTCCTGTGTTCTGAAGTGAATCCTGACCGTCAATTCTCCATCGACAGGATCGTCCCCATTCATTTGGGGATCGAACGTCCATTGCTTGAGAGCGTAAACTCCGGCCAGGTGGAGTCGGCGATGCTTCGCGGGCTCCAGAACCACGAGCATGGTGTCTGCCGTTTTGCTGACAAGAATGCGCACTTTCATCCAGTCATCGACTTCTTGTCCTTGTAACGCCGAGGGCATGGTGGGCCAGGGGGTGTACTTGGGGACCGGCCCTCGCTGTTGATCTTTGTTCAGTCTGAGTCCATGCACATGCACGGTTTCGAGAACCTCCACGTCCTCATCCGCTAAGTGATCAGACTCATGCGTGGAATCATCGACTTGGCTCCATACAGACGAGGGACTCATTGCCAGCAAGGCACTCGCCATCACGAGAAACATCCAAACGTGCTTCATTCTGCAACCCTCTTCACCCTTCCCCGATCAAGGAGAGGGCGCGCTAAACACATTGCCGACTCACTCTGACTGCCATTGGACTCACTCCATCCATCAAAAAACATATTACACCCGCAGGAGATGGCCACGGAGTGCACGAGATTGACTGCGGCTCACTCGCAATTGTTGGGTATTCGTTAATGTCACGAGATAGGATCCTCCCGGCATGGGGGTGATCTTCCTAATCGCATCGACGTTGACTAAAGCTCCTCGGCCTACTCGAAGAAAACGCTTGGGGTCCAGCTTGGCTTCCAACGTTTTCAACCGATAGTTCATCGTATAGCGTTCCTTGCGAAGCGTGGTCACATGCATCAACTCCCCCTCTGAGACCACGGATGCAATGTGGTGAATGGGTAACAAATAAATATCGTCCTGTTTTCGAATGGGAAATCGATCGATATACGGCTCTGCAAGCGCCGGAGATTCACGATCCGCCGGAACAGACTGCTCGTCAGTTTCCTGCTCTGCGAATGCGGCCTGATCGAGTCTTTCATGGGCGCGGTTGATCGTTTTGCGAAGACGGCCTCGATCAACGGGTTTAAGCAGGTAATCCAAGGCTTCAATTTCGAATGCATCCACGGCGTGTTCATCGAAAGCCGTGACAAAGGCCACCAGCGGGATTCGCCTATGATGCAAGGACCGGACGATGGACAGCCCATCCATTTCCGGCATTTGCAAATCGAGTAGGGCCAGATCGGGTTGCGTTTGTTCAATCAATCGAATGGTTTCTTTGCCGCTTTGGGCTTCCCCAACAATCTCAACGTCTTCAAATGATCGCAGCATGGTCACAAGGAATTGCCTCGCCGGACGTTCATCATCAGCTACAAGCACCCGTAAGGTCATGGTCCTACCGTCAGTTGTTCTCTTTGTCCTTGAGCAAGCGACGAGGGGGTCGCCACCTCATGCCCGTCGAGGGGAATCACGACGTTCACGACCGTGCCATGCTCCGGGCTGCTTTTGATGTCTATTGTTGCGCGTTCGTTGTAGTGCAGCGATAACCGTTGTTTAATATTGGACAGACCAAGCCCGATTCCTTGGCCATTCCCATTGCGGGCGGGCGCTGCTCCGCCCCCTGTATCCCATACTTGAATGTTCAGCATTGGCTGTAGGTGGCGATGCGGTTCGCGATGATCATCCGATTCTTTAATCCATGCGGTAATCCGAACCGTTCCCCCGGATGTCGAAGGCTGAATGCCGTGCTTGACGGCATTCTCCACCAGCGGTTGCACGATCAACGCGGGGATCGGCACATCACGTATCGACGCTGG
The DNA here is from genome assembly GCA_965247845.1 of Nitrospirales bacterium. GTDB lineage: Bacteria > Nitrospirota > Nitrospiria > Nitrospirales > UBA8639 > Bin75. The sequence goes on along the minus strand of OZ252040.1, from coordinate 2,002,123 downwards.
AATATCGAGATGGACTGCCAACCGATCTTCAAAACGCGCCTGTTCAATATCCAGATAGGCTTGCACTAAATCCATTTCATGCCCTACGGTCGTCAATTCTTTATCCAACCGCGTTAACACGCTTCGTAAGAGATCGGTCAATCGCATGAGCGTCTCAACGGCTTTCGCCGGGGACGTTTGGATCAAATAGCCAAGCGTGGTAAGCGCATTGAAGAGGAAATGGGGATTTAATTGCGCGCGCAAAGCCCGCAATTCCGATTCGGTCGCCAATTTTTGTATTTCCTGTTCCCGAAGGGATTGCGCACAGCGTTCGTGAGTGACCCGTACCGTCATAATACGACGGGACAACAGATGCGCCAGCGATTCCAGATGATACAAGTCATCGGATAAGAGCCTCCGCCCATGTGGGAGTGGCCCTATCTTAATAAAATATTGGGGAGGATCGAGCGTTGGGATATCCACAATGACGTCGGGGGCGTCACGTGTCATGACCGGGGTTCTCGAGGAGACCAAGGAACGATACGGCAGACCGTCGACCTTCCGTTCCTGCGGCCCGATGGAAGACCATTCTATCTCCTCTGTGGAAAGCACAGGTTTCAGCATCGCGCAACATTGATCCAAGATGGCTTCCGGTGTTTCCCTTCGCATGATTTCTTGCGCAACGTCGTATCGGAATTTTTCGTAATTCGGTCGTCGCAAGACCACCGTATCGACGACCCACGACACCCCTCGAGATAAATAGGGATAGAGCAACGCGGTCGCGATCCACAGTCCGATGAGGGTTCCGCCCATGAATAGATTGGGCTGCTCAAAATGAGGTGCGAATTGAGGCGCCCCCAGCCCCACATAGAGCCCCATCGCAATGCCGACTAATCCAATGAGCGAGAGCGCGCGTTTTAAAAAAATGTCCCCGAATGCAAAACGAAAGTCCTGATACAAGATGGCTAACGCCAATGGCAAGGAAGCGTGGTGTCCGATCAACTCGACCCACCACGCGTACTCGCCGGATTGATGGTGGCTGAATGGCATCGCAGCCGCAGCAATGACAGCCAGCGTCACAACCCCGGCGTGGTGATCCCATCCTTGCTGCCTGACGGTATCGGCCAGCACCACCGCAAGCAGCAGGACAAACCCCATAGCCAGCAGACTCACCGCCTCAACCGCTATTAAGGTTGTTCCCGGTATGACGGCCAGAACGTTGAATACGCCTGCTCCAGTGCTTAAGGCATACGCTCCCGTGAGCAGGACGTGCTGTTTCCACCTTACGCGTTGACGCATTCCGGATTGACGGCCGGATTGAAGAAAGGAATGCACCACGACGGCAGGGAGAAACCCCAAGGCAGACAGCGCCGTCACTTGCAGAACGTGGTTCAGCCAATCAGGCGCTGTAGCCGGAAGAAGAAACGAGGCCAAACCTCCCACATTCCATAATAAACCTAAGATTGCCGTCCACAGCGACAGTCGCCGCAACGGCGTAACCTGAGTTCCCTCCACATTTCGCGAGACGGAGTTCCGGGGCGTTTGCAACACCAAGACCAGAATCATGGCGTACAGAATCGCTCCGGTGATAAATCCTATGGGGTGCGCAATCAGGCTTACGGCAACGTCCGTCATTTTCTCCGTTTTCCAAGAACACGGTTAGACAGAAAGGGGCCAGTATGCGGGACGTGAACTTTCACGGCAATGAGTTTCATATGAACGGGAGTTTTATTCGGATAGGCGGTTGGTTCGTTTACATCAATGGACTTTTTAATGATCGACGATAGGGTCGGATTCATTCAGCAGAACACGGGGATTGTCAATGATTGCAAGTGAATGGCAATCAGTGGATTCGTCAAAACGCGGTCAGGGTTCGAGGCAGCCGGCGATTGTTGCCGCCAGCGCCGCCCCCTCGTTGAGAGATTTCGCGTTCCACCCTATTCCCAAACCCGAGCCATCGTCTTCTTTCGGAATAATGTGGAAGTGCACATGACCCACGGCTTGGTGGGCCGGAACGCCATTATTTTGCAGGACATTAAAATGCCCGGTCCCCGTGGCCTTGCGCACCGCACGGCACAGACGCGGCAACACTCGACCGATGGCGGCGGCGGATTCATCCGACAGTTGATCCAACGTTGCAGCCGGCTCTTTCGGAATGACCAGGGTATGGCCGTGGGATAAGGGATTGATATCCAAAAAGGCCAGCACGTGCTCGTCTTCATAGACCTTATGACACGGAATCTCGCCGTTCAGTATTTTTTGAAAGATCGTCATGGCGCGCAGAATAAGCCAAACCCCTGAACCGTGGCAAGCGGCCTTGCCCCAGCCGGAACGTCGCGCTATAGTGAGAATCTGAATATCCGTGGTCACATCCCATGCCGAAGCAACAGAGTTCGTCAAAAACTCTTGATACCTTTCGTCTTTCTCTCCCCACCCCTGCCGGCGACCTCCAGGCCGAGATTTCCGTGCCGACAAGTTTTATTCCAGTGTCAGACATCGTCCCCTTGATGCGTTCTTTGGGAGAACAAGCCCTCAAACTTGAAGAAGAGAAACGCCAACGGGCAGGGCACACGGTTTCCTGTAAAAAAGGGTGTGGCGCCTGTTGCCGCGTGCTGGTCCCGGTTTCTCCCCCGGAAGCCTTTACTCTCAAGAAACGGATCGAGCAATTGCCTGCACCCCAACGAGACCGCTATCTTCATCGTCTTTCTACGGTTAAGGACACCTTAAACAAGGCAGGCATCCTTGGCCGGCTCGTGCAATTATCCGAAACCCGCACACAGTTGTCCGACGAGGATATGGAGCCCGTCAACCAAGCCTATTACGCCCAGCGCCTGCCATGTATCTTTCTCGAAGATGAATCGTGCAGCATCTACGAGTTTCGGCCAGCCGCGTGCCGGGAATACCTTGTGACATCCCCGGCTGAGTTTTGCCAGGACATGACGCAGCCTGCCGTCAAACCTGTCTCCGTGCCGTTTCGCATCGCAACGGTCTTAAGTCTGATGTGGGCGAAGCTTACCGGAGGCCCGGCACGATTGATTCCCCTCCCTGTTGCCCTGGATTGGGCGGACCGGCATGCCGAAGAAAACAAGTCGTATGAAACCGGGGGAACCTTGCTTGAAATGGGGCTGGAAAAAATTTTGGGATTTCTGCGTCAACGTTCCTAGCCCAATCCGTATCCTTCGGTCTTCATCTTGACAAGCAAACGCGCCGTTATGATAGAAAGGTGTGTTTATCAACACACCCCTAGCAGACACGAGGCTAATCACACATGCGAGTCTTTATTTATGCCGATAATCTTCATCCGACCCAGTTGAAAAGGCGCGCCCCTGAACACAAGTTTTTATTCAAGGGCTACCTTCCGGACCACGCCATTCACTTCCCGCGCTTTTCCTCACAATGGCGATGTGGCTTAGCCAGCATCACCCCATCACCAGGAGAACGCGTGTGGGGAGCGGTGTTTGAATTCACCGACGAAGACTTGAAGATCTTTGATGCCTTTGAGGAGGAAGTCCCGGAAGGGGCGTTCCGGCACCTTGAAATCACGGTGATGACGGAAGATGATCAAAAAGAATTGGCCACCACCCATGCGGCCAATCCCATTGGTAAATTCCGCGTCAAGGATGACTATTTGAATTTCGTCAGGAAAGGAATCACGCACTGGGAATTGCCGGAAGAATGTCTCGACATGTGGGAACTGTTTCGACCTCAGCAATAACCCTCGACTCGACGCAGGGTCAATGGCCTTGTTCAAGCTGTTCAATCCATCATACTTTGCTAACGCTCATACGCACTGAATACCGAAAGGAGTCGTCATGCCTAAGCCGAAATATCATATTGTCGTGTGTACCAACACCAGACCGCCAGGCCACCCTAAACCCTCGTGTGGCGGAGCGGGCTCTCAAAATATTTTGATGAATCTCAACATGGGTCTGATGGAACGGGGGATTCAACCGGGAGAAGTTCTCGTGACCGGAAGTTCCTGCCTCGGTCCTTGTGAGCAAGGCCCCACCATGGTTGTGTACCCGGACGGCATCTGGTACTCCCAAGTCAAAGAAGAACACGTGCCTTTGATCCTCGATGAACATATTAAAAAAGGAACTCCGGTTGCTCAATGCAATCCCGATTCAATTTGGACCTAGGGATTCTTCAATCAGGTTCTTCTCATCATGTCTTCGCATGACGGCCCTCACAGGCACGAATCCGGGCAGCATCCTCCCTCTGCCGAACACAAAGCCCGAGGGCCCGTTTCCATTGAGTGCGGCATTATTACCTGCAGTGATACGCGGACCCCGGAAACCGATAAAAGCGGACAACTCATTCGAGAGTTGCTCACGCAGGAAGGCCATCGAATCGGCGCCTATCATGTGGTGAAAGATGAGCCGGTTGAAGTTCGGAAGCTTGTCCAACAATTAGGAGGGACTCCGGGGCTCGAAGTTCTGATCCTCAACGGAGGCACCGGAATTTCCCAGCGTGACTCCACGTTTGAAGCCGTCGACGGCGTCTTGGAAAAGCGATTGACGGGGTTTGGCGAAATTTTTCGCTACTTGTCCTACAAGGATATCGGCTCGTCCGCGATGCTGAGCCGTGCCACGGCCGGGCTTTATCAGGGGAAAGTGATTTTCTCGATTCCCGGTTCGAGTGGAGCGGTTCGATTGGCCATGGAGGCGCTGATTCTTCCTGAACTTCCCCACATCGTCGGGGAAATGCGCAAATAACGACCCCCCACTTATATGTTCTTAACAGGCACTTGCCTACTTATATCTTTTGGGATACGATTAGGTGATGCTTGAGGTTCGCCAAACCGATGTGTAGGCCCGATGGTTCGGGAGGCTTCGGGACCGACAGGCAAAGGCGCGTATCAACGCTCGTATCAGGCGGCTGTCATTGGGCAACCCCGGAAACGTTCGAGCGGTCGGGGAGGGCGTCTCGGAGCTTCGCATCGACTACGGGCCTGGCTATCGTGTTTATTTCGTACAGCGAGGGCAATTCTTGGCGCTCTTGCTGGCCGGTGGCGATAAGAGTACCCAGGATCAAGATATCGAAAAGGCGCGCAATCTGGCGCGAGAGCTATAGGAGACGGCAATGGCAAAGATGCAGACCCAGCCGTGGGACGCGGCAGATTACCTGGAGACTAAGGAGGACGTCGTTCTCTACCTTGAAGCGGCTTTTGAAGACGGCGACCCGGGACTTATAGCGGCTGCGTTGGGTGACATTGCAAGGGCCAAGGGGATGACGAAGGTCGCCGCCGAAGCCGGTTTGGGTAGGGAGAGCCTGTACAAGGCACTCTCACCAGACGGCAACCCGGAGTTCTCCACCGTGCTCAAGGTAATGCGTGCCCTGGGCCTCCGGCTTCACGCGGCCGCTTCGACTGCTCGATGACGATTGATGGTGGAATCGGCGGGAATTGTAAATGTTCAGTAATTCGCTGACAGAATGAAGGGACGGGTCACGCTTTCTGCGTTACCATTTACGGGGTTTGGGGCACAAGAATGATTTTTCCGAACATCTTGCGCGCGAGCATCCGTTCTTGAGCTTCGCGAGCTTCGGACAACGCAAACACCGAATCCACAACCGGCTGTAATTTCTCGGCTTGGACCAGTCGGCTAACCTCCATCAATTCTGCGCGGGTCCCCATGAAGGACCCCATGATCGTCAATTGCCGAGAATACAAAAAACGCGTGTCAAAACGACCTTCCGTTCCTGATGTCGCGCCACAGGTGACCAACCGTCCTCCACGAGCCAACGACCGCAGGCACTGGTCCCATACCGCTTGACCAATATGCTCGATGACCACGTCCACGCCGCGGCCATCGGTGAACGTGTGGACTCGTTGGGTCACATCCTCCTTGGCATGATTGATCACCTCGTTCGCCCCCACCTTTTTGGCCTTTTCGATTTTGTCGTCTGTTCCGACCGTGGTGAGCACCCGCGCGCCCAGAAGACTGGCGATTTGTATCGCCATGCTGCCGACGCCACTCCCAGCGCCCATCACCAGCACGGTTTCTCCCGGTCGGACTTTGGCCAACGTTTTCACCATATGCCAGGCCGTGACCGAGACCAGTGGGTAGGCTGCGGCTTGTTCAAAGGTCAACGCCGTCGGAAACGTGATGAGGTTTCTCACAGGAACTTTGACATATTCCGCATAGCCCCCATGAACGTGGGCCCCCAAAAGATGATACGTCGGACAACAGTTATCTTTCCCGGCTAAACAGGACTCGCACTGCCAACAACTGATGCCGGGCGATAGCACAACGGGTTGCCCAACGGGATAAGGCACGTCTTCGCCTTCCCCGATCTGTTCAACCACGCCACTCACATCGCACCCGGAAATATGCGGAAGCGTAATTGGAAAATTGGGTATTCCCTGACGGATCCAAATGTCTAAATGATTGAGCGCACAGGCTTTGACCCGGACCAGAACTTCCCCGGCCTTGAGCGTAGGGAGCGGCACGTCTTCAAACGTGAGCTGTTCCGGACCGCCGTGTTGATGGAAGGTGACGGCTTTCATGGTCAGATGCCAACCTCCTTTTGCAACAAGCTCCTAGAACAGGAGCTTCCCTTCGGCCACCATCACGGCTTGTCCTCCCACCTTGATCTCTTGAATGGCATCATCATCGGAGAACACTTGGACCGTAATCCGTGAGGGCCGATCGATTTCATACCCTTGTTCCATGAATACTTCAGTGGTCGGGCCGACATCCACGACTCCGTTTTTGACGAGATAGGCGCCAAGCGCTCCACTGGCGCTTCCCGTGGCCGGATCCTCCCATATCCCAATGGGTGCCGCGAACATGCGCGTATGTACATGCGCCCATTCTTCAACGGTGATCGTCGTAAAGACCATGATGCCGTTGGCGCCGAGTTTATCGCAGACTTCCTTGATGCCCGTCTGGTCGGGTCGAATCGACTTCACGGCGGTCAGGGTTCGGACCGGGACGATGGCGACCGGTAAGCCGGTCGACACGACTTCGATAGGCAGATGGGTTTCCGCAATGGCGGTCTTGTTCATCCCCAGGGCCCGACTGACTTCGTAGAGGTCCTGAATGTCGTCGACCGTTCCTAAAAATTGCGGCTTCGGCTGAGACATCACGACACCATCCACTTGTCCGTCCACCACGTGTACCTCGACGGGAAAGAGTCCGATGTTACATTCGAAGAGGTACCGCGTCACCGGTTGCGGCAAGGGAAACTTCTGTAACGAACTGAGCACGAAAAAGGTGCCGATCACCGGATGCCCGGCAAAAGGAATTTCTTGGGTGGGGGTAAAGATGCGGAGTTTGGCAATCGCAGCCGGATCCGTCGGAGGCACCACAAAGACGGTCTCCGAGAGATTCATCTCACGGGCAATCTGCTGAAATTCGCGCTCGGTCAAATCCGTCGCATCGGGAATCACGGCTACGGGATTGCCGCCAAACGGCTCTTCCGCAAAGACGTCCGCCTTGTAAAATTGGAGAGATCGGGTGGGAGTCGTCATACGGAGGGAACCGGAAGCGACGTCCCTTGCCGAACGATGGAGCCCGAACCCACGGGGGTCGTCACCACGTTACGCGCTGCACGGTAAGGCTTCATACTCGGCAGCCCAGGGATTCCGAACGTAATCTTCCACAAAATTTTTCAGAGTCCCATTGCGATATAATCGCGAATTGGCGAATTTGGTATCGATTTTATGGAGGATCTTGACCGTGACCCCGGTCTTTTTCGTAAATTCGTCCAGGGTCACCCCCTTAATATCCATATTCGTCCCCCGCCCCGATTCCATCACGCATTTGGGGATGTGCAGTCGTTTCTGATTCGTCAGCCGTTCGCGAATGTCGTCAAACGTCAGCAGCACGGTACAATCGGAATCTCCGCCGAGCGTCGCATTCGGCACAAACAGGAATCGAGCGCGGTTCTTTCGATACATGTTCAGAATCTTATGGACGCTCTGGGCCATCACGACCGTATCTTTTTTCTCCAGTTCCAAGGCATCGAACGCACTCACGATTCGCTTTCGATTGAGAAAGGCCGTCACGTAGGCTTCGGTGTGAATCGTGGTCAGATTCGGCAACCCGGCGTCATAAATTCGTTCGGCTTCAATGCCCAGTGCCTTCCGCCCCTGCCGCATGAGATTGGCCGTCTCTTCTTTGAGGCCGCGCACGGGCGTGAGACAACCCATCCACAACACGCATTGTTGATTGATTTTCGAAATCTCTTTCGCGTCCTTCGACATGGTATGTTCGTCAAACGCATAAAAATTGGCCGATGACACCGAAGGGCCGTCCAGCACTTTCATCAGATGCCGTACGGACGGCGCATGCGGCATCATGTGTTGTCGATATTGGCTCAGGGTAATGACCGACAATTCAAAATTGATCCGCCCCGGATATTGTTCCGCCAACTGATGAATCTTCGGAACGTGGACAAATCCCACCGTGAAAAATTGAATGTTTTTATCGGTGTATTTCAGAAAATCTTCAACCCATTCCATGGCCTTGGGGTGGAGGAACAGATCGGTCCATTCCATATATTCATTGCCCCCCAAACACCAATATTGCATGGGGTCCGTAGGCTTGGCATTGATATAGTTGAGGATAAACTCCCAATCATCCTGCGTGGTTTTCGGCGGGTCCTGGGTTTCGCGGTAGGAATGGTCGAGTTCGTAACAAAAGGAGCATTCGACCGGACACTTCTTTCCTAGACTCAAGGGGATTTTTCCCGCATCCATTTCGCGGATCAACACTTCTCGATACCCTTTGCCTTCCAGCACAAGCGTCGGCTCCAACACCGGCAACTCCCGTCCCATCTCTAGCCCCGTCCTCCTTTTCCCCTACGCTCCGCTTTTTTCAACAGCCCCTCGGCACTTATTGACACCACCACGACAGTTTGCCAGACTTGGATGTACAAGACCCGTTCACGAGATTGTCTATGCCTTCACCTTCTTCAAACCAGGACCCTGCATCGGAGGAGCCTGTTACCAAGGCCCTAGAACTCTTCAATCTCACCCTGCCCCTTCACCCCACAACCCTGCACGAACGGTACCAGGAACTCCTGGTCACCTGGCATCCTCATCGATACGCCAACCTGACCAACAATCCTACCAAGTATATGCAAATGTATAAGAAGGCCGAGGCGATGACCAAGGAAATTCAGGCTGCGTACACATTGCTGAAGGAGTGGATAGAAAACCACGGTCACGCGCCTTCTTCGGTTTGACAGCCGTTCCCCTGACCCCATCCTTTATGGGGCCGAATGGCTGACAACCCTCGTCATCCCCGGCTCCCCGTCTTTTCCCCCTTCAGGATCGACTTTGGCCATCGGCCATGTAATCAATCCCGCCACGGTATCAGAGGCGGCTTCGGCAGGACTATGTTGGGCGGCATAAATTTGTGACAACCGGTTCGTGCCAAACCGTGAAATGTAGAGGAAAATCTGCTCGCGGGCATTAATCCGCACGGCCCAGGGTTCAAAATCATTCTGATAAAACTCTTCACACAACTGCATGGCATCCAGACAACTCAGGCTCCCCGGTTCATTCAGCGTGTAATAATAATCCAGGGGCATATCGTATTCGTCTTGCTTCTGAATCGTAATGCCAAATTTTTCAGGATGCCTGACCATCGGCGTATGACGATAGGCCACGAAGTAAAACAACTCGACGGAATGGATAGCGGACTTATTGTCGAGCAAGAACTGCCGGGTGTCTTCGGCTTCCTCTCGGGTTTCCCCCGGAAACCCGTAAAACGCCATCACATGATTCCAAATCCCCACCTTCGCGGCTTCTCGCAAGTTATTTTCAATCACACTCTTCCGTGCATGCTTATCCATGAGTTCCAAGACGCGTTCATTGGCCGACTCCATCCCATAGTACAGGGTCTTACAGCCGGACTGCGCAGCGACTTGCCACGTTTCAGGATCCTGGAGCGTTTCCTCAAAACGAATCAACGTCGTCCACTTGATGTCCACCTGTTCATCAATCAGGAGTTGGGACACCTTTTTAAAAAGCGCGGGAGGATACGATTCATCGGCAAACAGAAAATGATCGGCTTGATACCTCTCCTTGAGGGCTTTGACTTCCCGAACCACGTCATGGGCCGGCTTACCGCGATACTGGTCAAAGTACCCTTGCCCATGATCACAGAAGGTGCACCGCCCCCAGTAACACCCTCGGGTCGCCAAGTACGGAAGGATGCGCGTGGGCACAAAATAGGAATCTAATGGCAATCCCTCGAAATCGGGCAACGGGAGCGCCGTTGTTTTTTCCGTATAAATCTCCGAATTGATATGCACATGTCCATGTTCTCGATACATCAGATTGGGAACCGCTTGCCACGTTCGATCACCCACCAAGGCTTCCAACAACCACACCAGGGCGTGCTCGCCTTCATACAGAATGGCTGAATCAAACACGGAAGAGAAAAACGGCTCCCGTTTCGCCAAATCTTCCTGAAGCCGTGTAATCACATTCCCCCCGATCGTGACATGGATATCCGGGAACGCTTCTTTGATCATTTTGCAGAAGGTGAAGCCCGCAATCAGTTGCATTTGCGTCCCGATTGAGACCCCGACCACTTCGGGCCGCTCTTTGCTGATCGCCGACAACACCAACTGGCGGCAGACGTCTCGATACACATTCACCTGTTCATCGTCCAGGCACGCGAGGACTTCCTGTGAGACACCGGGCCGATAGCCCAAATTACTCTCCATGGGGTAATACACGAGAGAAGCAGGAAAATACGCGGCGGAGATATACCGCATGACATCGCGAAACACGTTCAACGCCCATTCGAGTTTATTGGCATCGTAAAAATCTTCGCTGCGATTGATGCGTTTGGCCTCCTCGGCATTCGCCGCCAATTCCATCACGTCCAGCGCCAGGGCCTCTTCCACACGGGCCTTCTGGTCCGTCTCCTTCTCACTCAAGCCGTCGCTCTGCTCTTTGGCTGCCAGCGCGCGTTGCTGTTGAGCCATGCGCGCATTGACCCAAATCAGGAACATGTCACTGAAGAACAACTCATACATTTCGATGTTGACGTCCTTCTGAATCACTTCATGACCGTTTTCTCGAAGGACCGACGTGAGACTCGGCAACGCCAAATACGGCGCAGTGGGCACCCATTCCGGCGGGAACAGCAGCATGGTCTTCAACTTGCGACCGCTCTTGCCCTTTAAAGACGACGTATCGATTTGCAGCAGTTCAGAAGACATCGGGCTTAGACTTTCGTCAATGCCTCCGCGCGCTCTTCCGGCGAAATGCGGAATTGCAGGGCGGGAAGCTTGTTGGTGCCAAAGTGGGCGACATAGAGAAACACGTATTCACGAATATAGATCTTCAAATCCCAGCCGGCATAATGCGTCTGCTCGAACTCTTCAAACACGCGTTCCGCGTCTTCGACGCCGAGACCGTCTTTCACGGTAAAGTAATAATCCAAGGCCAGATCCCACTCGGGATTTTGGTAGTAGGTAATCCCCCATCGCTCCGGATCCTTGGCAACCGGCGTATGCTTGCTGAGATCGAACGTGCCGAAGCCGATGGAATGCACGTGCGTCTTGTTGTCTTCCAGAAATTGCATGGAAAACTTGGCATCTTCATACCGCTCGCCCGGGAACCCGAAAAATCCCATGACGTGGTTCCAGACCCCGTGTGTCGAAGACAACTCCAGGCTCCGTTCAATCACCTCGGTCGTGGTGGCTTTATCCATGAGTTTCAGCACCCGCTCACTGCCGGATTCATAGCCCATGTGGAGAAACTTGCACCCGGAGTCTTGGGCATCCTGCCACACTTCATCGTCCAGCAGGCTCTTTTCGAAACGGATATGGGTGGTCCACGCAATGCCCAACTTGTGTTCCTTGAGCTGACGCGTCAGCTTTCGGAACAAGGCCGGCGGATACGACTCATCGGTAAAGTGAAAATGATAGGTCTGATATTTGTCCCTGAGGAATTTCACTTCCGCGATCACTTCTTGAATCTTCTTGGTCCGATAGCCGGCCGTATACCCTTCTCCATGATCGCAAAACTCGCATCGTCCCCAATAACATCCTCGGGTCGCCAAATACGGCAGCACCGGCTCCGGCACAAAATATTTTTCCAATGGAAGCCCGTCAAAATCCGGGGGAGGCAGCTCCGACATGTTTTCCGAGGAAGTCACGGGAGAGGTATGGATTCCGGCATCGTCACGCCATAAGAGATTGGGGATGGTATTGAAGTCGCGATCCGTCCCAATCGCTTCGACCAACTGCAGGAAAGCGGTTTCCCCTTCATACACAATCGCACTGTCAAAAAGCGCAAAGAGGTTGGGCGTCTTCGGCAGCACGTCCCGAAGCCGCGTCACCGTATTCCCGCCGATAGTCACATGGATATGCGGAAAGTGCTCCTTGATCATGGCGCAGAAGGTCATGGTGGAAAACAACTGCTGGCGCAGGACAATGGAGATCCCGATGACGTCCGGTTGTTCCTCGATGATGGCGGGCTTGAGAATATGGTCGAACACGTCTCGATAGACATTGACTTGCGTATCCTCGACCGCGGCGAGGACCTCTGAGGACATGAAAATCTTATACGACAGATCCGTCTCCATGGGCGGCATGCAAATGCGGGCGGGGGCGTACACCAGGGAAATGGTCGACGTCACGTCCCGAAAGACGTTCATGGCCCATTCGAGCTTATCCACGTCGTAGAGATCGGCGGAACGAACGATCGCCTTGGCGCGCTCCGCTTGCTCGATCAACTCGGCCATGCGCGACCGCGTGCATTCGCATAAGGCCATCTGCAGTTCGGTTTCCTCATCCGAGAGACCTCGATCCCTGGCCAGTTTTTTCAAGCGATCGAGCTGCTGAGGCACTCGTTTCAGCACGCGCTTGAGAAAATCCGCACTAAAATACCAATCGTACATCTCGAGATTGACGTCTTTCTGGACAACTTCATGCCCGGCCCCGCGAAGGAACGCCGTAAGGGTGGGCAGACTGAGGTAGGGCTCGGAGGGATACCAATCCGGGGGAAAGACCAGCATGACCTTTTTCTTGGGTCCGCTTTCGGCCTGAGATTCCGTACGCCGAAGCTTTAGGAGCTGCGGGCTGATCAGTCCGCCTTTATTATAGTCAATTCTCATGAGAATCAATCGTCAGGACCGACCCGTACAGGGGGCATAAGAAAAAAAGCCCGTTCTGGACAGGGGGCCCCTTCATTACGTCCATTCTAAGCTTTGGGGAAATAGCGGTCAAGGATGACCACGTTGGTATTTTGTGCTATACGTGAGCCACGTAAATCATAACCGATAGACACAGTGAAGAATGGCAGATGAAACACGTTCCTGCTCATTATGATGGCACAAAAGTTGTCCTGGATGAACCCGTCACGCTTCCCGTCAACACGCCCCTTGAGGTAGTGATTCCTGATTCCCCGGAAGAGAGCACACAACTCAGGGAAGAAACTTTTCTCGCGTCTTTGCCGATCTTGACCAAGGTCTGGGCGAACTCGGCCGATGCCGAATATGACAAGCTATGATCAGGGGGACGTCGTTCTCGCCACCTTGCCCTTCTCCGACCTGTCAGGCATAAAAAAGCGACCCGCGGTCGTCGTGAATGCCCCACATCCTTCCGTTGATCTGCTGCTTCCTCTAACTTCCCAAACCCAGAATCTTCAGCTTGGAGAGTTTGTGTTACAAGAGTGGCAAGAGGCGGGGCTTCTCTTTCCCAGTGCGGTCAAACGTGGGCTGTTTACACTCGACCGAGCCTACGTAACGAAACGCCTTGGCCGTGTGTCCTCCTCCGATCTGCTCAAACTTGAGCAAGCTCTCCGCCTGTGGTTTGGACTTTCCGGTTAGAAGCATATGCAGCCTTTTCCCCTTCTGTCATTCCCGACGCTTGTCCCCGACCTGATCGGGGATCTAATCGGGAATCCAGTTTTTTGTACCTGCTTGAGGGCAGTGACATGCCTTATGGCGCTTTCTTCTATGCGGCCTCTCTTAGCGGCATAAGGCATATCCCGAGCGTTACCTGGGATTCCACAGCTACAAATGCGAAACGACTGACTTTGATTTTGACAGGCAGGGCGGTAATATATGACAGCCAATCACCTGATGATGGTAACGGTCATTGCCCATTCAGCGGTTTGATTGTGAATTTGTGAGACTGCCATGCCGACCCTTGATTTCAAAGGCAAACAACTCGTTTACGCCCACCACCTGACCGTTCCCGCACGGACGCTTGAGCCGGACGCCAAGAAATCCCTCCCACCCAAAGGCCAAAAGCCGTCCCTGGACGACAATCTGATCATTCATGACGACAACTTGCACGCACTCAAGGCACTGATGCCGCGCTACGGCGGACGAATCGCAAAGCAGGCGAGGAACAAGAAGAAGACAGCCGTCGTCTTCGCCACCCACAAATTCATGGGCCAGAAGGAATTGACCGGGATGGGAATCACGTTCTGCGGCTTGCCGTATGGATGCCTTTCAGGCTAGCCATTCCATCAAAATCTGTCTCACGAAAACAGGACAACGATGAACGAAAATCTAGAAAATCTGAAACAAAAAGCAAATCAATTTTTCCATGATGAGAATTGGGACGAATTGTTCCCGATATGTACGGAAATGATTGAGCTGGAACAAGAACCCCATGCGAAAGCGTTTGCGTACGTTCGACGCGGTGCTGCATACGGGAAAAAAGGCGACCCTGACAAAGCAATAGTGGATTTCACCAAGGCCTTAGAGTTCAAGCCCAATGATGCAGAGACCTACCTTTTTCGCGGCCTCGAATACATCCCCAAAGGCGACCTTGACCACGCGATAGCGGATTTCAAGAGGGCCCTAGAGCGAAAACGCGATTATGCAAGGGCGTACCTTTGTCGCGGTTTCGCATATAACCTCAAAGGCGACCCTGACCACGCGATAGCAGATTTCAACGAAGCACTAAGGCTAGAACCTGACGACACGGTGAAGGTGGAGGCGCACCTTTGGCGCGGTTTCGCGTACCTTGCAAAACACAACTATGACGACGCGATAGGGGATTTCGAGACGATCCTAGAGCTATCCCCCGCTGATGAGCAGGGTGATAGGCGGACTGCTGGGGCAGGGTACCTGGGGCGCGGTAACGCATATATCGGAAAAAGAAATTTTCTCAATGCCTTTGAAGATTTTGTGGAGGCTAACAAATGCGATCCAGTTCTGAAAGCCAAAGAGCCCATAATTTATATCGCATCCAGGATTGCTGATATCTATAAAAACAGTGCCAAAGAAAAGAGTAGCAGCGCCTTTGAACGATATCGGAAGCTGTTCGATACAATCATCAAGATACAAGAAAAACTGTTCTATCTACCGGAAGAGGGCAAGGAAGTTGCTCATTATACTTGTATCCATACACTCAAAAAGCTTGCTGGCAAAGGACGCTTCCGGCTTTACAATGCGGCTTATATGAACGACCCGGAAGAAGGCCGTGTATTTTTTGACGTAATGAAAGAATTTGAAATAGACGTGGAGAATATTTTTTACGGAAAAGACAACGATGAAGATCCGCCTTATCCATCCCCGGCCTATATCGGCAGTTTTGTCAGGGTAGATTCAAGCGAACAGGAACCACAAGATAAACTGTTTCTATGGCGCACGTATGGGAAACATGACGGGCAGGAAGCCGCCGGAGCCTGCCTGGTTTTCAAGCACGACGGAACCTGTTTTGCGGAAACCCGTCCTGAACCTCAGATCGGAGCCATGCAACAATTACAATCAAGCCTTCTTACAGCGAAAGGCGATCATGAAAATCCAAAGAAAAGACAACATTCCGAACCAGAAACGAGACAACCTCCCAAACCGGCACTTTATAAAATCGTTTACAAGGAGAAAGGAAACGATCAAAAACTCTCTGAAGAACTGGGCAAAGAGCTGAACGAACTGGCAGAATCCCTGAAACAAATCGAAGAGCATGTATCTGAAGAAGATGCCAACAGAAAAGAGCAACTAAAACAACTTGTCCGCGACCTGCTTGATAATATCCGCTTTCTCTTCAAGGCAAGCCATTACAACGAGGAAGGAGAAGTCCGCGTTGTCCAGATCCGTTATTACGACCAGAAAAACACCTCGCAAGAGGTGGACGGGCTCCAGGTTGACACGCAACAAATCCCGCCGCGCTTTTACCTGGACACTCACAACAATTTTCGCTTCAGCGAAGTCATCCTCGGCCCCAAAGCGCACGGCGTGCCTGAATGGAAGCGCTGGCTGAAAGAACAAGACGACACCCTAATCGTCGAGAAATCTCGAATTAACTACGGACAGCGCTAGCATTAACAATGCACATCGAAATCTAAGGCAAAACACCCCTGAGCAATTGAGTAAATCCTCGCAAGGAGGCTCTCTGTAAAATTGGACGCGTAGTCAGGCTGATTCGAGGAAGCACGTGCAGCATCAAGGAAGGAGTCGATCTTGAAACTCATGAGGCGCGGGCGGAACGCTTTTGTCGTACGTATCGGACTATGCTTGAGCCTAGCTTTGCTTGCCGGAACCCTTCAGGCGGAATCACCGTCCACGGTTCACGTGGGAACCTTTTCTCGCGCAACGGCCGGAGGGCCCTACCCTGATTCCTGGAAGCCCTTAACGTTTGAAAAGATCAAAGAGCATACCGAGTACTCTTTGGTGGATGACAACGGGACCGTGGTCCTCAAAGCCGTAAGCCACGGCTCTTCCTCGGGGCTGACCCGAGAGGTGGCCATCGACCCGAAGCTGTATCCCCTTGTCGAATGGCGATGGAAGGTCGAAAACATTTTAAAACACGGCGACGTCACCACCAAGGAGGGAGACGATTACCCTGCCCGGTTGTATATCACCTTCGCCTATGACGGCAGTAAAGTCGGCTTTTTCGAGAAAGCCCAATATGAAGTGGCTCGGCTTCTCTACGGGCAGTACCCCCCGATCGGAGCCATCAATTATATCTGGGAGAGTCGAAGCCCCATCGGGACCATTGTCCCTAATCCGTACACGGATCGTGCGAAAATGATCGTCCTTGAAAGTGGAGAGGAAAAAGTCGGGCAGTGGGTTGCCGAGTCGCGGAACCTCTACGAGGATTACAAGAAGGCGTTCGGAGGCGACCCGCCTCTGGTCTCCGGTGTGGCCGTGATGACGGATACCGACAACACCAACGAGTCAGCCGTGGCCTATTTCGGCGATATCGTGTTTAAAAAAGCGGCGGGTAAAATTCCTCTACCTCCCCTCACCCCTCCTTACAAAGGGAATTACATACTAAAGTAAACTGGCTTACGGCAGGCATACACTAAAGACGGTCTGGCATGCGACATCAGCCAGAAACGAGAGTACTAAGAGAGCGATACTGTAGAAAACGCCAACGCCCATCGCTCCCATAGCAGTATCATGGAGGTCGTCGTCATTTCTCATCAGTGCCCACAAAATTATCGCCCAGCATGTGACATAGTAGACAGCGATTGCCACAACCCATGTCATGCCATTCAGATCGGCAAGTGCTCTCAACATTTCCTTTATCTATCAATATATACGGGGCATACGGGGTTTTCGCTTTGGCTTAGGCCTTCTGGCAATTGTACGGACAGTCTTGCCAGAACTGTTTTCTATAAGACCTGTATTCGCAGGGACTTATGCACTAAAATCCGCAACCTGCAAAGTTCACTTACGCTTCAACTTGACCCGCTGATTCAGTTCTTCCTTCGTCGGTTCTCGATTCTCGATATGTTAAATGAAGGGAGTTGTCAAGCCCTATTCACTGTTGTTCGGCAATCCAATCATCAAGGGCTTTCTGGCCGCCAGGTTTAACAAAAAACTCCTGTTCGTCGTCATTGGCCTGTTCGGCGCTCTCAAAGCTCGCCTCAAAATTGGTTTCTTGTCTGAGATCGCCGCCTTCCTCAAATTTTCCATGTTTGACTAGCACACATGCCCACGCATAGGCAGGTGCAAACTTATGCTGCTTGATGTCGTCGGCGATGTCCTTCAAAAAGTCATCGTAGATCGTTTTTGCGTCTGGCAAGTTCGACTCAAGGATCAGCTTTGCGACAATACGTCCGTTTTCAGGAAAGGTTTCAAGCCGACTGCGCAGTTGCCGACGCCGCTCCTCTGCGCCTTGGCTTGCAATGTCATCCTGCTTGGCGTACCTGTACCAGAAAGTTTTAGCTCGATCAGTGAGCCTTTGCAGGCATGATATGCGTGGCGTCGCGTATGCAATCACGCCACTGACCATGATGAACAGCAGAATCCAGTCAATCACCGCAAAGTCAATCGCCTCCGACAATGCAGCGAATTGTTCCTGAAAGGTTGTCCAATCAGCAGGCATAGTCGCTACACCCAGTACATCTTGCACGTTCTGGATGCCCCACCAAACGCAAGCAAAAACCCACAATATGTGTTTTGTAAACCTTTTCATCGCGCGTACCATAGGACCACTCCATACCTTTGCCAAGTTGATCGGCAGGAGCCTATACAGTCGTTTGCGGATTTTGCTGCATAAGTCCCCTTACAAAGGAGGGGAATAGGCCTCTTACAGCACATTCGGGGAGAGCCACCGTTCCACGGTGGTAACGTCCATCTGCTTGCGCACGGCGTAGTCTTTCACCTGATCGTGGTCGATCTTCCCCACGGCGAAGTATTTGGCTTGCGGATGGGCAAAATACAGGCCGCTGACCGACGAAGCGGGAAACATGGCAAACGTTTCCGTCAGGTGAATGCCAGTGACCTTTTCGGCCTCCAGCAGGTCGAACAGGATCCGTTTTTCGGTGTGGTCCGGGCACGCGGGATAGCCCGGGGCCGGACGGATTCCACGATAGCGCTCCCGGATGAGATCCTCAGCCGACAGTTTTTCTTCTTTGCCGTACCCCCATGCCTTGCGGACTTCCCGATGCAGCCATTCGGCAAACGCTTCGGCAAGCCTGTCGGCCAACGCTTTTGCCATGATCGAGTTGTAATCATCATGGTCTTTTTCGAATCGCTCGCACAGGGCCTCAATCCCGATCCCCGTGGTCACCGCAAACCCGCCCAGGTAATCCGCAAGCCCCGTTGACTTGGGCGCGATAAAGTCCGCCAGGGCATAATTGGAATCGCCTTCCGGTTTCTCGAGTTGTTGGCGAAGGGTATGGAAGGTCGCGAGCACCTCCGAGCGCGATTCATCCTTGTAGACTTCAATATCGTCGTCCACACTATTGGCCGGGAATAATCCGTACACCGCTTTGGCTGTGAGCAACCGGTTATCGAGAATGTCCTTGAGTACCCCCTGGGCATCGTCAAACAACTCTTTGGCCTTGCTCCCTACAATCGGATCTTCAAAAATTTTGGGGTATCGCCCCTTCAACTCCCACGTATGGAAAAAGGGCGACCAGTCGATCACCGGCACTAAGTCGCTTAACGGCTGATCGTCGATCACCCGTGTTCCTAAGAAACGTGGCGTCGCTTGCTCCGAAGTTTGCCAATCAATCGAGGTTCGCCGCTTCCGTGCCTCTTTCAACGGCAACAACTTCTTCAGGGTTTTCTTGCTTTCATAGGCTTCGCGCGACTGCTGTTGTTGCTGCCGGACCTTTTCCACAAACCCGGGTTTTCCTTCTTTGCTCAATAATTGCCGGACGACATTCACGGCCAACGACGCATCAGTCACGTGCACGACAGGTTCGTGGTAGCCTGGGGCGATTTTGACGGCCGTGTGGGCTTTGCTCGTCGTTGCGCCTCCGATGAGGAGTGGAATATCAAAGCCTTGGCGTGTCATTTCTTTCGCATTGTAGGCCATCTCATCCAATGACGGGGTAATCAAGCCGCTCAGGCCGATCATATCAACCTGTTCCTCTTTGGCTTTTGCCAAAATCTTTTCGCAGGGCACCATCACCCCAAGATCAATCACGGCATAGTTGTTACATCCCAACACCACGCCGACGATATTTTTGCCGATGTCGTGCACGTCGCCTTTGACCGTGGCCAGCAGCACCTTCCCTTGCGCCCTACTTCCCGACGCTTCTTTTTCCTGATCCATGAAGGGCAGCAAATACGCCACGGCTTTTTTCATCACCCGTGCGCTCTTGACGACTTGCGGCAAAAACATTTTTCCGGAACCGAATAATTCCCCCACGATGTTCATACCGTCCATCAACGGTCCTTCGATGATCTTGAGCGGTTTGTCATATGCCTGCCGGGCCTCTTCTACGTCTTCATCAATGTAGGCCACGATCCCTTTGACCAACGCATGCGAGAGACGGGCTTCGACCGGACCTTCTCGCCATGCATCGGTTTTGACAACCGCCTTACCTTCCTGTTCCACGGTTTCAGCAAAGTTGACCAACCGATCGGTCGCATCGGGGCTTCGATTCAGCAGGACGTCCTCGACCAGTTCCAGTAAATCCTTGGAGATCTCCTCATAGACTCCCAACTGGCCGGCATTGACGATGGCCATGTCCAGACCGGCGTTGATCGCGTGATACAGAAAAGCCGCGTGCATGGCCTCACGCACGACATTGTTCCCACGGAACGAGAAGGAAATATTACTGACTCCGCCACTGACTTTACAGTGCGGCAACGTGGCTTTGATTTGCCGAACGGCCTCAAGGAAATTGACCGCGTAGTTATTGTGCTCTTCAATACCCGTGGCGACCGTCAGGATATTCGGATCGAAAATAATATCTTGCGGAGGAAACGCAACATCTTCCGTCAGGATCTTGTACGCCCTGGTGCAAATGTCGACCTTCCGGTCGATGGTATCGGCCTGTCCCGCTTCATCAAACGCCATCACCACCACGGCCGCGCCATACCGTTTGATCAGTTGGGCCTGTTCTTTGAATTTCTCCTCGCCTTCTTTCAGGCTGATGGAATTGACCACGCCCTTGCCTTGAACGCATTGCAGCCCGGCCTCGATCACCGACCACTTTGAGCTATCGATCACGAGAGGCACACGGCAGATATCAGGTTCCGAGGCGATAAGATTCAGAAAATGCACCATGGCGTTTTCCGAATCCAGCATGGCTTCGTCCATGTTGACGTCAATGAGCTGAGCGCCCCCCTCCACCTGCTGCCGAGCCACCGCAAGGGCTTCTTCGAACTGACCATTGCGAATCAACTGGGAAAATTTCGGTGAGCCCGTGACATTCGTCCGTTCTCCAATATTAATGAAGTTCAGCTCGGGCCGAATCGTCAGCGGTTCCAACCCGCTCAACCGTGTGGCATGATCGGGTGCGACCACCGTATGAGGAGGCAAATCACGCACCGCCCGGGCAATAGCAGCAATATGGTCCGGCGTGCTTCCGCAGCATCCGCCCACAATATTCAGCCATCCATTCCCGGCAAAATCTCGTAAGTCCTCCGCCATCCGCTCCGGTGTTTCGTCAAACCCACCAAAGGCATTCGGCAACCCCGCATTGGGATGGCAACTGATGTAGACCGGGGCACGTTTCGACAGTTCCTCGATATAAGGACGCATTTGCTTGGCCCCCAGGGCACAGTTGATCCCGACGCTGAAGGGATCCGCATCGACAATGGAGTGCCAAAAAGCTTCAATCGTTTGCCCGGAGAGCGTTCGCCCGCTTTGATCGGTAATAGTCACGGAGGCCATGACCGGAAGGTGCACTCCATGTTCATGGCGATACTGGTCAATCGCAAAAAAGGCGGCCTTTGCATTGAGCGTATCGAAGATCGTTTCCACAAGGAGCAGATCGCTCCCGCCATCCACCAAGCCCCGCACTTGTTCGTAGTACGCTTTCCGCAATTGTTCAAACGTCGCCGCGCGAAAAGCCGGGTCATTCACGTCCGGCGACATGGATGCCGTTCGATTGGTGGGGCCCATCACTCCGGCCACAAATCTGGGGCGTGAGGGATCTTTTTCCATGGACACGTCCGCCGCCTTCCGTGCCACCGTGGCCCCGGCCACGTTCAACTCATACGCCAAAGTCTCCATTTGATAGTCGGCCATGGAGATCGCATTGGAGTTAAACGTATTCGTTTCGATCATGTCCGCCCCGGCTTCCAGATATTCCTGATGAAGCGAGCCGATGAGATCCGGTTGGGTCAGCACCAACAGGTCGTTGTTGCCCTTGACGTCACAGGGATGCGTGGCAAACCGCGTCCCACGAAAGTCGGCCTCCGACAGGTTCCGTTTCTGGATCATCGTGCCCATGGCACCATCCAGCACGACGATCCGCCGGTGCAGCAGATCTTTCAGTTCTTCAATTCGGGTTGTTGGACTCACGACGCGATCCTCATATATTCAGGACAGGCTGAAATTGGTCACCGACCTTCTCCAAAAATTCCCAACGCTGCTCCGGACGAAAAACGGGGTGACTATACTGATCTCGTCTCTCGCGGTCAAAATCTCTCGAGGCCTCATTCGCCTTGTCTCCGCGCAAGGCCCCTTGCTTGACGCAACTTCATTTCAGGGACTAGGATAAAATTATTCCGTCTGAGCGAAATCGATTCATGCAAAATCCTTGTTTCCAGCGATTCCCCTTGGTTTTTGTTTTAACCGTCGGCCTGATGGTTGTTCTTCCGACGGCCTCCCTGCACGCCAAACCCTTTTTCGAGGACGGGTTTCTCGGGCTCACACAACAGGAAGTCCATGCGAAGCTTGGCATTCCCCACGCCATCCGTTCGAGAAAGTCCGCCCTTCGCGTGTTCAGCTATTATTCGCCCAAGGATTGGAAAAAATATTTCAGTAAGCTCGTGTCTCCTCAGTATGGCGAGGACGTGTACACCTACTCGCGCGATGGTGTTCAGGTCCGCTATTCGTTTGTCTATAAGCCGGATTTCCGCGAGGCACGGGATTTTCCCACGTTGCACGTCAAACGGGTTGAAGTTGAATTCACGCCCAGTATCCCCTTGAAGGCCGTTCCTTCGTTAGTCAACGAATTCAGCCCTTCGGTCAGGCCGAAGAACCCGGCGTTTCGGTCGAATCTGTGGGTCCTGTTGTTCAAAGGCCCTCCGTCGAAGGAGGCGGAACTCGTGGTAGAGCAATGGGATAAGGAGGACGGGGATTGGTCGCTGGCGTATCAATTATTTTCCCTTAACGGTCTTCCTGACTATTTGACCGTCGACTCCTCCATCGATCGGTTGGAATTTACCGTTCAAAGCCTGGCGCGGATTCATCAAATCGGCCGGCATACCCATGAACCCATCCTGAACCCCTACTCCCCGGAATTTGCCCAACGCCCCCCTGCACCGCCCAAACCCCCAAAAACCATTCCGGTTCCAGTCTACGCCGAATAGACGTTCCCGCGTCTCCCTCAGTCTCCTTCTTCCAATCGAAGATCGTGCGCGTCCGTTAACAGCATGTAGGCTTCACCCCACTGGTTGGGACTGTCCAGGCTCCAGGCCTCGTGGACTCCCTCTTTTTTCAAGCGTACCCCCCATGTTCCTCCGAACACCACGTACGCCGCCCCGCGTCCGGATTCCTCAACGGGTTGCGCCAGTGCCGGGCATTCCTGACGGTCTTCATTATCGGTCCACCCCACGACGTCACACCATTCACCCCGCGAAGAATGTTCGTAACTCTTGACTTGTCGAAGACGCTGCGCGGGGCCCAATTCCTTAAATCGGAGAAAGACGGAGGTCTCACAGTTGGGGTTCTCTTCCACCTCGATGAACATCGTCGCCCCTATATTGACGGTTTTCTTCAACGGTTGCTAGACTGGACTCATGCAACCTCAGGAATCGCTTCCCACTTCAGTCGTCCCGGATGCTCCTCATGAGGACGGCTCACAAGGGCAATCGATCCCCGTGCCGTGCCGACGCCCAGTCCGGATTACCCTCTATATCTTATTGGGCGCCTTTGCCGTCTTCATGCTTGCCTGGGGATTTCTGCCAGGACTCTTGGACCCGACCTTTGAACGCCACATCCAAGATAAGGACGTCATCGTGGGCATGACGCGCGAGCAAGCCATGCAAGCCTGGGGATCACCTTACCAAATGAACATTACCTATACCGACCGTGGAGTTCGACGGGAAGAATGGGTCTATGAGGATTGGATTGAGGCCGGATCCGTCCAGCACCGCTATCTGTATTTTGAAGAAGGCATCCTAGTGGGGGGCTGGAAATAACCCTTTGCGCTCGGTTTCACTCTGTGTGTTGCTCCCTTTACGCCATGTTGCCCCTTAGCCCGTCTTTCTCTCGCTTGAGGCCCGCTTCTCCCTAAGGAACCTCTGATTTATTGTAATAGCGGGATGCAGGGCACGGCGTCCCGCAGCGAAACCCGAGACATATCAAGTCGATAGTCGAGGGTTGAGCGAGGACACAACGCAGCAATGCGCCTGATAGTGCAATAAATCAGAGGTTCCTAAGGGGTTTCTGTAATCTGAGCCCGCCGCTCCCGTTCATCCCCCCCACTGACCACGAGTACCCGTTTCCACTCACGAATTTGATAGATAGACCAGGCGTTTGGCTGTCCTTGGAAAAAAGCTTGCGAATCCTCCCCTTTGGCGCTCAAATAGGTCGGCTCTGTAAACCCTTGGTCCAACACATAATCCATCAGGCTTTCGGTGGTCACCCCTTTTCCACGTAAGGCAACATGCGACAGAAAGGTCAGGATTTCGTCCGGATTCGCTAACGTGATTGGATCAAAAGCCATGTTGTTTTTCCCTCAGTTATGGTATGCTGAAGCATTCTATTGTAGGGTGCCAAAAACGAGAAACGCAAATAGGACCGACGCAAGCCTCGTCACTCGTGTTTCGATATTGTCCAAAAACCTCCATATCCCGTAACCTGCGTTCCATCGTACATCAATCATTTCCCCCCTATCCCGTACCATGATGTGGAAGCTTTCGGCTGAACAATTTCGCGACCGAATTTTCGATATTCTTCGCCGTAAGCAGCATTGGTCGACAGCCCACTTCAACGGAAGCACCGTCACCAAAGCGCAACTGAATATTCAGTTCCGTCAAGAATATGCGGTCTATCTTCGAGATTTCGCAGTCCTGCTTGCGAGGATCGTCGGAAAAAATCCTCCATGGCAAATACGTCGTCACTTGGCGACGACGATTTATGAAGAAGAAACCGGAGGGCTTTCGCTTGGCAAACCACACCAAGAAATCTTCCTTCAAATGATGATGGGCCTGGGGTACAAGCGGGCTGAATTTCGAGATGTCGAGTTGTTATCAAGAAGTTATGCCTATCGAGAATGGCTTGATGAAATCTGCGATCGGGAAGACTGGATCGTGGGCGCGGCGGTCCTCACCATCTTTGTGCAAGGCTCCGTCAATGACCGAGAAGAGGTCATGACGCAGAAAGAACAAAAATCCCAAGCGGACATTGAAGAGCTTGTGGGGAAACATCCCTTGGCGGTCTACCATGGGCTCCTTCCGGAACACCTAGATTTCATTCGAGCGCAAGAGTTGATCGAACCCTGCAACCGATCCATTGCCTATGACCTGATTGTCAAAGAAGCCGGAGAGTCCGACACCAAAACCTTAATCTTGGAAAAATTGGAAACGGGGTTGAACGTTTGGCTCCAATACCGTAACGGCATTGCCCGAGCCTGTGGACTCAGGCAGCCGTAAAAACCTCTGGCGCGCTTGGCCACAGGTAGATTTCCGACACGATCCTCTCTCGTGTGCTTTACCGCACGAGGAGATAATGCAAAGCGGCATCTCCTAAAATCGCCGCCAACGCCATGACGTTTAACACAAGAAGGGAACGCCGTCGTTTCCCCCAATATCGAACAATCGCCCACACAATCAGGACTTGAGTCAAGATCGAAAAAGGCCGATGCACATGAGCCGACATTCCGCCACTTTCACTAGCAATCGCAGTGACGGCCGCCAATCCATAACACGTGAGGGCTCCGGCTTGAATCCAGATAGTGGCGCGATCCATCTTCCCACGAACGACCACCACCAAGGCCGAGGTCAAACACACGACCACCACTAATAAGAGCAAGGGAAACAGGGGCCATAGCGTTTTTGCACTCAGTTCCAATTTTTCTTTCTCAAGCTCGGGCGTTCAAAAATCCGCACCACCCGATGCAGACGCCGAGGATACAGGTTTTGGGGGAAAATGGCATTTCAACCACCTCAAATTTTTGATATGGTACGAATTCTGACTCTTGTGATTCTATGAATACTCGCCCACGGATTTTGCCGATTGCCTTTCTAGGGACGTTGCTCCTCAGTGGAAGTTTGGGGGGATGTTTAGGGCCCCCTCGAGTCGAAACTTCCATTTACGAGGGCCCGAAAGGCTCCGTATGGCTGAGAACCGTCTCGGATGCATCGTACCACCCTTCCCATCCCGCTGACATCTCAGTCGAAACATTTGAAAAGGTTTTAACCGGTCTTCACTATCGACGAGCCCCCGGCAGGTGGCTTCAACGACTCGTGGACAGTGGCGCAGGACCGACCCCCGTGTTTTCCCCTTCTCAAGTCACCTTTTGGGCCCCTCACCTACAGCACGCCTTTCTTCAAGTGACGGCGGAAGAACAGGTCTTCATACGTATCCCCTTACACTCGACATCGGACTTTCAAAACCTAACCGGCATTCTGTCCTTCAAGCATAACGATCTGCATATGGCTCTTGCTTTATCATCGGGCCATGGCCTTCAATCCAAAACCAAACCCAGGACTCCCGATTCCCTGGGAGTCACAAAACCCACTGTGACGTTTCTGCCCAAGAGCGCCGTCAAAAAATCCTGGGATCAGGGAACGGGCACAAAAACTCTCACCATTGATACGGCATTGCTCGCCACGCTTGACGAACCGGTTTCAAAGGACGGCAAGCCATCGACTCCCGACGCCACCCCAGTCCAGGTTACTCCCCCACGCCACGTTGCACCGCTAGTCATTCCTCCGGATCGCCCCATTATCCGGTTGGAATCCCCTCCGTCCGACGCTCTCCTGGAAGAAATGCGATCCTTGCGGCGCGAATTGTCCAGGCAGAAACAAGAAATAGAACGCTTGAAGAAGCGACGGGAATCGCCTTAACCCGGGTTAACTCACCTCGATCAGTTCAGGATTCTTGAGGATCACGTCACTGCCCAGCGGGGTCCGAAACGTCATGCGCTGGTAACAGGCATAGGTGACATACGTGTCGCGCAGGCAATATTCGGCTATCTCCCGTCTGCGTCCCTGAGCCCACATTTCAGCCACTTGCTTGCCGCTTCCGGATTTGGTTTCGACTTGTAACGCACGGGCCAACACGTCCAGTTTGACCCATCCCCGCGTGTCCCAGTTACTCCAGATCGCCATCGTATCGTAGACGGGCTCCGTGCGGAATCTGGCCAAACTGATCTCCATCGACGGTTTGACGTGGTGAATGATCGAACGTTTTTTCAGAAAAGGGAGATCAAAGCCCAATCCATTATGGGTAATGAACAGAGAGGGCCGGAGTTCACCAAGACGAGCCCAGAACCGGCGAAGGAGTTCCTGCTCATGCGTGCCATACCAACTCACCGCACCGTGGTATTCCATGGCGTCGGAGAACATCAGGAGCCCAATGCACACGATCCGGCTGAAGGTTCCGTCAAACGACGACTGCTCATACTTTTCATCTTCTTTCTTCCTTTGCTCACGAGCCTCGGCATGAGTGAATAAATCCGTATCACTCCCTTCGCAGGATTCGCGAGCGACCGAATCAACCCCAACCAAACGCGCCCATTCTTCCCGTGGGGCCTGAATGGTTTCAATGTCCAGTACGACCTTCATGGGCTGTGAATCGAACGATGCGCCTTCTTCACAAGTCTTGACTCCCGGCCCGCTTCATCAAGTGAGCCACGACCGGGCCGTCGGCAGGAGGAAATGAATACTCGGCCAACTCTTCAGGCCTCACCCATCGGAAGTCAACGCAACCCAGTGGTCGCGGGGCACCGTGGGACAGGGAACACGTAAAAAAGTGCAACTCCACGCTCTTGTCGGGATATTCATAGCGTGTAATCGTCAAAGGTCTTGGCGCCGTTATTTCAATTCCCAATTCTTCAAAAACCTCGCGGCGGGCACAGGCCTCGAACGTTTCGTCTGCTTCGCGCTTCCCACCGGGAAACTCCCAATAGCCCGCTAAATGCACACCGGCTTCCCGGCATGTGATCAAATACCGTCCCCGGTGTTCAATCACGGCAGCCGCGACTTGAAGAACTTCCTTCTCAGCCATACCCGACACAACTATTTCGGCTCCACAGGATACGCCTTGCAAAATTCCCGCATCGGGCAATACAGGCAGTCAGGGTTTCGCGCGGTACACACCACCGCGCCGAAATCCATGAGGGCTTGATTAAAGTCATATCCTTTGCCTTTGGGAATCAGCGCTTCCGACAGGGCCCAGAGTTTCGATTTTTGCGTTTTCGGGTCGCCCTTTCCCATAAAGACTCGATGCAGCATCCGCATCACGTTCGTATCGAGAATCGGGGCATCTTCATGAAAGGCAAAGGCGCGAACCGCTCCAGCGGTATACCGGCCAATCCCTTTCATCGACTGCAGTTGCTCGGAATCGCGCGGAATCTTCCCGCCGTAGTGGGCCACGGTCTCACACGCAATGCTATGGAGGCGATAGGGACGAACGTTATACCCGAGTGGATACCATGTCTCGCGGACGTCGTCGGGTTCGGCCTCAGCCAAATCTTTCAGCGTCGGATATTTTTCCAGGAACTCGTGGTATTTGGGAATGACTCGATCGACTTGTGTTTGCTGAAGCATCACTTCCGAGACAAGAATTCTGTACGGGTCTGCGGTCCGCCGCCAAGGCAGATCGCGTCCACATTCGTCATACCATTTGAGCAAACGGATTTGGAAACGTCGCTTTGTTCCCCGATCAAGCTTGACTGGGGAAGACGGAGTCGATTTGGATTTTTTAGAAGTTTTAGCTGGACGCGTCATGGGCCGTGCCCGGATTGTAGGTAGGAAGCAGACCCAATGCAAGACAAGCAAAAACCCTTATGCTCGCCTCGAACACCTCGGCTTACTCAATGAGCAGGCTCAAACATGTCAGGCCCGCCTCGGCCTTGGAAAACTCGCTCAGTTCAACGCTTGCGACGGCATACCCCTGCGCCTCAATGACCTCGCGCGTCAATGGGGATGAAGCCTGAACCAGCAGACCCCGGGGCAAGCGTAATACGTTCGCTCCGAACGGTTCTTCGGCCGGAACGTGTAGCAGCCGACACGTCCCCAATGCATCCGAATCAAGCCAAGCCGGGTTCACCAATAACGTCTCATCGTCAAGAGACGTGCACGCCGTTTTCAGATGGAGGCACGCTCGGATTTCGATAGGCGTCACTCCATAGCCCAAGGGCTCCGCGATTGCTCGGATGGCGTCCACACCCGCACGATTCGTTCGTGTCGAGACTCCGACGTACAACCGTTTCCCCATGCGCAATACGTCCCCACCTTCAATCGTTGCAGGCGGCGATATCGCCACAAGGCGACGGTATCGGGCAAGAACGGGAAAAAGCAACGCGGGTTCGTCCTGCCGCGACGCCGTCCCCATCGAAGCCGTCACCGCCAATTCATCCAGGATCATGGCGTTGTCCTCGATAAAGACACTATCGGGAAACGCGTCTTCAGGTGGAAGAACGTCAACCTCCACACCCATTTGCCGCAGGGCCCGGCAATACGCTTCATGTTGTTGGAAGGCCAGCTGAAGGTCGATCCCTACGCGAGGAACATACCTGACTTCACAATTCACAAGCGAAAACGCAGGCTGACGGGTGAGGGCAATCATCGCGTCAACTTCTCCCTGGCATCATCCCAAATTCCTCATTTCCAGTCTCCCGCAAGGCCGCCATCATTGTCCTGCCGGCAATACACAGCAAAGGAGGCAACACAAAGGACGGGGTCGCGCGACGACCAAGTGTGCGTAATTCTGGCTAATGGAATCTTTACACCCTCTTAATATGCGTTTCATAACAACGTAATACTGCCGATCTACAATGAAGTAAGAGCTCAGGCATTTTTTGCAGCATATCATGATTGTTACGAAATTTTTTCAGGCGATTGCTTAAGATAGGTATAACGACTGCCATGATGGTAAAAGAAAAAAATTGGATGAAAAAACTTTCCTTGCATTACGAAAAGACAAGGACTCTCTATCCTACCGATCAATTAATGGTCATCTTCGATATTGATGGAACCATTTTGGATATGCGGTACATGATTCTCCATGTTCTCAAATCTTTTGATCAGCGGCATGCCACCAGTTTCTTTAACACGTTGACGATTTCAGATATCAGGGTGCATGAAAACCAAATAGACCCGTTAGTCAGGGCCTTCGTGCTTTCCCAAACGCAGAGGGAAGAAGTGATGAACTGGTACGTCACCTATCGCTGGTCCTCCGAGGCCATCCTGGAATCTCACCGTCCCTTTGAAGGCGTGATGGAGGTTATCCGATGGTTTCAGATGCAACCGAATACCTCGGTAGGCCTCAATACCGGACGACCCGAACTCCTTCGAGCAGACACCCTTCGTTCCCTTAATGCGTTAGGCAAGGAATACAAGGTCACGTTTGCGAATGAGCTGCTGTATATGAACCCTCATGGATGGGAAAAGAACGTCAGTGATTCCAAGGCAGAAGGGGTCCGGGACTTTCAACGAAAAGGATATCGCATATTCGGATACATCGATAATGAGCCGGAAAATCTTCTGGCCGTCTCAGAACAGGATCTCCATCATGAGATTCTCCTGCTCCATGCCAGTACGATCTTTGAGTCCAAGCGTAAACAATTACCCTTCCATTCGGTGAGAGGCAATAAATATGATATTACGGAGTTAATTCCTGAAAGCACCTTACCTCGACATGTACAGTTTGTCTGGCACGGGGTGAACGATGAGGCGAACTTACGGCAATTTGCGACATCCAATGTTCAATGGGCTGAACTCGATGTGCGCCTTGATCCGATGAAAGAGCACGTCATCCTGCGCCATGATTCCTTTGCCAAAACTCCTCTGGTGGAGGGTGAGGAGTTCATCCTTTTAGACGATGCGCTGGCAGCACTTTTGCAACTCGGCAAATCCATCAAACTCGATCTCAAAGAAAACGTCATCCTCCTTGAGAAGGTGCTTGACTTGCTCCGCCATCACAAGGTTGAAAGTGCGGACCTATGGTTTAATGGCAATGTGGATGTGCTGCAAAAAGAAGGGTTTGCTCAATTGGTCGCAGCCTATCCCGAGGCAATCATCCAATGCCCGATAGACTTTCTGGCCCCCATGATCATCAGCCTTCCTGAAAAAACCAGAGAGACCCTTGAGCTGTTTTGCGAATGGGGTATTAACCGCTTCTCGCTGGGCTGGAAAACGCCGGGAATGACCAGCCTTTTGAATCAGCTCGATCAATGGGGTTTTGAAACGAATATTTATAACGTGCCCGACCTGGAATCATTCTTAAGAGCCGTTCTTCTCCAGCCGAACTCCATCACATCCGACTTTAATTTTCCGAAATGGCACTATTTTGGCCGAGGATCTGGGGAGAACCGGAAACATTATGAATATTTGATGCGTTCATGATTTGTTCGCGGAACCGTATCCACATACCGGGGCACTACCGTAGCCAAACCACTTCTAGATCAGCTCCCTCCCTTCCTTTCCAGAACCAACAACATATTTTCATCAACCCATTCAACGGTATCATGGAACGCGTGGTTGAGACGGGCTTGAAAGATTTCCAAGGCGTTCTTCAATTCTTCTTCGTCATAGAGAGAAAAGGTGGAATAATGCCTCGCCTGAACCCTTTCCGCTAATTGTGCGATGGTCGCCTTTCGTTGATAGTGAAACGGTTTGACCTGTTTCAGCTGTACCCCTTCAACAGCCTGTATCCCTTCTTCAAGCTCATCCAGTTCATAGAGTCGGGTTTCTTTTTCCGTGAATGACGGAAAATATCGCCCCCAGATATTTCTCGCATTTTGGCTTCTCAACCTGGTGTACATGAAAATTTTGCCGTCAGGTTTAATCACCCTGGCAACATTTTCTATAAACTGAACCAAATCAAAATGATGAATGGCATTAAAGGTCAACACACAATCCATTGACCGATCGTCAAGGGGAATCTCATTGCCGTTCGCCCGGAGGGTTTCAAATTGTGAAATATGATGATGCGTGAGGTAATCGGAGACTTGTTGCAACATCGACTCATTCAGGTCGATACACGTCAAATGCAGGTTCTTGACGTGTTGGAAAAGCAACAAGTCATATCGCCCGGCGCCACAGCCAACATCCGCGGCCTGGACCTGGGGAAGATCCTTCAGGATTTCACTAATGAAAAGGATGGGCTCCGTATCGGTTTGCCGAATGTGTCTATACGAAGAAGCGACGTGGGAAAAATGGTCGTACATCGTGGGATTGCCGTCCATGATTCACTCCTTAGCTTCTGCTTCCCGCGCATGAACGCAATCCGTTCCTCATCCTTCACGAAGTAGGCAATCAGCTCAACAAGCCATTCAGCACGCCCGCCCGCCGTCAATAAATTCCTGGGTCATGTGATGGGCTTCACTATCGCTGAACTGCTCAGGCGGGTGTTTGCAAAAATAGGCGGAAGGCGAGGTTAACACACCACCTTGGCCACGTTCGAGCGCAAGCTTGGCACACCGAACGGCATCAATGGCCACGCCCGCGGAGTTAGGGGAATCTTCCACGGAGAGCCGCAACTCAAGGTTCATCGGGATATCGCCAAACAGTTTTCCTTCCATGCGGAGAAAACAGACCTTGTTATCCTTTTGCCACGCGACGTAATCACTCGGGCCGATATGGATATTTTCATGCTCTATCCGCTGGGCCGCAACGGATTGCACGGCTTCTGTTTTGGATTCCTTTTTCGAGGCCAAACGGCTGTGATTGAGCATGTTCAGGAAGTCCGTATTGCCTCCCGTATTCAACTGATAGGTTCTTTCCAGTTTGACCCCTCGCTTTTTGAAGAGGTCCGTTAGCATACGGTGTGTAATGGTAGCCCCTAGCTGCGCCTTGATATCATCGCCGATGAGGGGGAGATTTTTCGCCTCAAACCGCTTCGCCCATAGCGCATCGCTGGCAATAAACACCGGGATATTGTTGATAAAGGCCACGCCGGCCTCCAAGGCACATTCGGCATAAAACCGCGTGGCCTTCTCCGAGCCGACCGGCAGATAGTTCAGAAGCACCTCGGTGCCGGACTCTTTTAATATCCCGACGATGTCGTCCTTTGTCGGTTCGGGTTCCTTCCCGACGACAAACGTGTACTGGTCGGGGTACTCACTCATATGGGGAGAAACTCCATCAAGGATTTTCCCCATTCTGACTTGTACGGCCGTTTCCGGTAAATCAGCATAAAATACTGTCGTGCAATTGGGTTCGACAAAGATGGCTTTGTTCACATCCATCCCTACCTTGCGTTTGTCGATATCATAGGCAACCACGATCTCAATGTCGGACGGTCGATACCCGCCTATCTCCCAATGCATCAAACCAATGGCTTCATCGGGCTTTTTATCACCGTAATAGTAGATCCCTTGAATGAGGGAACTTGCACAATTGCCCACACCGACAATGGCAACTTTGATTTTGCTCATAGAAAAATTTTGACTCCTTCAGAACTTGCGCAATGACTGTTCATACGGCCTTCTCGCAGTCCAACGGTTGAACTCCAAGGCGCTGAGAGAAGCTGACAACTTAGGGGAGTATCGAGACTTATACCCAACTTGCCAGGATCGTTTTCGCAGTGCCAGGCGGATTGGCAGTGAATGTGGGGAAGCGGGACGTATATAGCTCTTTTCAGGAATAGGTGTCAATACATTCATGTCGGTGGACAGCACGCCGTGGCTGAGATTTTGGGCATTCGGATTTCCGTATTTCCAGCCCGGTTCCTCTGGCAAGCGACCGGCAATGTTGTGTTTGATGCCCGGATTGTTGCAGTCTGCTTGGAATATGAAATCGACTTTTTGCTTTCAGAAAATCGTGGGGTGAAACGTTTTGAAACCATTCATGTCGCCCCGATTCAACCTGTCTCGATTTTCTGTGAACGGCCTTCACGCCTCCTTCTCCATTATGACATACTCATTGCTTCGCACCCTCTTGCCATGGGCAGCCGGTCTTTTTACTGCAGCGATCCTGTACACCAGTCATGTCCCTCTCACGCACGGCCAAGAATTACTCGCCCCTCACGCGAATCCCGTTTCGCCGCCGACAACGCTTCATTTCGTCACGTGGAAGGCGGATCATCACGAAGCCTGGGACGAGGCCATTCAACGGTTTGAGCAAGCCTACCCACACATTCACATCAAACGGGAAATTGCGCCGCATTCCTCAACGGCTTACCACGATTTACTGACGCAGAAGTTGAAGAACCGCGATGTTTCGCTCGACCTGTTCTTGATGGACGTCATCTGGCCGGCGGAGTTTGCCGCCGCGGGCTGGGCCCTCCCGCTCGATGACTACTTTCTCCCAAGTGAACGCGAGAAGTTTTTGCCGGCCACGATTGCCTCGGGCATGTATCAACACCATATCTACGGGGTCCCTTCTCGTATCGATAGCGGCATGCTGTATTACCGCAAAGATCTTTTAGAGAAATATGGGTTTTCACCACCCTCGACATGGAATGAATTGGTGCGTCAGGCGCAGACGATTCTGGAAGGAGAACGAACCACACGATCCCTCCTCAGAGGCTACAGCGGTCAGTTCAAGCAGTACGAAGGGCTGGTGTGCGACATGCTGGAGTTTGTGGGCAGTCACAATGGCTCGTTTCTGACTGAAGACGGCAGGCGCTCGAACTTGGCGGCGCCCGAGTCCACGCAAGCGGTGCAATTCGTCCGAGAGCGGATCATTCAACAACTGGCGAGCCCGGCCGCGCTGACCTATCAGGAGCCTGAGTCCCTCGCCGTGTTCGTCCAGGGAAAAGCCGTGTTTCATCGCAATTGGCCATATGCGTGGGGATTGGCAAATAATACGCGGCATTCCAAGATCGTGGGGAAGGTCGGCGTGACCACCCTTCCCCATTTCTCTGGAGGCAAGAGCGTGTCTGCCTTAGGAGGATGGCTCTACGGCATCAGCGCCTATTCGCAACATCCTGATGAGGCGTGGGCCTTCATCGAGTTTATGACGAGTCCCGAACGGCAGAAACATTTTGCGATCCATGCTTCATTGGCTCCTTCACGCCTTGCGCTGTATTCCGATCCGGAGGTACTCCACGCCAATCCCCAATACAAAAATCTGCTTCCGGTGTTTCAAACCGCTCGACCACGCCCCCGCACGCCGGTGTATCCAATTGTTTCGCATATTCTTCAGCGGTATTTCAGTCGCGTGTTGGCGTTTCCCGAGACGAATATTGTAGAAGAAGCCCAAGAAGCCGACCGGAAGATCAATCGGTTTTTGAACTTGGTTCAGGGTACGGGTTCTTGATGATACGGCAGACCATCTCATGACGAACACGACCTCAGATCACTCGACCGGCTGGGTCATGGTCTTTCCGGCGTTGACGTTTGTTGCGGTCTTTTCGCTCTATCCGGCGATGGATTCCTTTTTGCTGAGCCTTTACTCAGGATTCCACGGTCTGGAGCAATCCTTTGTTGGATTCGGCAATTACGCGGAACTGTTCCAAGACCCCGTTGCCCATCAAGCGTTCCTCGTCACGCTGGGTTTCGTCGTACTCTCGACCACCCTGGAACTCCTCCTAGGCATGGGCATTGCGCTGGTCATTCACGAGCACTTCAAAGGGCGAGGGTGGGTCCGGGCGGCCGTGCTGATTCCGTGGGCGATTCCCACTGTTGTGGCTTCACAGATGTGGCGGTTTCTGTTGAACGATCAATATGGAGCCGTCAACCTGATACTCTTCGGCGATCAAGTGGACGCCTACGTCCCGTGGCTGGCCGATCCGTGGATGGCCTTTGGTGCCATTGTCCTGGCCGACGTCTGGAAAACGTCGTCGTTTGCCGGCCTCCTTATCCTGGCGGGATTACAAGTCATTCCCGATGAGACCTATGACGCCGCGCGTATCGATGGAGCGACGGCATGGCAGCGGTTCTGGCATATCACCCTTCCCCTGCTGAAACCCGCGCTCCTCACCGCCCTCTTGTTTCGAACCATCGATGCGTTTCGGGTGTTTGACCTCGTCTTTGTCATGACCCAAGGCGGCCCGGGTGATGCCACGCAAGTCATGCAATTCTACGGCTATAAAACCCTCTTCACCGAAGGACGTGTGGGCTATGGGACCACGATCTCGGTCACGGTCTTTGTCGCAATCATGATTCTCTCCCTGTTCTACGTTCGTACCGTCGGGTCCCGACTCTTGCAACGGGAGCAGGCATGACGAAACCGTTCCGGGAACGTCCGGTGTTACTTGGTGGGATTCTGTTGGCCATGCTGGGGAGCCTGTGTCCTTTTCTTTGGTTTGTTCTGACCTCGTTGAAATCACAAATCCAAGTCGAAGCGATTCCCCCAAACTGGTGGCCGGACGGCAGCCTCGCCTTTTATGCATCGGCGCTCATTGATCATCAGTTGTTGCACTACATCGGGAACAGCGTGATCGTTGCCGGTGCCACCACTATGATTGCGCTGGTCGTTGCGACTCCAGCCGCCTATGCACTGGCGCGGCTGCGACTGCCGGGAAAAGCGTGGATTCTGGGTGGGCTCCTCTGTGTGGCCATGTTCCCACCCATTGTCATTGCGGGACCGGTCTGGCAAATCCTGGAACACCTCGGTGGACTGAATACCCATTGGGGGCTGGTGCTGCCCTATGTCTCGCTGACCCTTCCTCTTGCGGTGTGGATCCTGACCACGTTTTTCCAAGAACTGCCTTTCGAGTTGGAAGAAGCCGCGCAGATCGACGGCTGTACGGCATGGCAAGCGTTGTACAGAATCATGCTCCCCCTTGCGGCTCCGGGGCTGTTTACGACGGCTATCCTCACGTTTATCTATGCGTGGAACGAATTTTTCTTTGCCTTGTTGATTCTCACCGACCCTGAGCACCAAACCCTCCCGGTGGGCATTGCCTTATTTCAGGGGGAATTCACCATGCCGTGGGGAGAAATAGCTGCCGCTTCCGTGATCGCCACGTTGCCGTTAATCATCATCGTCCTCTTGTTTCAACGCGGGATTATCAGCGGACTGTCAGCCGGTGCGGTGAAGGGGTAACTCATGGCTGGACTGGCTCTGCAGCACATTGAGAAAACGTTCGGGCGGACCCGGGTCTTGCATGACATTTCACTCGAGGCCGTCGATGGTGAATTTGTCGTGTTACTGGGTCCGTCGGGTTGCGGCAAATCCACGTTGCTTCGCATTATCGCCGGGCTCGAGCCCCAAACCCGTGGCTCGGTGACCATTGGAGATCATCGCGTGGATACCCTGCCCCCTCCCGACCGTGACATTGCCATGGTCTTTCAACACTACGCCCTCTACCCACATCTGACGGTGAGAGAAAACCTGGCCTTTGGGTTGAAAATGCGGGGGGAGCCTAAACCTGTCATCGAAGAGAGGATCGCTGAAACCGCCGCATTATTGGAAATTCACGATCTGCTTGACCGGAAGCCAAAGGAGCTCTCTGGCGGTCAACGGCAACGTGTCGCCATGGGTCGAGCCATCGTTCGAAAACCCAAGTTGTTTCTTTTCGATGAACCCCTGTCGAATTTGGATGCCCGCCTCCGGGCTTCAATGCGGGTGGAATTAAAGAAATTGCATCAACGCTTGGGCACCACCATGGTGTACGTCACGCACGATCAAGCCGAAGCCATGACGCTGGGTCACACCATTGTGGTCATGAATCATGGTAGGATTCAGCAGATCGGAAGGCCCGATCAGATTTATCATGAACCCGGCAATCCCTTTGTGGCCGGGTTCATCGGCAACCCTCCGATGAATTTGTTTGAAGGCTCTTATCGCCTCCAGCAACGGGACCTGGAATTCCGCGCAGGAAATTTGACGCTCACGGTGCCTCTTCAGGCCCCCGGCATGTTAGGCGCAGACTCCGGGACCGCGACCTTGGGGATTCGGCCTGAAGACGTGACACTTGCTCCGCCGGGGTCAAGACACATCGCGCTCGCCGGAACCATTGACGTGATTGAACACCTCGGCGGCGATTCTATTGTGTATCTCGTCGTCGAAGGGCAGCCTCTGGTGGCACGAACCTCTCCTGCCTGCCGGCAACATGCAGGAGATTCCGTCACAGCCTATTGGCCCATGAAAAAATTTCACTTGTTCCTCAACGGACATCGAGTTCCCTTGCCGTCATCATGAATACAGCACACCAAAAGCCTCTTCTCTCTGTGCCGTCTTACGTGCTGCCTTCACTTTTCTTTTTTCTTGTCCTCTCCCTCGACTGTATCGCCGGCACTGACCCTCCATTGGGAATTCAGCCGTTAGAGAAACTCCCTCCATCCGACGCTCGTGCCCTTCTCACCGACACGTCCATTCGCGCCCTCCTCACGCCTGCGGACCAAGAGCTGTTTCTCAATGAATTAGAAAAACAGCCGCCGGACTGGGAGCAATTGCATGACCTGCCTGGTGAAGAACTCGGGACCAAGCTCTTTGACTTCAACCGGCAGCGGGATGCATCACGGGAGGGGCATCCATTACTGAGTCAGCGAGTGGCGTTTTGGTGGTCGGGCATCCTGGGGAAATACCATGAGGCCCAACGAGGATTTACCGTGGTCATGGGACCCGAGTTCACCCAAACGACCTGGGGCGTGGTGCGATTCAAACCCACGGGGCTCCCCCATGAAATGGTTGCCGTGCCTTCACCGGCCAAACTTCGGACGCTCCAAGACCGTAGAGCAAAGAGAGAACCAGTGGAAATCGGAATCCTCTTTACCGGCAAACTGATTCCGTGGGAATCGATCATCTATGGTTTTTCACACGACGGGCTCGAACAAGGGATGGTCATGCCCGTGGTGCAGATTGACGGGGTACGGTATGTTCTTCATCCCATTTCAGATTAGCGTGACGACAAGGGCCTACCGTTTCTTGGGAACCACAGCTTCGAAGACCGACGAATAATCGACGTCTTGCAGGCCTTGCCCTATGGTCTCCTCTAAGATCTGGCGGATGCCGGCGAGCGCCGGCGTTGCCAAGCTCGTGTCTTGCGCCGCGTTCAGACATAAATCGACGTCCTTTAACAGATGCCCGGTGGAGAAGTTGGGACGGGCATAGTCGCGGGTCAACAAACGCGGCAATTTTTTCTCGAACATGGGCGCCATCAGGGCGCTTTGACGAAGCACGTTCATAAACGTCTCGACTTCGACGCCCGCTTGCTGAATCAAGCCCAAACTCAATGAAAAGGCCGTGATATGGGCCGCAATGAGTTGATTCAAGGCCAGCTTCAAGGCAGCCGCCTGCCCAATCGGCCCCACGAGTAAAGGTGCTTCGCAGAAACATTTCAACACCTCGTCCCACCGTTCCACCTGTTCGGCTTTTCCACCAACCATGACGAGGAGTCGACCGGCTTTCGCTTCGGCAAGGCTTCCGAGGACCGGCGCCTCGAAATAGTCTCCTATGCCCATTCGAATTTCCTGACCGAGTGCGATACTTTCAGCCGGCGCAATGGTCCCCATTTGAATAATCGTCCGATTTTGAACATTGGGTTTTCCGGAAGTAAACAAGGCTTCTTGTATGGCCTGTGCATCGGCCAACATGAGGATTGTGCACCTCGAAGCCTCGATCGCCTCTGCGGCGGACCGTGCCCTGAGGGCACCCTGTTGTTGAAGGGCTGTGCATTTTTCTTTTGTTCGGTTATACACCACGACATCATGGCCGAGAGTCAGCAGCCGCTCAGCCATGGCTGTCCCCATTAATCCTGTGCCTACCAATGAAACTTGCATTGTTCCCTCTCGCCTCAGACAGAGTTATTGCAATGGATGTAATAGGTGTA
The DNA here is from genome assembly GCA_965247845.1 of Nitrospirales bacterium. Classification (GTDB taxonomy): domain Bacteria; phylum Nitrospirota; class Nitrospiria; order Nitrospirales; family UBA8639; genus Bin75. The sequence goes on along the minus strand of OZ252040.1, from coordinate 1,962,466 downwards.
TCGCAGGGCCATGAGGAAATCAAACGGAAAGGACAACTGGTTGGTTGTGACCGCGCCCTTGCCGCCGGTTGACCCTCGCTTTTCAAGTCGGTATCTTCGTCCCTGCTACCGGGATGAAAGGCTGACCAAGCCTCATCCCTCGGCCAAGGTGAATCCACCCGTCGGCATATTGAGTAACGGAAATCAGACAAGGGACACTATGGATATTACAATCGGCTCAAATCAACTCCGTAATACGAATGGAATTTTTGTGGCGCAAGACCAAGACATGATCAAAGTGGAGCACAAGGCTGAAGACAGGACCATTCTCTTGAGCATGCAGATCTATAACCCTGCCGGGTCGCAGGTGGCCACGCTGGAGCGCAACGAATGGACGTCCAATGACCAAGATCGCTTCGAGCTCCGGACTGATCCCGAATCGGTGACGGTGATTGATAACACCCTGAAAGGCGTAGTGTTCTCCGTCAAAAAAAATGGGGAGGACGGCATCCAGGTTCCACAAGCCAAATTTTACTTACCAGGCGGTACGGTGTCCGAGGTGACGGCCGAACAGTGGCATATCGGGAATAAGATGGAGTTGAAAGACGCGGACATCGATCTGAAGGGGGGGACGATTGAGATTCAATAGTTCCTTGAGGATAAATTGCATGAGAGCGTCTTGGCATTTCGCCGGTGTGTTTTCGTGTATGTTTTGTTTGCTCATTCTCACCAGTGCCGCCCATTCCGAAGATCGTAGTTCCGGCAGCGGCACCACCCCATCCCTCACACCTGATCAAGAACTCCAATTGATAAAGGCCAAACCCGAGCAATACCGAATGCTCGTCTTAGGGACGCAGATCTTTCTGGGTCGGTTTGGCTACGGGGTCGGCCCTTTTACCGGAGAAGTGGATGAAGCCACGAAACAGGCACTTCAAGAATACCAACAATATGTGGGCTTGCCGGAAACCGGAGAAATTGATTACCAGACGTTAAACCATTTGACCGACGACAATAAGATCCTCGACCAAGCCATTCCATTTCTGCCTCAATACGTGTTCACCGACCAACAAGGGGATCACATGGTTTCCGCCCAAGGGACCTGGGCGAGGGAGAACCTTCCTGTTCACGAAGCTCTCCAAACATCCGACTTCACCTGCCGCCGCACATTCAATTTGTGCATCGACTCGACGGCCGGGCTCTCGCCGGGCAATACCCAAAGCCTTTTGGTGCGAACCCAATATTTTGAAATCGACTCATGGGATGAAAAAACCATAGTGACCAAACCGACCCAAACCGGCCCCTGTTCAATGACGGTGGTTCGGATCGATCGAGCAGACAAGACGATTGTGCGCTCGACTTCAGTCAAACGCGAAGTCGAAGGCCCGTGCGCCAAGGCTCAGACCTTCAACCGACAATTTCAGCTTGCGGATGGTGCGCAAATTTATCTGGCCTTGAAACGGCAAAAATTGGAAGACACCAGAAAAATCTTTCGGGTGCAGGAACCCGCTCAACCGACTCCCCAGCAGCCGGAATAAACGATGGGCTCGTAAAGTACGAGGCTAGGCATGGCAGTTCTTTTTAGCATGTTGGCCGACCTTGTCGTCACGCTCCATTTCGCATTTGTCCTGTTTGTCGTGTTCGGAGGGCTTCTGATGCTGAAGTGGAAGAGGGTGATGGCGATCCACCTGCCCGCGGCCATTTGGGGAGCCCTGATTGAATTCAGCGGATGGATTTGTCCCCTCACGCCACTCGAGAATTGGCTCCGAGAAAAGGGAGGCGGGCACGGGCATTCATCCGGTTTCATCGAGTACACGGTGATGCCGCTGCTCTATCCCACAGAGCTAACCAGGGAGTTGCAAATTGCGCTGGGCATCCTCGTGATCATCATCAACGGTGGGATCTATTGGCTCGTGTTGCGCAGAGCCAAATACGCTCTTTCCGGTTTTCTCTTCTTGCGAAAATGATGTCTGCCATGTTTCACCTCTTTTGCCGACCGTCTCACGCCGAAACCATTTTACGCCGTCCGCGACTTGACCGGATCTTCATGGCGTCCGTATATTCTCGATGACGCTCCGCGACTCATTCTTCTTCCACTCTTGCGACTTACACCGTCATGGTTGAACTCGAAGGGAAAAAACTCGGTTTACTACTCTCAACCCCGCCTTCGCATCCCAATGCGGAAGTCGTCGCCGGATTGAGCCGTGAAGCGCTGCGTTCTCATGTGAATGTGTACTTGTATCTCATTGATGAGGGCGTGAAAAACCTGGAAAACCCGATCATCCTTGATCTGGCTTCAGCAGGCGTAAAATTAAGCGTCTGTGCGTACGGGTGTCAGCAGCACAAAGTTTCTACGGAAGGATACGGTCAAGAAGTGACGTTCTGCGGATTAGTGGTCCTCTCCCAAATCATTACAGGCTGCGATCGATTCATCAGCCTGTAACGGACCGTCTGTTTTTTTCTCTCCCTCTTCTCATTCATTTTTAGCGTCGTCGGCCATACAGGAACGTGATATTGATTCGCCGCGATTCATAGTCGTCTCGAAACGCACAGTGGTCTGATTCATGAAAGAGGTCGGAATTGAAAATTAAGGCCCGGTTTTCTCGATAGGGTACCTTCACCGGTGATGCGCCGCTTTGTTTCAAAAACTCCCGAATCTTCGGCTGAAACGCCGTAGAATTATACGCCTTGAAATCCCACTCACGTGGGGCCTCTTTATCCCACACGATCAACCCTCCACTCGTAGGATCGAGATTCGCTGCATCGGGGGTTATCCAAAAATTGACATTGACGGCTGCCGCATCGGCGTGGATTTTCAAGGGACGACGGGCACTGTCTTGTTTAAACGCCCAGGCTTGGAGCAATCGATGTTGGTGAAAGATTCCTGGAAAGGCGGTGCGTAATTCTTCGGCCACTTGCAACAATAACGGTGAGGAAAACCCTTCGCCGAGAAACGCTCCGATGTAGCCGTCTTCATAATCTTTCTTCCAAATCGTCGATTCCCAGCAAAATTGCCGAAGGGCCTTGAGGGCTTCGGGCCGCAACAAGGCGTCGGCATAAATGATTTCAGGGCGACTCGCATTATAGCGTCGCTCAATATCTTCTACGTCCAATTCCGGATTCAACGCTCCCTGAGGCAACGCAGGATTGTCGGCATAATGCAGAATTCGATTCACTGACGGAGCAAGGGCCTGAGCTTCTTCCGGGCTGAGGTGGATTCGCTGATTCGCCTCCCCTGATCGTAATACCTTTTGTCGTAATGCAGAGAGGGTTGCTTGTTATCGGGAATCGGGCTGCCTCCACAGTCCGTGTTCGGCCAAGTAGTGTATTTGCTCTGCATCGTGCTTAATCCGAGAAGAATAGAACATATCAACCGGTACGGCTCTTCCATGGTTTTGCATCAGATGAGCCGACGTGCGGAGCTCGTGCAAGGCTCCCTCCACATTCTGTTTCCACAATTGAGCTAAGCCCAGATGATGATGGGCCTTCGCGTAATGGGATTTGATGGAGACGGCTTGTTGGAACCGAGCGATTGCCTCGTCAATCTGTTCCCGTTCAAACAGAATCACGCCGAGATTGTAGTGTGCCTCGGCATTTTCAGGATTGAGAGCAATGGCCCGTTGATACGCGTCCCTTGCTTCGTCTCCCTTGCCTTGTTCTTTCAGAACCACGCCCAGATTGTTGTACCCTTCAGGATGATCGGGTTTAATCGTCAAGACCTGCTTATAGGTCGCACAGGCCGCGTCCAACTCGCCTTTTTCGCGTAAGACATTGCCCAGATTCCCCAATGCCTCGACATAATCGCTCTTGAGCGAAAGGGCCTGTCGATAGGCATGTTCAGCCTCAGATAATTGATTGAGTTGTTGATGGACAAGCCCCTGGTTGTAAAAATAGAGCGGCTTTGTCGCATTATGTTGAACGGCCTTCGTGATCAAATCGAGGGCTCGACCATATTGGGCTTGCTGGTACGCAATTAACCCGAACAAATGGAGGGCATCGGCATGGGTCGGATCCTCCATGAGAATTTTTTGATAACAGGTTTCGGCCTGAGACAAGCGCCCCCCCCTGATGATGGTTGATCGCCTCCTCAAACATTTGTTTCGCGAACACCGTATTGGACGATGCCGGAGATTTGGCCATCAACTTGGCTTGTCGTCTTCGGTCAGTTCGGTTCATTAGGCTAGGTCAACCGTTCGGCTGGTTCCGAGACATTTCATTTGCAGGAACCTCAAAAGGGTTCCTGCCCTTGTCGAAAAGTAAAGCGCTCTTGAGATGCCTTATTCACCCCGGCTTACGATTCCTCATCGATCCACACGAAAAAGCCTCACGAGCCTGATTTCAGTCTGCGTGATAAAAAAAAAGGGTCTTGCACAAACGTGCAAGACCCTTTCCCCTGTTTCCAAATATTAAAACCCTTCTGCAAAACTGCGAAGTTTTCGACTCTGACTCGGGTTGCGGAGTTTGCGTAAGGCCTTGGCTTCAATCTGCCGGATCCGCTCCCGCGTCACCTCAAAGTCCTGCCCCACTTCCTCCAACGTGTGATCCGTCGCCTCCCCGATCCCAAACCGCTTCCGCAACACCTTCTCTTCCCGCGGCGTTAACGATTCCAACGATTTCCCAATGTGCCGCTGCAAGTCGTACCGCACCGCCGCCTCTAACGGCGATACCGCCTTCTTGTCTTCGATGAAGTCCCCTAAATGACTGTCTTCTTCTTCGCCAATCGGCGTCTCCAGCGAAATCGGCTCTTTGGCAATCTTTAAGATCTTCCGGACTTTCTCTAACGGCATCTCCATCCGTACCCCGATCTCTTCCGGGGTCGGCTCCCGCCCCAACTGTTGCACCAGGTGTCGCGAGGTCCGCACGAGCTTGTTGATCGTTTCGATCATGTGCACCGGAATCCGGATCGTCCGGGCTTGGTCGGCAATCGCCCGGGTGATCGCTTGCCGAATCCACCACGTCGCATAGGTGCTGAATTTATACCCTCGCTGGTATTCAAACTTGTCCACGGCTTTCATTAACCCGATATTGCCTTCTTGGATCAGGTCTAAGAACTGGAGCCCCCGATTCGTGTATTTCTTGGCAATACTCACCACTAACCGAAGATTCGCTTCGATGAGCTCGGCTTTCCCCCGCTTCATCTTTTCTTCGGCCCATTCTAACCCCACCAGCGCGCTTTTAAACTCGGCGGTCGGGAGCAAGGTCACCCCCCGCTCCAACTGTTTCAGTGTGGTCAGGGCCTGTTGGCTCCGGGTCAGTAGCTGCTTCAGCGTGGCGTCGCTGTACCCGGTCTTCCGCCGCATCGCCACATAGGCGGTGCGCTCCCGGCCAAGCCGCCGCAGGACTTTGAGCCCGTCCCCGGGGGCATGCCCGATCCGCTGACAACAGTCCCGCAGCACCCGCTCGGCGCTGCGCACCGTCCGGCCCGCCTCTTTGATCTGGGTCACCAGGTGCTCTCGCACGGCCGGTTGCAAATGCAACTCCTCGACCCGCGCCACCAACTGTTGCTGCACCGCCTGCACCCGTTTGGTCCACCGCGCGTGCTGCGCGGCCGGGGCGGCCCGCCGCCGCCCATACAGCCGCACCAGGTTCTTGCCTAACCGCCGCACCTGCTCCAGCCCGGCGAGCGCCTGGTGCCGCAGCTCTTCTTCTTCTTGCGCTTCAGCCAGCTCGGGGTCTTCGAGGTCTTCGTCGTCCGTGGGGTCATGCACCAGCACCACCTCCCCCACGCGCACGTCCCGCTTCTTCAGTTGCCCCCGCAACCCTTCCAGCGTCTCCCAGGTCATCGGCAACCCCGCCATCGCCAACGTCATCTCATCTTTGCCTTCCTCGATCTTCTTCGCCAACTCAATCTCCCCTTCGCGGCTGAGTAACGACACACTTCCCATCTCTCGTAAATACAGCCGGACAGGATCATCCGTTCGACTCAAATCACCAGGGGTGAGATCAATTTCCGGGGCATTCTTTTCCAACAAATCTTCCTGTTCCTCGGTTTTCTCGGAAACCGAAGCTGGCTCAGCCGGCGTTTCAGAAAGAGAGTGAGTCTGTGACTGCCCGCCCTTTATGCGTTTCGGAACGGAGTTTCCAGGGGGGACAAACAGATTCTGGGCTTGGACGCCAGGAGAACGAACCTTTGTGGGTGATGATCGCACCTTCTGGGCCACCAACCGTTTGCTCTTTTTTTCAAAAACCAACTCTTCTTTCCGTATCTTGGAGGCGGTCGTCTTTGCCATAAGGGGCCCTTATCCTGAGGCTAAAGTGGAGGAGGCTAACCCGGCTTTTCTTCCACGCAACGCTTCGATTTGGGAATTAAGATGATCCACTTCATCCGTTCGTTGTTCTCGTTCGGCAATTCGAAGCTGAGCAATCAATTCATCCAGACGGATTTTCAAGTTTCTTTGCACCAACGTTCTCAAACAACCTTGAACATACTCATACTGGTCCTCAAAATACGTCACGGACACCGCTAACTCCGCAACCGAATCACGACACGTCTCATCCAAACTGGTTTCCGCGAAAAATCCAGGGAAATCGATCCCGCCTTCCGCATCGAGATGTCGCAACCCTATCTCCACAAGCTGGTGATAGAGGGGCGACCGAAAATCCTCAGGTCGCAGACCTTTGAGATGTTCTGGATGCAATACCCCTTGCACCATCAACGAGACGATTTCGCGTTCCTCTCGAAATTCCTTTTGTTCGTTGCGTCGATTACGAGAGGGTGGCATTGACGATTTCCCCTGGCGTCGGGAAGAAACGCCTTGCTGACGATTGAGCACGGCGGGATAGCGGTCGAGAAGAAGTTGCGGTCTGACGCCCAGTCGTTCAGCGACTCGTTGGATCTGTTCATTTTTTTCAATAGGATTCGAGACTTTGGCCACGATTTCGAGTATGTCGTCGACTCGCCGAGTTCGCTCTTCAATCGTCGCGTGAGTCGCACCTTCTAGACATTGTGCCACGGCGAACTCCAACAATGTCAGGGCTTGGTCTTGCAACGCGAGAAAACCCTCTGCCCCATGCGCCCGAACATACGAATCAGGATCATGCCCCGGAGGCATGACGACGACCTTGACGGTGACCCCGCTATTGCGAAACACATCCAGCGCGCGTAACACCGCACCCGTGCCCGCCGCATCGCCGTCAAAGATCAACACAACGGTGTTGACAAATCGACGGAGCAAGGTGGCATGCTCTGCCGTGAGTGCGGTTCCCAAGGGCGCGGCAACCTGACGAATGCCCGCCTGATGCAGCGCCAACACATCAAAGTAGCCTTCGACGAGAATCAGCGAGTCAAGGTGATGGCTGGTCTCACGGGCCTTGTGCAATCCATACAACACACGACCCTTTTGAAAGAGCGCCGTGTCAGGAGAATTGAGATATTTGGGGGTTCCGTCTTCGAACACACGACCGCCAAACGCAATCACGTTTGCGCGAAGGTCGCAAATCGGGAGCATGACCCGCCCTCGAAAACGATCATAAAACCCTGCAGACTTCGAGGGGCTCTGAGAATCTTTTAACACCACCAAGCCCGAGGCCTCCAGATCGGAAGGGGCCGCCCCTTGTCTAGTCAAATAGTTGGTGAGCCCATCCCACGAAGGCAGTGCATACCCCATGCCGAACTCTTTCAGGGTACTCAACTCAAGGCCTCGATCGGCAAGGTACGCCAAGGCCGATCGGCCTTTCGAAGGATCATGCAGATTCTGTTGAAACCACGTATTGGCTAATGCATGGAGGCCTTCCAACTTTTTCCGTTGACCTGTTTGGGATTGCGAAAAACCCTGTGACGCATTCTGAGGAAGAGAGATTCCCTCTCGCTCGGCGAGATCTTTGACCGCCTCCAAGAACTCTAACCCTTCCTTTCGCATCAGGAAGGTGAAGATATCGCCTCCTACTCCACATCCAAAACAGTAAAACATCTGCCGTGCGGGGGTGACGGTAAAAGAAGGCGTTTTTTCCTCGTGAAAAGGACAAAGCCCACGAAGGTTTTGACCCGTTTTCGACAACGTGATATAGCGGGACACCACGTCCACAATATCAACGGAGTCACGGATTTGTTGAAGGGTAGCAGGAGGGATTCCAGCTCGTGCTGTTGTCAAGGCTTTTCTCCGAAGCCTTCGTGGCACCCTCTTTTGGAAGAGCTAAATAGTCGCAACTTATTGGAAAATAATGTTTTTCGAGTATAACAAGGATCGTTGAACAAGTCAACCGGCAGGAAAGAGAAACGCCGCGTTTCTTACTGGGACTGCTCTGGTCCCGTACGCCTGATACCCGATTGGCCAAATCGTTTGCCAAGTTCCTGCTGAATAGCCGTCATGGGAATTTCACAATGCCCCAATGCCACGATGGAATGAAAGAGCAAATCTGCCACTTCATGGATGACTTCTTCCCTGTGTTCCTTCTTCACGGCTAACAGGACTTCGCCGGCTTCCTCCACGACTTTTTTCAGAATTCGATCGGGCCCGTCTTTCATCAAGGACGAAACATACGAGTGCTCTTGCGGATGAGACTTCCGTTGCAGGGCCATTTCATACAGTCGGTCGAAAATTCCTCCATTCGCCTCTTCGCCAACCTGAGTCGTCGCGACACCGTGGGGCGTCACTTCCGTAAAAAAGCACGTTCGGGCTTCTGTATGACACGTGGGCCCAACGGGTTCGGCTTTGACCAACAGGGTATCCCCGTCACAATCAAGAAACACTCGTTTACAGAGCAGATAATGGCCGGAGGTTTCCCCCTTTTTCCAGAGTTGCCGTCTCGAACGGCTCCAGAAGTGCACATACCCGGTTTGCAACGTCTGATCGAGTGATTGCTGATTCATATAGCCTAACATCAGGATTGCGCCGTCACGCCAATCCTGGACAATAGCAGGCACCAGCCCTTGTTCATCGAACTGAATCCTGAGGTCGTTGGGGACCATGCTTCGGTCAGATTCCATGGCCATTCACAATACGCACGGGAAGCCCGTGTTCCTTGAGATAGGTTTTCGCTTCACTGATGCTATAGGTTTGATAATGAAAAATCGAGGCTGCCAGCACGGCATCGGCCTTCCCCTCTCCCAAGGCCTCATAGAGATGATCCATGGTTCCAGCCCCGCCGGACGCGATGACCGGAATGGAGACGGCTTCTGAAACGGTCCTGGTTAAAGGCAGGTCATAGCCGTCTTTGGTGCCGTCTTGATCCATTGAGGTCAACAGGATTTCACCGGCCCCTTTCTGCTCCATATGTTGTGCCCAGGCAACGGCATCCAACCCCGTAGAATTGCGACCCCCATGGGTGAAAATTTCCCATCGCGCGAGGCCCGCTTCCTTGGAGGGGACCTGTTTCGCATCAATCGCCACCACAATACATTGGGAGCCGAATCGATGCGCGGCCTCCGTCACAAACTTCGGGTTTTCAACGGCGGCCGTATTGATACTGACTTTATCCGCCCCCGCATTCAGCAATTGCCTGATATTTTCGAGTGTTCGAATCCCGCCGCCGACCGTGAGCGGCATAAACACCTGCTCGGCCGTCCGGGACACAATATCCAGAAGGGTGTCTCGATTTTCATGAGACGCGGTGATATCTAAAAAGCAGAGTTCATCCGCACCGGCTTGATCATAGATCTTTGCGACCTCGACCGGATCGCCGGCGTCACGAAGATTCACAAAGCTAACGCCCTTGACCACTCGGCCATCCTTCACATCCAAACAAGGAATGATGCGTTTGGTCAACATCGTCCGTCCATTGGTTTCACGCCCGAGCCTCGGCCAACGCTGCCGGGAGATCTAACGTGCCTTCGTATAAGGCCTTGCCGACAATGACGCCTATGATCTTTTGCCCTAACTGTTTAATCGCGCGAATATCCTCTACACGCGTGATTCCCCCGGAGGCGATCAGAGGAACCGGAGAAGCCTGAACCGCATCCCGCAGAGCCGACACATTCGGCCCCTCCAACATGCCGTCACGACTGATCTCCGTAAAGATGACCCCGGCAATGGGATACGCCTTCAAGGAGGCCAACACGTGCTCAGCCGTTGACTCGGAAAGATTCGTCCATCCATGCAATGCGACTTTTCCCTGTTTGACGTCAACCCCGACAAAAATTTTATCGGGAAAACGTTCACAGGCGTCGGCAAGAAACGCCGTATTTTCTAAGGCAGCCGTTCCCAACACCACCCAACTGACGCCATGGGAGAAATAGTCTTTCATGACGGCTAACGATCGAATCCCGCCGCCCACGTGAATCGGGATGGAAACGGCATCGGCAATCGCACACACCTGCTCCATATTGTGCGGTTTCCCGTTCACCGCGCCATTGAGATCGACGATATGCAACCGTTGGGCGCCTAAGGCTTCCCATTGCCGGGCCATGGCCGTCGGATCATGAGAATAGGTCGTCTCTTGCGTCATGTCGCCTTGTCGGAGGCGGACGCATCGCCCATCTTTTAAATCAATTGCCGGGATGACGATCATGACGGAACGATCTCTTTTATTGAGGTTGCGGCCTCGAAGGAGGCACCCTTTTGAGGTGAGGAGGGATGTAAAAGCTCTCTAATCCGTACCCAAAGGTAATTGTTGCAGCACGCGAGCGACCCCTGCTCGCGCTAACTCTTCGGCAGTGACAAACGTTCCCCCTCGTTCAAGGAATCCCCTGAAATCGTGAGTCAGCGGTTTCTGCTCTTCGAAATAATCGCCCACCCACAACACCAGGCCGTCCCGGGCCCTGAGCAATCGGATTTCAAACCCGACGGCAGCGGGGAGGGCGCCGAACTTCGTGCCTTCCCGTTCACGATACACTCGAATAATGCCTTCAAGGACCGCATCCACGGCTAGCCGTTGTCCTAAGAGCCGAACGGTCTCTTGACGATCCTGTGCACGGGCAGGGCCATCCTGACTGTTCAGAATTTGTCCCACGGTTGCAGGCGGTATGATATCAACCTTGGAATTGAGTCTTAACTGGGAATACACCATATGCTGAATCATATCGGAAACAGCGTCCGGCACGGAACCCTGTATCAAGTGAGATCGGCGGGGAATCGATGCAGTGCTGATACTCCCCAACGATTGAGGAATCTGGGAATTTTCCAGATCTGACGGAGGAAGCACTCTAAATGTGCGCGGGCTCCGCCGCTCCCTTTTGACGGCGTGAAACGGCGCAATCGCCACTCTGGTGATGGCTTGAGGAGCAAATTGATGAGACGATTTAATAGTGATCGGTTCCGGAGCACACGCCCCACACCCCCAAAGCAGGATGAGTGTCCCTGAGAGCCAGCGCGTTTGTCGCCGGCCCGCGCCAGCCTGCTTGGTGGGAAAGACGCTCAATTCCAGGCCCCGAAATTCTTGAGCAGTTGAAGCCCAACCTTTTGACTTTTTTCCGGATGAAATTGACAGGCAAAGACCTTCCCTTTGGTCACGCTCGACACAAAAGGAACGCCATATCGTGTTTCGGTACAGATCACGTCCGCCTCTTCAGGTTCCACATAATACGAATGGACAAAATACACGTGGGCCTCCGAACCGATTCCCTCTAATAACGGCATCGGCTGTTTGACCTGAATCGTGTTCCACCCCATATGCGGAATCTTCAAAGGCGACGCCTGTGCCAATCCGGCGGGAAACCGTTTGACTTTTCCTTTAAAAATATTCAACCCCTGGTGCACGCCAAACTCCTCGCTTTCCGAAAAGAGGACCTGTAACCCCAGACAAATGCCTAAAAACGGCTTACCTTGCGCAATCGTCCGACGCAGCGGCTCAATCAGACCAAACCGTTGAAGATTGTTCACGCAATCGCCAAAGGCCCCCACCCCGGGAAGCACTACGTGGGTTGCCCGGTCAATGACGGCAGGATCCCTCGTGACGACCGCGTGATGCCCAACGGTTTCAAATCCTTTTTGGACGCTTCGCAAGTTCCCCATTTCATAATTGATAATGGCGATCATGGCTTGCTTCTTATCCCTTCATCTTAACGGCTTGGTCTCATGCGAGAATCGCTAGGCGAGCGACCCCTTGGTGGAAGGGACCCCGACCACTCGGTCGTCCTGACGAGTCGCCTGAGCCATGGCTTTTGCAAACGCCTTGAATACGGCCTCGATCATATGGTGAGGATTACGGCCGTACCGAACATTGACGTGAAGATTCAACCCGCCGTGATTCGCCAGGGCCTGAAAAAAATCCTCAAACAGGCCGAGATCAAACCCTTTCACTTCCCGATGCGACAAGGTCACGTTATAGACCAAAAACGGCCGGCCGCTCAGATCGACCACGACTTCCGCCAATGTTTCATCAAGAGGGACGGTGGCCCACCCGAACCGGCGAATCCCGGCTTTCTCTCCGAGTGCTTCTTTGAAGGCAGCCCCTAACACCATTCCAATATCCTCAACCGTATGGTGATCATCAATATGCGTATCGCCCTTGGCTTCAAGCACGAGATCAAACAACCCATGTCGCACGAAGGCATCCAACATGTGGTCCACAAACGGAATGGGGGTTGCAATCTGTCGTTGTCCGGTCCCGTCCAGCCCCAATTCCACCCGAATGGCGGTCTCGGAGGTGGACCGGTCGACTTCCGCCCATCGTGGTTTTTTTGAAATATTCATGACGACCGACTTTCTATGGAACGGGCATGGGCTTGCAGCCCCTCCATATTAGCTAACCGCGTGACATAGGGGGCGACGGCTTTCAGTTGTTCCTTGTTATACGCCACAATGTTCGTTCGTTTAATGTAATCATCCAGCGACAAGGCTGAAAAAAACCGTGCGGAGCCCCCGGTCGGCAGCACATGATTAGGACCGGCCACATAATCCGCCACGGCCGGCGGGGTATATCTCCCCATGAAAATCGCACCGGCATGCCGGATTTTTTTCATATAGTTGAACGGCCGAGGCAACAGGACCTCTAAATGTTCAGGAGCAATGGCATTGGCCACATCAAAGGCTTCGTCTAAATTCGACACGACGAAAATTTTAGCATATTGGCCGACAGAATGCGCCGCAATATGCCGACGCGTCAGTTGGGGTAATTGAAGGCGCATTTCCCGCGCCACTTTCTTGGCGAACGATGTCGAGGGCGTCACTAAATAGACTTGTGCTTCTTCATCGTGTTCGGCCTCACACAGCAAGTCGGCTGCACAATGGGCAGGATCGGCGGATTCATCCGCAATCACCAACAGCTCACTGGGTCCGGCAATCATATCAATATCAACGGTCCCATACACCGCTCGTTTGGCTGCGGCCACGTACATATTGCCTGGCCCCACTATTTTGTCCGCCCGGGGAATCTGCTTGGTGCCATAGGCCAACGCCCCGATCGCCTGCACGCCTCCGATCCGATACACTTCATCGACGCCGGCGATATCCGCTGCCACCAATAAATGGGGATCAATGGAACCCGACGTCGTGGGACTACACATGATCACCCGCGGCACTCCGGCCACTTTAGCGGGGATCGCATTCATCAACACCGTGGAGGGATACAACGCTTTCCCGCCCGGCACATACAACCCCACGACATCCAACGGAGTGATGAGCTGACCAAGCTTCACCCCCTTCTCTTCACTCAACCACGTCGACACCCGTTGCTTGCGATGAAACGCACGAATGCGCTGCGCAGCGAATTTTAAGGCTTGCCGATCCTTTTGTTGAACGCCGGCATACGCCTGCTGAATTTCTTTCGAGGACACTCGAAACTTTTTAGGCGACAAGGAAAGACCATCAAATTTTTTGACATATCGCGCGACCGCGGCATCGCCGTTTCGTTCAACATTTTCCAGAATACGTTTCACGTGACCTTCGATCTTGGCATGCTGACGAGCTGCACGATTGCGGACTTCGGCCAACTCCTGAGGATAGGTTTTCTCGTTTGAAAAAATAATGTTCATAAAGCCGTTAGGCGCAGGCCGTCTTGGGACGACTTTTGCGAAGCCTGTTAATCATGGTGGTAATCGCCTGATGCTTCATTTTTAAACTGGCACGATTCACAATCAAACGTGCAGTCGATTCGGCGATCGTTTCCATTTCCTGAAGGTTGTTGGCTTTCAGCGTCTGCCCGCTCGAGACCAAATCCACGATTCGATCCGCTAAGCCTACCACCGGAGCCAACTCGATCGACCCATACAATTTGATGATCTCGACCGGAATCCCTTGCTGATTAAAATGCAATTCCGTGATGTTGGGATATTTCGTGGCGACCCGGAGTTTTGATGATAAGCGCGTGCGATGATCAAGATCTGCCAAGGCCGCCACGGAGATCCGGCACCACCCGATCCGTAGATCCAAAGGTTCATACACATCCAACTGTTGCTCTAATAACAAATCTTTCCCCGCCACTCCCACATCGGCTGCTCCATACTCAACATACGTGGGGACGTCCGTCGGTCGGACGACCAAAAAAGACAGCCCAGACTGCGGCACCTCGAAAACCAGCTTGCGATCATCGGATGACAACTCCGGGCCAAGATAGCCCGCCTTTTGAAACAAGGCCAGCGTCGGATCCAAGAGTTTCCCCTTCGATAACGCAACGGTCACCATGTCACTCATGACTTGGCCCCTTCTCGACGAACCAAGGCGCCTAAGCTTTGCAGCTTATCTTCGATTCGCTCGTATCCCCGTTCCAAGTGATAAATCCTGGAAATCTGAGTTTCACCCTCGGCAGCCAACCCGGCTAACAGGAGAGCTGCACTGGCACGCAGATCCGACGCCATGACCGGCGCGCCCGTTAACCGGCCTAATCCTTTCACAACAGCACGGTGCCCATCAACCGTAATCGCCGCACCCATTCGTTGCAATTCCGGTACATGAAGAAACCTCCCTTCAAACACCGATTCGGTAATCACGCTGGTTCCTTCCGCCAAACACATCGAGGCCATCATTTGCGCCTGCAAATCCGTGGGAAATCCCGGGTAGGGAAACGTTTGCACATCTTGGGCCTGCAACCGTGTCGGCGCCTTGATGGTGATCGACCGTGCCCGCTCCGACAGGTCCGCGCCGCATTTCCTGAGTTTAGAAATCACGACTTCCAAATGTTGGGGCACACACCGGTCCACTTCGACCTGCCCTCCCGTCATGGCCCCTGCGATTAAATACGTTCCGGTTTCAATTCGATCAGGAATCACCTCGTGCTCTGCGCCATGCAACGCCGAGACCCCTTCGACGACAAGACGCCCGGATCCGGCTCCTGCAATTTTGGCCCCGCGTTTGATCAAGAACTCGGCCAGATCGGTAATTTCGGGCTCCATGGCGGCATTGTTGATCACCGTCGTTCCTTTCGCGAGGCAGGCGGCCATCAATAAATTTTCGGTTCCAGTGACGGTGGGAATCTCGAAATCAATGCGTTGGCCTTCCAACTTCGTGGCATGGGCTCGGATATACCCATAATCGACGGAGACCGTGGCTCCTAACTTTCGCAGCCCCTCCAAATGCAGGTCGACCGGCCTGGGCCCAATCGCGCAGCCACCCGGGAGGGAAACGACGGCTTCCCCGAATCGGGCCAACAACGGACCCAACACCAATATGGAGGCCCTCATGGTTTTGACCAGATCATAAGGAGCCTCGACAGACTGGACACGGGTCGCGTCAACGACCACCCGCCCCTCTTCCTGTTTAACGGAAACGCCCAGTAAGCTGAGGAGCGTCATCATGGTGGCGACGTCTCTCACCCGTGGCAGGTTGGAAATCGTGCACTCTCCTCCCCCTAACAGGGTCGCGGCTAAAATGGGGAGCGCTGCATTCTTGGCACCGGCCGCCATGACACGCCCCTCGAGGCGTCGTCCTCCTGTAATGATCAAACGGTCCATGCCTACGACGTTCGCTCCAGGCAGATCACGCGATCGATACCCGCCTGATCGGGCCGAATCGTTTTGACGACAAACTCTTTCCTGGCGCTTACCTTTTGACAGATGTCCTTGGACTGATTCACTCCCATTTCCATGACCAAAATCCCGCCCGGGTGTAACAACGACGGACTTTCCGCAAGAAGGCGATCGTAAAACTCCAAGCCATTCAGGCCGCCATGTAAGGCCAGAAGAGGCTCAAACGAACGAACGTCCCGTGGAAGGAGCTCGAATCGATCTGCTGGAATATAGGGTGGATTCGAGACAATGACCGAAATCTTCCCTGTAAACTCGTGATCGGACAACGGTTCAAGGCACTCGCCCTGGAAAAACCGTATTCTCTGGACCACGCCGTGACGCTGCGCATTGTCCCGGGCCACACGAAGCGCCGAGGCACTACAATCCGTGGCAGAGACAACTGCTCCTGGACAGTCCAAAGCCAAAGAGATCGCCAGACATCCTGACCCCGTTCCCATATCCACCATATGACAGCGCTCAGCCGAGAAGCGTGAGGCCAAGACTTCCTCAATGACCAACTCGGTTTCAGGCCTTGGGATCAACACGCTCGGGTTCACAAGAAATTCCCGGCCTCGAAAAGCCTGGGTGCCCACAATATATTGCAGGGGTTCTTGTGACGCTCGGCGACGAAACAACGACTCTGTTCGTGCCCAATCCTCCGGCCTGACCCTGCCTTGAGGGTCGGCATACACGTTGAGACGCGAAATCCCTAAGCCGGCTTCCAACAGCCAGAACGCTTCATTTTTTGAATTAGCCACCTCGGCGGCTTGCAGGATTGTCAGGCCCCGTTGAAAGGCAGACAGGAGAGTGACAGACTCCACGTGTTGAGAGGAGGAACCGCTCAGGGCCGCCGTATCAATCTTCATGGTCAGGTCTGCTTGTTGGACGCGATTGCATCCCCACTGCTTTCCGGCTCACGAGCATCGTTCAACGCTTTCACCAATTCCTGAAGATCCCCATCAAGGATCGAGTCCAGCTTATACAAACTCAGCCCTATCCGATGATCCGTGACTCGATTCTGCGGGTAATTGTAGGTACGAATCTTTTCACTTCGCTCGCCCGTCCCGACTTGAGAACGACGATGCTCGGCAATCGAGGCTTCTTGTTTTTCACGTTCGGCGTCACCGATGCGGGTTCGCAGGGTCCGCATGGCTTTTCCCCGATTCTTGAGTTGCGACCGTTCATCCTGACAGGTCACCACCATGCCGGTGGGAATATGGGTAATGCGTACAGCCGAGTAGGTGGTATTGACGCTCTGCCCTCCCGCGCCCGAGGAGCAAAACGTATCGATGCGAAGATCTCTCGGATCGAGATGCACGTCAACGTCTTCGACCTCAGACATCACCGCCACGGTCGCCGCGGACGTGTGAATGCGTCCACTCGCCTCCGTGCTCGGGACTCTCTGGACACGGTGCACCCCGCTCTCATAACGAAAGGCGCCGTACGCGCCTTTGCCTTCAACCAAAAAAATGGCTTCCTTGATCCCGCCGATGCCCGTCTCGTTGGAATCAATCATCTGCACCCGCAACCCATGGTTTTCCGCGTATCGCATATACATGCGCAACAACTCACCGGCGAACAATCCGGCCTCTTCGCCGCCGGTTCCGGCTCGTATTTCGACGAATGAATTTTTGTCGTCTTCGGCGTTTCGGGGATGCAAGAGTTGCAGCGCATGTCCCTCGACTTGCGCACGTTTCTCTTGTAATGTCCCCAATTCATCGGCCGCCAACGACCTGAGTTCGGGATCCAATTGCGGGTCATCGAGCATCCGTGCGGTATTGGCGATTTCCCGGATCAGGTGCCGATAGTCTGCAAACAGTTGACTGACTTCTTCAATGTCAGCCCGCTCCTTGTTGTACGCAATCACCAGAGGCAGCTGGCTGAGGACCGTCGGATCAGCCAAGCGATGGGTCAACTCGTCGTAGCGGTGCGCCACAGCTTCCCATTGGGCAAGCCATCCCTCAAACTGGCGGTTCTCCATCTTGTCGCTGGACATAGAACGTGATTCTCTACAATTGGAAGAAAGTATCCGAGAAAATCGAGGAGCGCGAGATCGCGTTGAACGGGTAGGCTAGGCTTTGGACTTTTTGGCGTATTTTTTCTTAAATCGTTCCACGCGTCCTTCGGTGTCAACGATTTTCTGCGTGCCGGTAAAGAAGGGATGACAGGCAGAACAAATGTCCACCTTAATATCGCCCACGGTAGAACGGGTTTGGAACTTCATGCCGCATGCGCAACTGACCGTCGCCTCAGAGTATTCAGGATGAATGCCTGCTTTCATGGTGTCAATTCTCCCTACGATCGAACGACTGTTTCAAACCCTATATGTACCATGAAAGACCGGATGTTGGCAAAGGGCGGGGTTGTTATCGATTCATCGACTGGAGAAAGTCTTGATTATCCTTGGTCCCGGCGATCTTATCCATCAGAAACTCCATGGCCTCCATCGTCCCCAAGGGGCTTAACACCTTGCGTAACACCCACATTTTGTTCAGCCGGTCCCGATCAACCAGCAACTCTTCTTTCCGAGTCCCCGATAGACTGATATCAATGGCCGGGAAGATTCGCTTGTCCGCCAATCGGCGATCCAAATGGACTTCCATATTCCCCGTGCCTTTAAATTCTTCAAAAATCACATCGTCCATGCGACTTCCCGTATCCACCAGGGCCGTGGCCAGAATCGTGAGGCTCCCGCCATCCTCGATGTTTCGAGCCGAACCAAAAAACCGTTTGGGCCGTTGCAGCGCATTGGAATCCAGCCCGCCGGACAGCACCTTTCCACTCGGGGGCGCAATCGTATTGTAGGCTCGAGCCAACCGGGTGACACTGTCCAGCAAGATCACCACGTCGCGTTTATGCTCAACCAATCGCTTTGCCTTTTCCATCACGATCTCGGCCACTTGCGCATGCCGTTGGGCCGGTTCATCGAACGTGGAGCTGATCACCTCGGCACTTTTGACCTGGCGCTGCCAATCCGTGACTTCTTCAGGGCGTTCGTCAATGAGTAAGACGATGAGCAAGATCTCCGGATGATTGTGCAAGATAGCCCGGGCAACGGCTTGCAGCAGCATGGTTTTTCCCGTTCGCGGAGCAGCTACAATGAGCCCGCGTTGTCCCTTCCCGATGGGCGTGGTCAGTTCCATCACCCGCGTGCAGTACTCCTCTTGATCAAACTCCAGGGTAATACGTTCCTCGGGATAGAGTGGGGTCAGGTTGTCGAACAGAATTTTGTCGTGCTGAATTTCCGGTTCGTCATAATTAATTTTTTCAACCTTTAATAAGGCAAAATACCGCTCCCCGCCTTTGGGAGGTCGAACCTGACCGGATATAATGTCGCCCGTTCGTAGGCCAAAACGACGGATTTGAGAGGGCGAAATATAAATATCATCAGGACCGGGGAAATAGTTTGAATCCGGAGCACGCAAAAACCCGAAGCCATCGGACAGGGTTTCCAGAACCCCTTCTCCAAAAATGACTCCGTTCTTCTCTGCCTGCCCCTGCAAGATGGCAAAGATCAGTTCTTGTTTTCTCAGGTTTGCGGACCCTTCAATCTTTAATGAACGGGCCAGATCCGCGAGGTCGCCGATGGATTTTTGTTTTAATTCCCCGAGATGCATATCTTTCTCCTACGGTGGGTGGTCATGGAACTGAGAGGGCTTGAACCTATTGTCAGCCTTTCGGCACATGTAGCCTGAAGCAACATACAATCACCTCTCATTGTCTTCATTTTTTCATCCTTCATCGCGTTGGGCATTGCGTTGGACTGCTGGCTGACAACGTCCAAGCCGGTCAACTGATGAGGCATGAAATAAAGTGGGTGGTTAAAAAATTTCTCCCTGCCGGCGTCAGACTGTTACGACGAGCCAAAATTTGTCTTGCTGGATACCGACGGGTTCGCAAACTATTTACACAGAATACGTGGTGAAACATCTATCCTTCTTTTGCTTAGGACAGATGTTTAGACAATTCCACAAATGCATCCGATAAAGGAACCCTATTCACCATGTTTTTGGACAGAAGAGTGTTGGCGTTTTTGGTTACGTGAAAACTAGATTTACAATTTTGGGACTTGAAAACTCATGTAGGAAGAAGTAACTGCCTCTTCAATCTGGAAGGTATAATTGTTTTGTATAACATGAATCCGCTTATTGTCAATAGTTTCTTTCAACCATTTGTCAATAGTTTCTTTCAACCATTGATTGTTTGCGATGCCACGATCATTGTGATAAATGAAACGGAGGCACGGGAAGACTTCTCAACTGAAAAATGTAACCCGACGGCGACCCACGCGAAAATGGCTAAGCACGAAGAACCTTTCTCTCATGGACGAATTTTTTCCTTTTCCGAGGCGACGGAGCTAATTCCCCAACTGGCGACGCACCTGACCAAAGCCAAAGCCGGCAAAACGATCTTGGTGCAAACAAAAGAAGAAATCAAAAAAGCCAGCGCCAACGCTCAGTATGGAGGAGGAAGTTGTGAGGGTCCTCGATACATCAAAGCACTCGAAGCGATTTATGAGAACCTTAATAGCATCCATGAAATGGGCGTGATTGTCAAAGATCTGGAAATTGGCTTATGCGACTTCCCGTATCTTCTGGAAGGACGAGTGGTCTATTTGTGCTGGAGGCTCGGCGAAGAAACCATCGAATGGTGGCATGAAATCGATGACGGGTACAAAGGGCGACAATCCCTGCCCAAAGGCATGGCGTGAACAGCAACAGCCCTGAGCCGGTTGTCCCCCTTTCGCACTCCATCACAGGAAGGCCGAAGCCATGACCTATGTGATCATTGGATGGGATGGTCCAGAAGGACAGAGCAAGCGTCCGAGCTATAGACCGGCCCACCTCGAACATCTTGAACGCCTACAGAAGCAGGGCCAATTGGTCTGTGCCGGACCCTTTACGGATAAAGCCGGAAGTCTGGTCATCATCGAGGCGGACACCATGGAGCAGGCCGAAAGCATTGCCAACGGCGACCCCTATTTAACCCATGGAGTGTTTGAACGAGTCGAAGTTCATCCTTTTGAACAAGTCTTCCCCCGGCAACAAGAAGAATAACCACACTCCCCCAAAGACCCGTTCACCCTTTCGCCTGCGACAACCGCAGAATAATCTTCCACTCGTTTTCGCGAACAGGTTGAACCGAGAGACGAGAGCCCCTTCGGAGCAGTTCCATCTTTTCGAGCCCTTTCACTCCTCTAAGGCTTTCCAAAGAAAGCGGCGTTCGCAGCGCCGATTTCAATCGGACATCGACCATCACCCATCGTGGATTCTGTTTCGAGCTTTTTTCATCGAAATAGTGACTGTCGGGCCGCCAGGCAAAATAATCGGGGTACGCGGCTTTGACGACCTCGACAATGCCCATAATCGACGGAGGATCGGCATTGCTATGATAAAAAAAGGCTAAATCTCCCACGGCCATGGCTCGCAGAAAGTTACGCGCCTGATAATTTCTCACGCCTTCCCAGTAAGTCGTCTGTTGGCGCGCGCGCGCCAAATCATCAATGGAAAACGTCGAAGGTTCCGATTTGAGCAACCAATAATTGGGCATAGCCTGGGCCTCCGTTCCTCGATGAATGGACAACCATTGCCATCCTATCTTGTCCGGCAACGACCATTCAATGGGCTCCTCTCTTTGTAGGGCGGGATCTCATCCCGCCCCTTTCTCTTTCTTTTGTAGCTGCGCCATCTCATGGCGCCCTCTTCTCGGCCGCATAAGATGCGGCCCTACAAATACAGAGAGACGATTGCAGCCGCACCATCCCTGCTTGGAGGCAGGGCCATGCCTCATGGCGCCGATTCTGGAACGGCAGACTCCCAATGCAGACGCTTGTCGAATCGCCTCGAACATGCTATGTCCCCGTGAAACGCAGAGGGAGCACCGATGCACGCCATCCAGACTTTCTACAATGAACTCACCCACCTGGTCCCCGAAGGGGCCCTGATTGCCATTACCATCATCTCGGTCCTGATGTTTTTCGGGACCATCTTGCTTATTCCCGTCATCCTAATCCGTCTGCCTGTGGACTATTTTCTGCACGATGAAGAACGCGTGTGGATGGCGGGATACCATCCGATCCTGCGCTATGCCGGCTTGGCTGTGAAAAACACGGTCGGCCTCGTTTTTCTCTTGGCAGGGATTGCCATGCTCGTCCTCCCGGGCCAAGGTTTACTCACCATGGTCATTGGAGTATCCTTACTCGATTTTCCCGGCAAACGAACGATCGAGCATCGGCTTCTCACGAAACCCATGGTATTCCAAGCCATGAATGCCATTCGACGAAAGTTCGGCAAGCCCCCGTTGTCGCAGCCGGCCTGATCCATGGGCTCATAGCCGTTCCAACGAGACAAAGAGGGCGAATGGTCGTTTCTCAACACTCGGTACACGAATCCCGTCGACCCGCACAATTTTCTGAAGCACCATGAAGACAGCAAGGACGACCGCATGGATTCTCGTCTCCATCCTGTGCACCGTTTCCTTCGGCTTTGTCACCGGACTGCTGAACCCCGAGGAAAACGTCAATGGGCTCTGGTTAGTGACGGCAGCCGGCTGCTTTTATGTGCTGGCCTATCGGTTTTACGGTGGATTTTTAGGCCGCCGTGTCATGCAACTCGATGATGAGCGCCGGACCCCGGCCTTTCGACTGGAAGATGGCACCAATTATTATCCCGCGAACAAATATGTGCTCTTCGGACACCATTTCGCCGCCATTGCCGGCGCCGGGCCCTTATTAGGTCCGGTGTTGGCGGCACAGTTCGGGTTTTTACCCGGGTTTCTCTGGATTGTGATCGGGGCCGTGGTGGCCGGCGCGGTACAGGATTTTGTCATTCTGGTCGGGTCTTTGCGTCGCAATGGCCGCTCCCTCCCGGAAATCGCACGCGCGGAGATCGGGTGGGTCACCGGCACGGCCACGGCCGTGGCCGTGTTGTTTATCGTGATTGTGGCCTTGGCCGGCCTGGGGCTGGCCGTGGTCAACGCGCTCGTCGACAACCCTTGGGGCACGTTTACGATTGGCATGACGATCCCGATCGCCTTGCTCATGGGGTGGTATCATCATCACCTGCGGCCCGGGCGCGTTGGGGAAATGTCCCTCATGGGCATCATTCTGCTTTTCCTTTCCGTTGTCTTGGGCAAAGTGGTGGCGCAGTCGGACCTTGCGCTCTGGTTTACCCACGACCGGACCACGTTGGTCTGGCTGTTAGCCGGATACGGATTTCTTGCGTCGGTGCTCCCGATGTGGATGTTGTTGGTTCCCAGAGATTACCTCTCGACGTTTATGAAACTCGGCGTCATTGGGTTACTGGCGATCGGCGTAATCATTTTAGCCCCTGACCTGCACATGCCCAGGATCACGGGATTCATCGCCGGGGGAGGCCCGATTATCCCCGGCCCCCTCTTTCCCTTTTTGTTTATCACCATCGCGTGCGGCGCAATTTCAGGATTCCATTCTCTCGTGTCATCGGGAACCACACCGAAAATGATTGCCCGCGAATCTCAGGCCATGGTGGGCTATGGAGCCATGTTGTTGGAAAGCTTTGTCGGGGTGGTCGCGTTGATCTCGGCGGCCCTGCTCATCCCAGGCGATTATTTTGCGATTAATACGCGCCTCTCGGCCGATGCGCTTGCGGCCATGGGGTTCCCCGTTGCAAACATTCATGAACTCTCGCGCCTGGTCGAAGTGGACGTCTCCGGCCGGCCGGGAGGGGCGGTGTCGTTGGCCGTGGGGATGGCCTGGATTTTTTCCGCCCTGCCGGGGATGGCCGGGCTCATGGCCTATTGGTATCAATTCGCGCTCTTGTTTGAAGCGCTGTTTATCTTGACCACCATCGACGCGGGCACTCGCGTGGCTCGCTACCTCGTTCAAGAAATGGGCGGACACGTCTATGCGCCGCTTCGTCGAATCAATTGGTGGCCCGGCGTCATCTTTTCGAGCGCGCTCGTGGTCGGGGCATGGGGACTGTTAATCGCCACGGGAACGATCTCTACCATCTGGCCCATGTTCGGAACCGCCAATCAGTTATTGGGGACCCTGGCGTTATGTATCGGCACGACCCTTTTCATCAAAATGGGCAAGGCCCGCTACCTTTGGGTGACGGCCGTGCCGATGGTGTTCGTAGGCATCATCACCTTAACGGGCTGCTATGACCTGTGGTGGATCTTTCTGGATCGAGCACGAACCGCCTCGGACTCGGTGGCGCGTATCACGATGACGCTGAATGCGGCGCTGGTTGGGCTGGTCGCCGTGTTGGCACTCATTGTCCTGACCGAGAGCGCGATGAAATGGTACCGGTACCTGGTTCTGAAACAGCCCTATACCACCACGGAAATTGTCGACGGCGAAGGTATTCGGATCCCGGCAGGAAAGTGTTGTTAGGGCAGGCAGGGATGACAAGACAGCAATTGTTCGACCAGAATTTTTTCAGCAAGCCTTTATAAAAAGGAGACGGCTTCATGGCGGATACGTTCTCTTTTGATGTGACATCCACGGTTGAAATGCAAGAAGTCAAAAACGCGGTTGATCAAACCATGAAAGAAATCGGTCAGCGATTCGATTTCAAAGGGTCACAATCCAAGGTCACGCTCAAGGAAAAAGACCACCTCTTGGAAGTCGTGGCAGACGACGACTATAAACTCAAGGCGGTCATCGACATCCTCAAGGGAAAATGCGTGAAACGAAGCGTGTCGTTGAAAGCCCTCGACTATGGCAAGGTGGAACAAGCCCTTGGGGGGACCATTCGGCAAAACATCACGATTCAAAATGGGATTGTCGAGGATAAAGCCAAGGCCATTGCGAAGCGGATGAAGGAGAAAAAGTTCAAGGCGCAGGCGCAGATTCAAGGCGACCAAGTGCGCGTGCAGAGCAAAAGCAAGGACGAACTGCAGGCCGTCATCAATTTTCTGAAACAAGAAGACTTCGGCATCGACCTGCAGTTCGTGAATTATCGCTAGGCACCGCCTATGGGGCTATGCTATAGATCATATTCCAAAGGAGAATACCATGCGATTTCTCGTCACCATCGAACAGGACGAAGCTGGGTATTATGTCGTCGATTGTCCAGCCCTTCCCGGTTGTGTCTCTCAAGGACAAACCCACGAAGAAGCATTAGCCAATATTCAAGAAGCCATTCTTGCCAGTCTCGAAACCCGCCGGGCCCAAGGCCTTCCAGATCACATCGAAGTCAGGGAAGTTGAAGTAGGAGTTGCGTGACCAAACTCCCGGTTTGTTCTGGTGAGGCTACAATCCGAGTTTTCAAAAAGGCTGGTTGGATTCAAGATCGCCAGCGTGGAAGTCATGTCACACTCATCAAAGAAGGCATGGCGATTGTATTAACGATATCTACATCGAGAGTTAGGACCCGGTATACTTCGCAGCTTAATCTGAAAAGCGGGATTGAGCGTTAAAGAGTTTCAGGAATTTCTTGAATAAAATTTTCATGTTTTAGAATATTGCGTCCCGCAGCAAGACTACAGGTCGTGTGGTGAGAGCACGGTTATCTCCCCGCCTTGGGCGTGGCTGCGCCTCAGCGCCGAATCCAACCGTGCGGCGAGGACTGTCTGAGTATTTGTAGGGCGGGATCTCATCCCGCTTCTTCCAGGCCGCATGAGATGCGGCCCTACAGGTACAAACTGCGGGTGTCCCACGCCCGGGCGGGCATGGTTTTGGGTCCTTTTGCCGAAACAAAAGAGCCTGTCCTGAGCTAAAATCGAAGGAACCTCGTCGCGCGGGGGCGAAACCCCGCAAACATAGCGACTCAGGAGCCACCCCAGGCTTCTTTCAAATGCATCACCGCCTGATTCACGGCATCACTGCCGGCAACCGCCCGCATGACGTCATGCGCATTTTCTTCCTTCTCGGGGTAAATAGGCGGATCCTCTAGGTTTCGTCGAACCACCGGGTACACATTGGACTCAAGGGGCACATCAAGCCGGTCCAACGAAGACCAAGCATAACCGTCAACTCGGATCAACACTTGCCCAGCGAGCACGTCGACCAACGCCAATTCGGCAAGCGCCAAGTTTTCCGCACGATACCCTAACAGCAATCCACGCCCGATTGCCCCTAGGGTAGATCCTCGCCATGGAAATCGTTCCGGCACCTCAATTTCGGCACTCGATAGAATGGCCATAACGAGGTAAACGACACGTTGGTCTTTCCCCCATTGAAGAACCCCAGCGAAATTCGGAGGCGGGGCTACTGGGTCCGGCGAATGAAGAACGCGCACCACCTCGATGGGAACGGAATGCATCAATTGATGCTGCACATGCTCGGTCAGGGCAGCGAAAGAGGCGTCGGAAAGTTTTGGAGCCGAATCCGGAGCGGTCGTATCGTTAAGAACCCAGAGGCCTGCTTTTATCGGACCTTTCGGAAGCTCAACAACCGGGGAAAGTCTGTTCTCCGGCTGCTGCCCAAGGTACGCATCAAGACGGGCTTGAGGCCATCCAGTGCACCCTCCGAAGAAGACGCTTAACAGACTAATCCCCAAGATTGCAGGGATAAGATTCATTGCCAGCCTCCGGTCAATGTGATCGTCAAGAACGACTCTCCTGCACGAATGTCAATGTATGCTCGAGGCCAAGACAGGTCAAGCCATTTCCTTTATGGAGTGCAAAGCGGAGCGCAGAGAGGAGGTTGCATTCTCTTAAAAGCATCGGGTAGTTTACACGTTATGTATCTGAAGACATGCGCCCTCCTGAGGCCCCTTCTTTTCTTCTCGCTTCTCCAGTTTTCAGGCTGTCAATACCTTCCGGACGTGAGTATGCCTGACATAAGTTTTCCGGACTTGGGCTTCCCGGACATCAGCATGCCCAGCCTGGGATTTGAAAAAGAAAAACCAAAGGAACCGGCCATCCCCATCTCGGTGGCGTATGCCTTTGATCCGAGCGTCACAGAAGCCACCCTCGAAATTCGGGCATGCGACCTTCCGTATACGCTGAAAACAGGAGAGAGCATTATCCAGGCTTTTCTTACGGAGGGACAGGAAACATTTCAGTCCGTCACGGCCTATGCAGGAACCGGACAAGCCGTACAATCCACACAACCGAGTGATTTGATCATCCAGTTCAGCATGGTCAACCAATCCTTCCAAGAAGTCGACCGTATGGCAGAGGAGGATAATTATTTAGCCTTCCTCAACATCCAGCTTCAAGCGGTGTTTATCGATCAAAACGGAGTCGAACTGGCCCAAACCCCTTTACATTTCAACCGCCAGGTCAGAATCTGGGCCCCAGCCCTCACCGGCCAATCCGTGTCCTGCGCAACCGGACAATACGATGCGAAAATCAACGGCGCAGTAGCAGAACTGGCCGAACAACTCGTGAGCGTGGTGCCGGAACTGATCAAAAACGGCAGCCCGCAACCACTGATGGCGGCCCAGGCTCGCCAACCGGCATTCGCCCCGTCCAGGCCCCAATTCGCAGCCCAAGGGACATCTCCCGGCACACCGATAAACCGACCATTCCTTATTTTTCGCACAATGCTGAAGGATGGCAACGATAATCTGATTCTTGAAGGCGGGGAAGCCATTGTGCTGATGATTGAAGCCACCAATATGGGAAACACCGCCATCACCACGGCCAATGCCAATGTGGTGGGGAACGCGGCCCTGGTAGAGGCCTTTTCCCAAATGACACCGCTTCCCATCTCCATGGGCACGTTCCAGCCCGGAGAAACCAAAACCACGGAGATTCGAGGCCGCATGCCGCTTAATGTTTCCGAACAAAAGGCAGAGCTGGTGGTTGCGCTGCAACTCGAAGACGGAGCACCCATCGGGTCTCATCGTATTGTGGCGCCTCTTCAACCCGGCACCGCGCCACCGGGCGTTCAAGCCGGCGCATCCAAGCCGCAGCCTCCTATTCGGCAGTCGAGGCGGTCTTCCACAGAGGCTCAAGAGAAGCGAGCTGCTACGGATACCAAGAAAAGTCCTCCCAGCATGGATGCCGAACAGAGGCCGCCTGCCACGGATGCGTACGTGGCCATGCTCATCGGGATGGATGCCTATCAAGACACCTGGCCGCAGGCCTATCGCATCCCCCAAGGCCTCCTGACGGCATTGCGGGATACCCTGCAAACAACCGGCCTATTCACCGATCAGAACATCCGCGTACTCCAAGGAAGCCAGGCCGCAAAATCAGATATTGAAGGGGCGCTGCTCACGTGGGTTCGTCAACGAGTCGGCAAGGAATCCGTGCTGGTGTTGTATTTTTCCGGCCAGGCCGTAAAGGACCAGGCGAACGGGGAGGTGTATTTAGTGCCGTATGAAGGATCGCCGGAGGCATCGACCAAACAGTTGATCTCCCTTCGAACGCTTCAGCGGATCCTGGGGAAACTCCAAAATCAATTAACCCTGTTAATCCTCGACACGCCTATTGCGCCGCTGGGCAAGCAAAACCCACATACCGCCGGCGCCTTCCCGGTGCGCTGGACCAGCGGCATCTCTCAGCAGGACAAGACCCCGGTGATTCAACTTCGCAAACTTCCCGGGCAAGGGAACAATGAACCCGCCGGTGTCCTGGCCGGGCTTCTAGGCAGTGCGGACGGAAATCAAAACGGCACCATCACCGTGGGCGAATTTCTCGAAGACGCTTCCGAATCGAGCGAGATCACCCTTCTGCTTCCGGCCTCCTCCCCGCTTTTCGCCCTTCCGCTCGCACGGTAATTTTCTCGGCGATTCTCTCCCATACAACCCGCATCTGATCAGTCGTTTGCGGCTTAGAATGACAGTTGCGTGTTGCTGTCATCCTGTACACATAACACCAGAATGGGCATCCTGAGTTCGCCCTGAGCAGCGCGAAGGGTGCAACGAAGGATCTGTGTGCTTTGAAGCCGCTCGGTTGTTGCGGAGAGACCCTTCGCGGTGCTCAGGGTGACAACGCCATATTTGTCATTCTGAGCGTAGCGAAGAATCTCACAGTTCAAAAACGCAAGCACTTCATCACCCGTTGTCACCCCAGGGCTTGTAGGGGCGCGATTGTGCACCCGCCTTGGGCGTGGCTGCGCCCCAACGCCGAATCCGACCGGTACGGCGAGGACTGTCTGAGCGGAGCGAGTTCCGCAGCCCTATGATTCAGGGCTGGGGCAAAGGCACCCGCAGGACCACGCCAGGGCGGACATGGTTTTGGGCCATTTTTTGCGGAAACAAAAGGGGCTCGTCGCGCGCGGGCGAAACCCCACAAAAAAATCCCCGCTGAGGGATGAACCTCAGCGGGGATTTGGATAGAAGAAGAATTCTCTGCTTAACTACAGAATTCCTTCTCGTTAGAAGTTAACCCACAGTTGGGTGTAGCCCCAGGTTTGTTCGGAAGCATCCCCCCCACGGGCAGGGGTATCCAGGCCGTCACCCGGTAAGAAGACACCGCCGCCGATTTGCCAGGCCACGTGGTTGCCCGGGGTGAAGAACAGGGTATAGACCACGTCGATTTCGCTCCCTATCTCGTCATCGCCATTGGCGCCCGATCCCGGTATGGTATCTTGGCCGGCATGATACCAATTGTCGGTTGTCTCCATGAGAGAAAACAGGTGTCCGGTCACCTCAAAGTGGCTCTTCTTGCTGGGCCGCATTTGGAGGCCGAACGCAAGATGCTGCATATTTTTCCAGGCCATGCGGTCCATGTACCCGAAGTGAATGTGGTTGGTGGGATACAATTGATCAAAGCCCTGGTATTTAGTATCAGTAGAATCTTCGTCACCGGATGCCATGTTGTATTCCACGCTCAGACGAGGCTGCATGGGCACCGCCAGGGTCACGCCCGCATCCACATGGAACGCATAGGCCTCGATGTCCATCTCACGACTTTGCCCCGGTCCACCAATTTCTCCAAATTGATAGTACCCTTCAACCGTGGCGTCTAACCGGGCGCCTCCCATAGGCATCTTCTTGACGGCCCGACCACCCAGGGTATGCCGGGATTGATTAGAGGGACGAGCATTTACTGATCCTTCATCACCCGTTCCGCCGCTCTGCCAGATGTAGGTGGGCTCCAGCACTATGCCCGCCACTTTCATGGGTGCGCGGACGTAGATCACATCGGCATCATCGGTTGCCACACCCCCGCCACGATCACCAGTATTAATACACAAGCCTGCTGTCGGAGTCGTACAGTCGTTCCTATCCTTCGTCCGCAACCACCCGACTTGCAGGTTGGTGGTCTTGCCGAGCTTGTAGTTGGCGGTCACGCCGTCGTGGGTCCATCCCACGTTGTTCCAGTCGAAATGCCCGAACATGCGATGGTTGCCCCAGACCACCAATTGCCGCCCGGCTTTCACGGTGAGGTTCGGCACCAGAAAATTCCGGACCAGCATGAAGGCCTGCCGGGCGAAGAGAGTCCCACTGGTTGCATTGGCGTCGGTCCCTGATCCATCCCCTGAAGCGACCCCCCAATTCTTGGAATGTTGCGCCTGGAAGAAGAAGGTGACGTCCGGCGAGATGGAGTAGTTGAAGCCCAACCGCGTCCACTGTTGCACGAAAAACGTGTTGGCCTTCGTCGCCCCAAAGGTGGTGTTGTTCCGGAATTCCGGCCGGACACGCATGTCACCCGAGATGGTCAACTTGTTGATGTCAAACAGCTTGCTGTTGGGCGGATCAAATTTGTGATACGGAATCAGATCCGGAATCGCGCGCGGCACCGCCGGCACGGCCGAGTTCTTATCCGTGGCCGGAGTGGTTTTCTCCGCCATAGCTGGAACAGCCGTGAGCCCTGCAAACAGGACCGCAGCCATTGTCCATTTGATACCGTTGTTCAATCCTTTCATTTGTCACTCCTCCTGTAAGTTAATTCCCCCTGCGGGCAGCATGTTCTTGCCGACCCATGATAATGACTTCTTTTTGTTACGACTTATTATTACGACTTTCTACTACTTTCACTTTTTTCTATGTGCTTTACGTTCGGCCCGGGACTTCAGATCTTCGTTAATAATGGGAAAATGGCATTTCCCCGTTCTTTCTGATTTCCCCCCCACCTCCTTTGCTAAGTTGAGTTCTCTAATTGGGTTGCCACCCGTTGTTTTTGTGTCGCATTAAAAAATAAGTGCTAAATGTATGCCAAAATAGATTTTATTGCAATACCGTGAATGTACTTATTTTTTTCTCTCCGACTCAGGTATTTCCTTCTTAAGTCCGTGTTAAAAATGATGCAGGCCCGTGTTTGATTGATGAAATTTTCCCACGCCTTGCTTCCACATGTGACAGCGCCCGGCTCGTTTAGACTGGTTTGTTTCCTTCGTTGATACCGGCGGAAGCCGCGTCGCCTGCGCCTTTGATGGAGTCTTCCGCTTCTTTCATGGATGATTGCAGATCCTGCTCCACCATTTTCACTTCTTGCTGAATCGTCTGAATTTCCGGCTCGACCGACTGTCGTAAATCATCCGCGGTTTCTTTAAACCCCTTGACGGCTTTCCCTACCTGCTTTCCGATTTCCGGCAATTCCTTGGGCCCGAACAACAGAAAGGCAATAATCAAAATAATCAGGATTTCCATTGCCCCCAGGCCAAACATCGCTTTTCCCCGTCACGTTAATGCGTTATGCCTGCCTGGTTTCTTGCGCCTGCGCTTCAGGCTGAGGCGCCGGTGCCGGCTGTTGTACTGCCTCCCCTGCCGGGGGTACGGCGTTTTGCGCCATGGCCGGCTCGGCGATTTGGCCTGGCTGCGGTGCCCCCGTTGCTTCCATGCCCGCATCTTCCTGCGGGGTTACATCCATGGCGTCCGCTTCATTAATCGACTTTTTGAACCCTTTGATGGCTTTTCCTAATCCTTCTCCCAGTTGCGGGATTTTTCCCGCCCCGAAAATAATGAGGACGATGAACAGGATAAGTAATAATTCCATCCACCCAAAGGAACCAATCATCTTTCAACCTCTTGATAGGACTATTGCTTCGGCGCGTACACTCAGCGCGTACCAAACGTGCGCAGTATACTAGCACATGATGAAGAAATCCACAAAAAAGTTACAAAAATTTGACTTGACGCTTCACAACGTAGCGAAGAATCTGGTGTGCCGTTTCCCTTACTGTTTGTCAGGGCCTATCTGAAAATGGAAATAATCAACGGGTTGCGGTGGGGCCATGAACGCGGCTTGGAGAATGCCTCGGTCGTAGCCCAGTCCCTCCAGGGGACCTGCCACACTCATGACCTCCTCTTCCGTGAGATAGGCCACGGTATCCGCGACTCCGTGCTTTGCCTGCCGTTCCAGTAGTTGCTCCAACTCCCGACGTGTCTCCTCCGGGGTCGTGGGATCAACGGGCAATTCAATGGTTCGTTCATAGGGACTTGCATAGCCGGCATTCACCGCCTCGATCGTTTTCAAGATCAATCGATCGATTTCCCATGGTCCGCCCTGCGGCAAATTTGGATGAGAGGCCAGCACATCCATGAAACTCATGACATTGCCCCCGAGGCTTCTTCCGACAAATTCTTTTTGCGGCTCGACCGTCACCTGTCCCCCGCCGACCTGTTTGGCCACGTCTTCCAGCAACGCAAAGTTGACCATGAAACTAAATTGCCCTCCCACGAGGTTGTAGCAGGGTTTTTCCGGATCATTGAGTACGGCTTCGTCTGCCGTGCCGGCATCGAAGCTGCTAAACCCAAGGGCATCCGGGGCCAGCAACCGATACGCTTCTTTGAGGGAGGAGGCTGCGCCGATATTCACGGGCATTAAGAGTTCTTCGCTAAAGAGTTTTAAGAAATCCGTGATCAGGCGACGGAACGAAATGTCTTTGGCCTCGATGTTGTGATACTCCCGTTCCCACACAATATCCTCTAAAAAGGTTGGAAGCGTTTTGAGCCCGGCGATATCGGCTTGCTCGAATGCCTGAACGAACCCCGGCCAATCAGGAAAATCTTTGAGTCTGGTTTCCTTTAAGTTGGGGCGGATGTGTTCTTCCATGACGTCCCCGACCTTGCGCAGCAAGAGTTTGGTCGGCAACTCGCCCCACAATTCATTGCAGAAAATCCGATCGACCGATCCATCGCGATACGATTGCAGCTCGTTCACTTTGGCGTGAACGAATTGCACCCGGTCTTGATGTTTGGCCAACTCCGCATTCGCCTTGGCGCTTGCCAGCACGGTATCCGAGGCATCAATGAGCACATACTGAAGACGCGGATAGAGCGTCGCGTCTCGATCGAGGGCTTTGACACGATCGAGAAAGCAGGCGGCCAAATTACCATTGCCGCATCCCCATTCCATAATGGTGAGCGGGGTGGCTCCTGTATCGGGATTGGCTTTTTGGCGTTTGGTGGCTCGTTCCACATAATCCGCGGCCAAGGCATACGCCAGGCGGTAATCCGCCGCGGCAAAGGTTTGATAGAGTTCTCGCAGGCGTTCGCCTCGCAGACCATAGAACACGGTATTCATATGCTGTTGCCAGACATCAATCGGCGCGAAATCCCCTAATAATTGAGGTAACGCTTCTTCATTCTCAGCAACTTGCTCAGCAACTTGATCAACCATACACCCGCCTCATTTATGATTAGGGGACCTCTGAAAGGAAGTCGATTCTATCAAAGGCGTTTTTCGCCTCGCAAGGGAACGCTTCTGCCTGTTATGATGACGGCATATTCAATGAATACGTAGGGCCGCATCTCATGCGGCCTTTCTCTGTAGCGGCGGCATCTTATGCCGCCTAGAAGAAGGCGGGATGAGATCCCGCCGCTACAAATATTTGGAACCGGCGCCATGAGCCTGTCCCCGGCCCTGATCGGGGAATGGCGCCGCTACAGGATAGAGAAGGAATCTTTGCGTGAGACTGCCTTTCTTGTTTTCTGCGCATCTGTACGGCGCCCTTTTCTTCCTGTGCCTTTCGGGTTCGGTCTTGGCCCAAGGCACGCCCCCGGCTCCCTTTAGTCCCGACGAAACCCAACACGGCTTTTCCCAGTTCGATACCATTCCCCCGATTCCAGAGGAAATGGTTCCCGCCCCAATGGACTACTACAAGAACCCGACACCCGACTCATCCAATCTCTTAGACAAGCCACCCGGCGGACTGTTTCTTCATATCACCCTGGCGGAAAGCTTTGAAGAAGATTTGGACTTTCGGCGTGGGCACCGCTATTACCCCATCCATCCAACCGAGGACTTCCCTTCCGATGCATTGGCGGTTCATGTCGTGTTTCGCGTGTTTCAGCACTATACCGCGTATCAAGTCATCGGGCGCTTATTTCCGGAGAAGGTGCCGGGTTTGTCCGGGGAGACCTTCACCGATGAAGAAGCCGCCTATCTGACGGTGGAAGATGAAAGCGGTTACCTCAAGTTCTTTGCGCCGTCGCAAGAAGGCTGGATTCCAGGACTCTACCGAGTCGAAATATTTGTGGGGTTCGAAGCCAACGAGGTCACCCGTATGGGCACTTTGCACTTCACGGTTACGCCAAAGACCTGAACCTCCATAACGCACGTCTCTCCGCGCCCGCTTAGTCACTATTCCAGAAATGGGTTTGACCCGTTTTACGGCGATGAGTAAAATAGGCACCCAGCTTCGTGAAAAACGTTCCTCCCATTTCGAAACGCGCCTCAGCGTTGATACCCTGCACACGAAACTGAACGTATTACCCCGGCACCGCGCATGACTCACTCCCCCCCACCCTGGCTCTCCATGGTGATCCCCATCAAGGATGAGCGGGACAACCTTCAGACATTAACCACTCAACTGACGAAGGTCTTGGGAAGTCTGGAGCAGTCGTGCAGCGCCCCGTTTGAAATTTTGTACGTGGATGACGGCAGCACGGACGGCAGTTCCGCTTTGTTAGATGAGATCCGCCAACACACCCCGGAGGTCCGGGTGATTCATTTCGATCGCAACCACGGGCAAACCGCAGCATTCGCTGCGGGCTTTCGCCATGCCCAAGGCGAATTGATCGCCACATTGGACGGCGATCTTCAATACGATCCCGCGGATATTTCCCTACTGCTGCCGTTGATAAAAGACTACGATCTCGTGTGTGGACGCCGCCAACAACGGCTCGACACGTTCATTCGGCGCATCTCGTCACGTCTTGCGTACCTGGCTCGGAACGTCATACTCCGCGACGGCATTCACGACTCCGGCTGTTCATTGAAAATCTTTCGGCGTCCGGTGATCGAGCGAATTCCTCTTTTTCACAACATGCACCGGTTTTTTCCGGCGCTCGCCAAGATGTATGGATTTTCCGTGACCGAAGTACCTGTTCAACATTTCCCGCGAGCCCATGGGCATTCCAAATACGGAATCGGCAATCGCCTCTTTGCCGGCCTGTACGATCTCCTGGCTGTCCAATGGATGCAAAGGCGATGTTTGCGGCATGAAATTGTTCACAAGCCGACTGATTCCGCCGACGCCGCCTCGCACGACTCGCCATGATCCACATCAGCCTCACCCATCGCAGTGATCCGGTTTCAATCCGCTCACTACAGAATACAGAAGTCCTCGAAGCGGCAACCAATCAACGTTGAAGATGCTTGATGTTTGATGTATGATGATCTGTCATATATGTGATGATTGGAGACATGTGATGCGTACAACCTTGAACATTGATACCGAACTACTTGTCGCAGCTAAAGAGTTGGCGGAACGGGAACACAAGACAGCCGGTCAGGTCATTTCGGAATTGCTGCGCCAAGCCATGAGCGCGCGCGCCAGCCATGCGCAAACGAAAACGGCATTGAACGAGGATATTTATGGTTTCCAACCTGTTCCTTCCCGTGGTGGCGTCGTGACCAATCAGCATATTAATACGCTCCGGGAAGAATTGGGCGATTAAGCAATGCGGGCATTACTGGATATCAACGTCCTTATTGCTCTATTCGATGAAGATCATGTACACCACGTGGAGACCACAGGATGGTTGGAAGAAAACATCGCCCATGGCTGGGCTTCCTGCCCACTTACCCAGAATGGCTGTATCAGGATTATGTCACAACCTCGCTATCCTAACGCAGTCCACGTTACTGAAATTGTCGCGAGGCTGCAAAAAGCGGTTTCCACAAAGCATCATCGCTTTATCACGGACAACGTCAGTCTTCTGAACCCTGACACCATTGACCATGGGCGTTTGCTGAGTCCCCGTCAGCTAACGGACATTTATCTTCTGGCACTGGCTGTCGAAAACGAGTGCCGGTTTATCACCTTTGACCGCTCCATTCCAATCGGCGCGGCAAAACAGGCAAATGCAGCCTCGTTGACCGTCATCTGATGCGGCCTAGAAGAGCGCGCCATGAGATGGCGCTGCTACAAAAACGCTTTAAGCCTTTGTATTGATCAATGAGCGAACTCCTGTCCGGCATAAGCGCTTACTTCAGCAACCTGACGCCGGTGGAAAGCATCTGGCTGGGTATTGGATTTTTCGGACAAGGCCTGTTCTTTTCTCGTTGGGTTGTTCAGTGGATCGCGTCCGAACGGAAAGCGGAGAGTCAAATCCCCCTGGCTTTTTGGTACATGAGTCTGGCCGGCGGCCTGATTGTGTTGGCGTATGCCATCTATCGCCACGACCCGGTCTTTATTATCGGACAGGGAACCGGCGCATTCGTCTACCTGCGGAATTTGATGCTGATCTATAGACACCGAAAGCGAACAACTCGTGACTGATCCCTCCGTGTCGGTTGAAGAACGCTCCACACCGTTTTCCACGCGAACTCTTCATCTGGTGTTTCTGCTCATCTGCGGGTGTCTGCTGCTCCTGCTCGGGCTTGCCGACATGGGCCTTACCGATCACGACGAAGGCAGCAATGCAGGGGCCGCACGCGAAATGCTCGAAACCGGGGACTGGATTTCTCCCACACTGAATTATGAGCCGCGATACGCCAAACCGGCGTTGACGTACTGGATCATCGGCGGCACCTATGCCCTGTTTGGCGTGAACGACCTGACGGCTCGGCTGCCATCCGCTCTTTTCGGACTCGCGTTGCTCGTTCTCCAATACCTCTTTCTTCATCGCTTGCTGGGACCGACTCTCGCGTTTTGTGGCTCACTCATCCTCCTGCTGAATGTGGAATTCGTGGGCATTCACCGCCTGGTCCTGACCGACCCGGAATTGGTTTTTTTTACCACACTGGCCACCTACGGCTTCTGGCTGGGCTTTTGCGGCGCGGGTCGCGACCGGCGTTTCTTGTGGCTGTTTTATATTGGCATGGCGCTGGGCACGTTAGCCAAAGGACCGTTGGGTATTATCATTCCCTTGTTGGGCGTCGTTCCGTATTTGACCCTCACTCGACAGTGGAAAACCTATTTCGCAGAAGGTCGGCCACTACTCGGCTGGACCCTCTGTTTTCTCATTGCCGCGCCCTGGTACCTCGCCATGCTGGCCATCCACGGCGCGGACTATGCCGCCGCGGCCCAAGCCAATACCACCGGACGCTTTGCGAGTCCCATGGAGGGGCACGGCGGGACTCTTTTGTTTTATTTCCCTATTCTCCTGCTCGGCTTTTTCCCGTGGAGTGGATTGCTCCCAGCCGCCTTATGGCAAACACTGAAAGAGTGGAAGTTGTTTCGGATGGGAGCAATGGACGCGCGAGGCGAGCCGGGATTGTTGTTATTCTGCGCGCTGTGGATCTCCGGCATCTTTCTCTTTTTCACCATCTCCGCCACTCGGCTTCCCCATTACATCCTGCCCCTGTATCCACCGGCCGCTCTGTTGGTGGCCGTCCTCTGGTCTCGTTTCCTCAAAAACGCCTTGCCTGCAGGCCTTACCGTCTCGACGCGCCTCGTCCTCGTGACCGGATACGTTCTGAGCATTGTGCTGGTTTCCGCCCCGGTCATCTATGAAGGCGTGAGACAACAAATTGCCGTGCATTTTCCAGCCGCGGAAAAGATCGGCGTGGGGACAACGCCGATCGTGTTGGGTGTCGTCGTGTTTCTGGGCGTGGCGATCTTTCGTCACTTTGTTTGGGAGGAAATCCGTCGGCCACAGGCCTTTTGGGTGCTGTCAGGGATGATGGGGCTGTTTCTTCTCATCGTGATTTTGTTTGCCTTGCCGCGCTTTGGGAAATATTTCATCAACCCTCCCCAGGAATTGGCGACCATCGCTGGGTTCAATCTTGGCCCTCATGACACGCTCATTCAATATGGACGAAAACTGCCGTCATTAACGTTTTATGCAAAACGGAAAGTTCATTTCATTAATCCGGGCGACCACGAGAAATTTTTGCCCCATGTCAAAAAGGACGGCCGCATCATGGTCATCCTGCAGGCCAACCTTCATGAGCGCCTGCCCCACCCCATCGATTCTTTCCCGCCGATTCTCCAGCGGTACGGCTTTCTCCTTTTGTCTCGTGAGCCGATGGTTGGGGATACTCCGGGGGATCATGGGTGATTGCTTGCTACGGCACTAAACCGTGGAGGCCCTGCAATGTCACCATCACGATGACCAACGCACTCGTAAGCCATGCTTCGTGTAACAACCTCGGGGCTTCCGCTGGTTTTCCATCCAGCTGATCTTTCATCCACCAGACGACGCAGGCCAAGAGGGTCACCATGACCACCCACAACGCTTGGATACTGATCGCCATGCCCAGCGCAATCACGATATTGGCAAACACTGTTCGAGAAACGCTCTGAGGGACGTTCCCGTTCCCCTGCCAAGCCAGCATCCACCGAGTCCCGATCCCTAATACGAACAACAGCAGCCCTGCCCAGAACAGGCCGTTCGCAAGATCACTTGGGGTCGGATGACTGAAAATGCTCCAGAACAACGCACAACCGCCGATCATAAACGGGAGGGTTTGCGGCAACGCTTGTAGAATATTCAGCCGCCACTCCTTAAGCGCGCGCGCACACACATAGCCGATGAGGAACCCCAGCACCGCCCCGCCCAGCACATCGGTGGGAAAGTGGGAACCGCGAACCACACGAGCCATGCCGACAAAGAAGGCGCCGCCATACCAGACCCCTCTCCATTCGGGGAAATACCGCGTCAGCACCGTTGCCACGGCAAACGAAGCCGAGGCATGCCCTGATGGAAACGCATCAAGCCCCCCTTGCCATGACGGGCCATAGTCAAAGGCATCTTGATGCGTGAATCGTGGACGGGGACGTCCAATGAGATGCTTGAGGATTTGCGCGGCGATTCCTGCCAGGGCATGCGCAACGAGCCCATCGATCCCGGCCTGTTGCCACGCCTTTTTCTTCCAGAGATACCCGATGCCCCCAAGCCCCACGCACAGGAGCACCAACGTGAGTCCATCTCCCAACCGATTGCCGATAGTCCCCAGGCGTGCCACGAACGGGTCCTGTAGGGACCGAACCAATAAAATGGTCTGAAAATCTAATTGGGAAAGCTGGTAAAGACAGAAGAGAACTATACCGCTGGAGAGGGAAACGACACTGAGGGCTTTGAATCGGGACACGAGACCTCTCGCTGCTGGTTGAACACGCCGCTACGCCGAATGGTACCACAAAATGGGAGGTATTCGCGGGGTTTCGGCCCCGCACGACGAGGTCCTTTTGTTTCGACAAAAGGACCCAAAACCATGGGCGCCCGGGCGTGGCCCTCCGGGTGCCTTTGCCCCAGTCCCGATTGCTTGGGCTGCGGAACTCGCTTCGCTCAGACAGTCCTCGCCCCCCAAACAGAGTTCGGGACCGGGGCGCAGCCTCGCCCGCAGGCGCCGGGAAATGGCGCCATGAGATGGCGCGGCTACAACTACGGAGAGGCCGCCAAAAGTCAGGGAACCCAATCGGCGAGGAATACGTTGTATTCGTCTGGGCCTTTGGCGTTGCGGTCGGAGACCCATACGAGCAGTTTGCCGTCGGGAGAGAACATGGGGAAACTGTTAAAGTGGCCTTCAACGGTGATTTGTTCCAACCCTGTGCCATCGTCGTTCACAAGATAGACATGAAACGATGGCCGACCTTTTGCTTTTGCAGCCTTACTCCCACTCGACGAAAAAATAATCCGGTGGCCGTCAGGATGAAAAAACGGCGCAAAGTTGGACGCGCCGTTTTGGGTCACCTGCTGTTTACCCGACCCATCGGCGTTCATCACAAATAGTTCCAGATTTCCCGGTTCCACCAGATTCCGGTTCAATAATTCTTGATAGGCCTCACGTTCATCCGGCGTTTTGGGGTGCTGCGCCCGATACACGATCCGCTTGCTGTCGGGAGAGTAAAACGCCCCGCCGTCGTAGCCGATGTCGTGGGTGAGCCGCTTGACGCCGGTTCCATCGATATTCATCGAATACAGATCAATATCGTTGTTCCGCACCGATGTAAAAACAACTTTTTTCCCATTGGGAGATATGGTCGCTTCCGCATCGTATCCGGGCGAAAACGTGAGACGCTGGAGTTCGCGGCCATCCAGGCGCGCGGAAAAAATTTCATAGTCATCCAAGACCCAACGATATTTGGGGCCCCGCTTGGGCTTGGGAGGACATTGCAAATCGGCCAAATGGGTTGAGGAATACAGGACCCGTCGCCCGCCGGGGAAAAAGTATCCGCAGGTCGTAGCGCCATAACCCGTACTCACCCGGTGGATATTTTTACCGTCTAGATCCATCACGTACATCTGATGACATGCTCCGAGCGTTTGGCTGGCCGGATCCTTGGTGGATTGAAAAATTAAACGCGACCCGTCAAAGGAAAAATAGGCTTCGGCATTTTTGCCGCCCACGGTCAGTTGCCGGATATTGCGTAAATGCCGTTCGACCTTGCCGGAACCAGGTGGCGATTCGTCGGCCCAAGCCGGTATTCCGCCTAAGGCCAGGATCAGGACACACAAGGCTACGCTTCCCATCCATCCGCTTATCCACCTGAACGTTCCCGTCTGTCTCATGTTGTGCATCGTTCTCCTTAGTCTTCGTGGAACGCGATTGTCAGATCATCCATCGGTGGATCGAACGAGCCTCGCGCGGTGACCCTTCCATTTTCAAACACAAGATAACTATCCCATCCATAAAAAAACAATAACCGGGAAAGCCCTTGAATGGCCTTCGGGGAGAATCCGAAGAAGACCGTGCCCACATGTCCGGGATGGATGGGATTGGCACAATTGACCAGCACGGCCACGTGATCCCCCGAGTACGTGGTTCCCTGAATCGTCATGCTCTGTTCACGCAGCCTGACCTGCGGACCGCACCATTGAAGGATTCTGCCAATCCATGGATTGGTTTGGGGATGGCCCATGGCCAACACCGATTGCGCCTCGATCGATGAGGTCCGTTCATCCATCCATGCCGTGTCGTCATTTTGCGATCGGATCCGGTCGACCGCCGGCTGCAAGCCCTGCTGCTCGGGTTCGGACATGGTCGAAGCCAACAGCACCGCTCGACGCTGGTCCGTTACCCATCCATTGAGCATCGGACTCATGGCTTGACGATCGAGCCACCGAAAAGTCTGATACGCCGGATCGAGTTGCAATCGAATGGGTTTGGCCGGAACCCAAAGAGCCATGGTTTGCTCGTTTCCCTGAATATCAACCCAGGTGCGATACTCCTGCCCTTGTTCCAACTGAATCACCGCAGGAACACGCAGGCGATAGGGAGTTCCCTTTTGCGTCACCTTCATGGATACCCAATAGCCTGTTCGGGAATCGCGTTCGACATGCGCTTGAGCAATCTGGAGGTGCGGCGCTCCGCTCCCGTGCACCCATTGGGTAAAGAACCATGACAACTCTTTTCCCGACGTGTCTTCAAACACCCGCTGCAACTGAGGCCAATCGGCAAATTTTCCCGAATAGTCGGCTATCATTGTACGAATCGCCTGAAAAAAGCCCTGGTCGCCGAGTTCGCGCCGTAACATGTGAAAAATCATGGCGGTTTTTTGGTATCCAATCGCATTATCCACGCGGTTCTCTTTATGATGAAATTGCACCACCGGATAGTCGTCAGCCGACTGCACATACAAATTATATTCCATGATCATCCGTCTGCGATGCGCCCCCGCCTTTTCCTCACCCTCCACCCGTTCGTCGTAATAATAGTTTGCGAGATAGGTCGTCAGCCCTTCCACCCAATTTCCCGTCCCGAAACGATTATGCACCGAGTTCCCCAACCACGAATGCACCACCTCATGCCCCAGGGAATAGGGTTGGGTATAGCCTCGCTTCATCACCCGACTGCCTAACAACGTGAAGGACGGCAGCCCGATGCCGCTGGGAAAGAAATTTTCGACTACCGCAAACTTGGGAAACGGATACGGGCCGAGCAGTTTCGTATACCACTCAAGATAGCGCGCTGTGGCTTCCAAATACTGCTCGGAGATATGCGCGTCCTCGGGAAATACATATGTCGCGATTTCAATTCCATTCCACTGAGACTCTCGTTTCACGAATCGATTCGCCGCCAACGTCAAGGCTTCGGTTTGGGCACGCACGTTCCACTCGGATGTCGCCGTGGTCTTCCCTTTTGTAAAGGAAACTTCTTGACCATGGGTCACCGCTCTCCACCCTGTGGGCACGGTCGCCGTGACGCGAAACGTGGCGAACGACCCAGAGATGTCAGGGTACCAGGCGGTTTCCGAGGTTAAATAGACGCCCTCTTCACCGATATATCCCAAGGTTTTGTCGGGGCGAACAAACCGCAGGCCCGGTGAAGCCGCGGGCGCATCCTGAATGTGCCCACGATAGGATATGTGTACACGCATTGCATCGCGTGAAGGAGACACCTCCGGCAGTCGGATTTCTATGGTGCGCGTCCATCGAGATGCTCCCTGTTTGGTTTTACCCGAATGCAGAGCTTCCTCCCAAAACAGTAGCGGTCCATCCGCCAATACAATTTCTTCGATTTCCAAATCCGGGTTTAATTGCACATGAAGCATCTGCTCGGCATCCGGACGACCGGCCAATTGGATCGTATCACGAGCAATGATCGTGTGGCTCTCGGGCTGGAGTTCGATATGCAAATCGTGATGCTGAATGGTGACGTCGGCGGCTTGCACGGTCAGGCTCATGAGCATACTGATTCCCCACACTCCTCCGATCGTCATGCCTACCCGCCTCATGAAGGGTTGACCTCCAAGAGGGCCTCGGCAAAGGCTTGCGCATGAAAGTCCTGCAAGTCTTCTTCCTTTTCGCCGATTCCGATTAATCGAACCGGGATGGCCAATTCCTCGGCAATGGCCACCACGACCCCGCCTTTTGCCGTCCCATCCAGCTTTGTCAGGGCCAATCCCGTGACGCCGATGGCTTCATGAAATTGTTTGGCTTGGGCCACGGCATTTTGCCCAATGGTGCCGTCAAGCGTGAGCAGCACTTCATGAGGGGCCCCGGGGAATTCACGAGCAAGCACCCGTTTCATTTTTTTCAGTTCATCCATTAAATTGACCTTCGTATGAAGCCGGCCGGCCGTGTCGATCAACATGACGTCCACGCCCCTGGCTTTTGCAGCCACAAGCCCGTCAAACACCACGGCCGACGGATCCGCCCCTTGTCGGTGCTTGATCACATCGGCCCCGATTCGCTTGCCCCACACTTCCAACTGTTCGATGGCTGCAGCCCGGAAGGTATCCGCTGCCACGAGAAGCGGGATCAACCCCTGCTTGCGCAGTCGACCGGCCAATTTCGCCATACTCGTGGTTTTCCCCACACCATTGACGCCCACCGCCAAAATCACGAACGGTTTGGGACCCGTTCGGATGAGCTCGTCAATCGGCTTCGATTCCACGGACGCCAAAATGTCCGCCATCGCCTGTTTCAACTCCTGAATGGATTCCCGAGGATCTCCCCCCCCTGTCGCCCGAAGCCGTTCTATCAGACGATCCACCGTGCGAACGCCGATGTCCGCTCCTAACAACGATGCTTCGACTTCCTCCAACACCCCGGGCTCAAGGCCACGTCCCATCAATTGCATCAACGAGTGCTGGACGCCCTTTCGCGTTTTCCCCAACCCTTCTTTCAGTCGATCAATCCAGCCCATGGTGTTGTGATCCCCGTATGTGTTCGCTCATTTGTTGACCATTCCCCCCTCTCCCTGGGGCGAGGGGGAAGATTCACGTATCAGGCTTCAACCACCAACGTCGGCACGGGGGCGAGTGTTTCAAAAAGCTCTGTTTCTTTTCGTCGCATACGTTGAGCCTGCCGCCTGCTCCGCTCATGGTCATAGCCGACCAAATGCAGCATTCCATGAATAAGTAACCGCAGCACCTCTTCATCCAAGGAATGGTTCAACGCTTTGGCTTGGCGTCTGGCCGTGGGAACCGAAATCACGACATCCCCGAGTAGGGAAGAAACACCGGTTTGGGCTTCCCGATAGGCAAACGCCAAGACATCCGTGGTTCGATCCTGCTTCCGATGCGTTCGGTTCAACCGTCGCATCCTCGTATCGCCGACCAACCCAATACAGACTTCGGCCTCGGCCTCGTCAAGGAGCCGCAAGAGTGTCATGGTTATGCGACGCAGTGTCCTCTGACGAACCGACACACTTTTCAATTGGCACTGAATACTGACAGACACGAATCACTAAGGGGCCGGGGAAAAAGAACGTTCGCCCGGATTGATGGAAGGAACTGCACGGTCCTGCCTTCTGCCACATTCATTCATCAGTTGCTGCAGAAGTCACACCTGTGCCCGTTCCGTTTCCATGTTGGTTGTAGGCCTTGATAATATCTTGCACTAACCGATGTCGGACCACATCACGATCTTGGAAATACACGAATTTGATCCCGTCCACATTTCGCAATATTTCAGAAATTTGAATCAACCCTGAAGGGCGCTCGGGCGGCAAATCGACTTGTGTAATATCTCCGGTCACCACGGCTTTGGAATTAAATCCCAACCGCGTGAGAAACATCTTCATTTGTTCCGCCGTGGCATTTTGGGCTTCATCTAAAATGACAAACGCATCGTTTAAGGTCCGGCCCCGCATAAACGCCAAGGGTGCCATTTCGATGTCCCCTCGTTCGATCAGGCGATTCGCTCGCTCCACATCCATCATGGCATACAAGGCATCATACAAAGGACGCAGGTACGGATGCACCTTGGCGAACATATCACCCGGAAGAAACCCCAATCGCTCACCGGCCTCCACAGCCGGGCGAGCCAAGACGATCCGTTGCACTTCC
This sequence comes from Nitrospirales bacterium, assembly GCA_965247845.1. Lineage (GTDB taxonomy): Bacteria > Nitrospirota > Nitrospiria > Nitrospirales > UBA8639 > Bin75. The sequence continues at coordinate 1,917,722 of OZ252040.1, read as the reverse complement.
TTTTTCGTCAGCGCCGCGAGGGCCATGGCCATGGCCATATACGTCTTCCCCGTTCCTGCCGGACCAATGCCGATCACTAAGTCATGTTGCTGAATGGCTTCGAGATAGATCTGCTGCGAGGGGGTCTTCGGAACCACCCACCCTTTGGGCGTGAGAATTTGCGCCGTATCCAGGAAGGAAGATGTTTCGGGCTGGTTGCCTTCCGTCGCCTTGAGGGCTCGGGTGACGTCTTCTGATCGTATCTGGCGTCGACCGATTGTGCGTTCGGCCAATTCGCACAGCAGCACTTCGGCCCGACCGACCGCTTCGGACTGCCCTTCCAGGGTCACCTCATTGCCACGGGCCGACACACGTACGTGAAGGCTATCTTCAATCAACCGGAGATGTAAGTCTCTCGGGCCAAACAGATTGGAAAGATCGACCCCTTCACGAAGTTTGACTTTTCGCACGTAAGCGTTTTGGTTCAAGGGAGACAAGATACGTTGGCGGTATTGTAACAAAGGGGCTCACGGGCCCACAAGAAAAAGATCTGTCACAAAGGCAGGGCGTATTGCCAAGACAGGCAAGAGGAACAGACAGAACATTCACCTTACCGCTTCTGGCAAGTCGGACAAAAAAACGAAGAGCGTTCGTCCATGAGGCAATGGATCCTGGTCTGACAGCCGTTTGGACAAAGCGCGCCTTTCTTTTGATACACCAGATGCCGACTTTGAAATTGTCCCAGGCTCCCATCCGGCGCCAGAAAATTACGAATGGACGATCCTCCCATGAGGATCGCTTCCTTTAGCACGGTTTGCATCTCTTCAAACAACACGTGGATTTTTCTCTTCGACACGCGATACCCACGAGCATGTGGATGGATACCGGACCGAAACAACAGTTCATTGGCATAGATATTCCCAATGCCGGCGATCCGTTGTTGATTCAACAACACGGCCTTCACGCGGCCACGGCAGGATTTGATCAAGGCCACAAACTCCGCATCGGTCATTGTCAACGGATCACAACCAAAGCGTCGTTGGTGATAGGCCTTCCAGGCTTCCTGATCCAGAAGATACAACCTGCCGAATCGACGGGCATTCCAATACCACAACTCCGGTTGCGGCCCATTGGCCAGCCTCATGATCATATGCACATGCTTCACGCTTGGGATCGATGCACGAGTGAAGAGCAACAGACCCGTCATGCCAAGTTCCGCCACCACAACCCGTTTCTCGGCATCTCGCTCGCAGACTAGGACCACACTCTTCCCATGCCGCTGCACCTCGGCAACACGCGCGCCGGAATACCAAGAAAGAGACTCCAGGCCTTGCCGTATGATATCTTCCCGTCCGATCCAGATATGATCAATGGTGGCCCCAACTAGGGCTGCGTGTAATTGCTGCCGAACCACTTCGGCCTCTGGAAGTTCTGGCATGGCGATCCTCCGGACACGAACGAAAGACTAGCAGGAAGCCGGCCCTGAGAGGCCGCTCGGTTGCGCGAACCCTCTGAGGCTTCTATACTGCTGACAGAACCCTCGACTGCCCTTCATCAGAAAGTAGGTTATAACGGTGTCCCGACTCGATGTCCAATACGTTCAAGACCGCCTCAGCCATGCAAAATGCGCCATATGCAAAAAGAGTCGGTTTGGCATTGATAGCCGATCCATGAAGGACGACGGGGAATGGAAGGGCATCTGCCTGGACTGCTATTATAACTTTCCGGTCTACACGGATATGGAGTTTTATCTCCAAACCCAGCCTGACGTGAAATACTGGCTCAGAGAAATTTCCTGTCCCCTGTGCAGCAATCGGGGGGTCACGCTTAATTTTCGCATTATCATGTCCGTGCGGGAGTCTCTTTATTTTGTGGCCTGTGAACATTGCCAACATTCCTTCACCGAACAGTCTTTTTTAGAAGTCTTTGAATAAGTCAGGAATCTCATGAACGACGCTGAGCCCTCTACTCCACCCCAAGCCCCGGCTCCTGACAAGGACGACGCTTCGCCAGACTCGCCTAAAGCCAAAAAGGAAATTCATGTCGTGTCAGTTCCTCATGAAGACGACGTGACTGCCCAAGAAATGGCTGAACTCTTTGAAGAAGATGAAGTGACCCACCAACACGGAAGTACCGAGCCTGAGGGCGACTAGTCACACTGTATTCCGGAAGGTGCGAACTTCTCTGGCAGGTTAGTCCTTGGGGAACCATGGGATGAACGCATTGGTGGTCCGTTGATACGCTCGATATTCCTCGCCCCGACTAGCTAAGGCCTGTGCTTCAGCCAAAGGGATTCCGCTCACTTTGAGTAAGGCCCCAATCATGACGACCGGGCCCAGCAGCGTCAGCCACCATTCGGGCAATCCGATACTCATCACTACATAGGCACACCAGTGCACCCCCTCAAAAAAGTAATTGGGGTGCCGAGAATATCTCCACAGACCCTGTCGATAGGTTTTGCCTCTATTCCCGGGATCCTGCCGAAATCGATTCAATTGATAATCCGCGACTGTTTCCCCTCCTACCCCAAGGGCCCAGATGGCCACCCCCAAAACTTCCCACACAGTCCATGCGGGGTCAGGATTCGACATCAGGACCAGCAAAGGAATCGACAAGACAGCGATGGCAACGGCTTGCCCTACAAAATACGTGAAGAAATAGAGCTCGGCCTGACTGCCCCATTTTTTACGAAGAGACTGGTACCGTCGATCCTCGGCAACACCAAGGATTCGATTGGCCCCAATATACGCCGCGAGGCGAACCGCGTACCCGGTTGCCATGATCGCCACCACCAGGCGGTGACTCACGTCACCTGTGGTCATCAGACCGAAGCTTATAGCCACAAGGCCGAATCCCACACAAAAACCCATATCCGCCAACGCCGCATTCCTATGCACCCATCGATATCCCAGCCACAGCGCGATCATGATAGGTGTGGTAAGGAGCAAGGCCCATATATGAAGTTCCCAGTTCATGGTCTTGGCGTCGTCTCCTCCCCGGATCCTCAATGGTACAGGTTGATGGATATTGACCCTGGGAGGAGCCTTGTGTATGGTGAGCCGCTACATTTGGGAGGTACGCTCATGAACGACCAGTTAATGCAGGCCTATTTAGAAGTTGAACGTTCCATGCAACGCTATAATGAAGTCCTTGATCAATATCTGATTTCTCTCGAATCCACAGAGGGGGCGGATGCCAGCAAACTCGAACGCATGACCGCTGGAACAAAGGCCATGAGAGACAGTAGTAGCATTTATCTGTCATATGCGAAATTTGTGGCCTATGGCATGCCGGAGAGCGAAGATCTCATCGAAGAAGAGGATGATCTTCAAGCCTAATCCCCACGCATCGTGACTGCTATATTTGCGGGGTTTCGCCCCCGCGCGACGAGGGTCTTTTGTTTCGGCAAAAGGCCCCAAAACCATGTCCGCCCGGACGTGGCCCTGCGGGCCCCTGTACCCCAGCCCCGAACATCTGGCTGCAAAACGGTGTAGAGCGACATCTTATGCCGCCCGGAGGGAAGGTCAATGGTCATGGTCGGGGCGAGCCGATTTGAACGGCCGACCTCTCGCACCCCAAGCGAGTGCGCTACCGGGCTGCGCTACGCCCCGACAATGATTCAACCACTGGAGAAAGGGGTAGGTCCGAACCTTTCTTCGGTTTAATGCGGATAGGTCGTTTGCTCGGTCTTTTGACGACTCGAGGCATTTAAAAGATCCAAGATATCTTGGAGTTCCTCTCTGATTCGCTGCACCTGTCCACCTGGAATCGACGTGCTCTCCTGGCCGCGCACTCGTCGACGACGCCAGTACCGTTTGAGGCCCATAATGGTATAGCCTTCCTCATAGAGCATCCGTTTGATTTCCAGAACGGTTTCGATCGTCTGTTTATCATATACCCGGTGCCGCCCCTGACTCTTTCTGGGACGAAGGAAACTGAACTCGGATTCCCAAAAACGAAGCACGGAAGCCGGCAATTTCGTAATCGTACTGACTTCACCAATCTTATAAAACGCCTTGTCCGGGAATTTACTCGCCATGGGTATTCCCAACGACGGCCTCCCTTCCGGCCGATGCATGAGGTTGGCGTATGGCCCTACGAATTCACTTCTCTTTTGAAGATTTGACTCGCTCGAAAGGTGACCACCCGTCGAGGGGTGATGGCAATTTCTTCACCGGTTCGAGGATTCCGTCCCTTACGCTCTCCTTTGCTTCGCACCATAAAATTTCCAAATCCCGCAATTTTCACTGCCTCGCCTTTGCGCAGCACGCCTTTCATGCGATTCAAGACATACTCCACCAAACCCATGGCCTCGGTTTTGGAAACGCCTACTTGTTCACAGATGTGATTGGCAATATCGGCTTTGCGCATCGTCTCGGCGGACCTTGTGGTCACTTCCTTCGATCGGTCGTCTTTTTTCGCGAGGGATTCCCTGGATTGGCCCTGCAAATTATCGAGCGGGCACCGGATTGTCAAGAACAATCATAAGGATTAGCCCTTACTCGATTCCACCGTCTCATCGGGCCTGTCCTTTAGCAGCTTATACTCAATGCTATCGGCCAAGGCTTGCCAACTGGCCTCGATAATATTCTCTGAAACACCCACTGTACCCCAGGTACTTTTATGGTCGCCGGACTCAATCAACACCCTGACCTTTGACCCGGTCCCATGACTACCCGCCAACACGCGCACTTTGTAGTCCAACAACTGGACTTCGCGAAGTTCGGGGTAGAATTTTTCGAGAGCTTTCCGTAAGGCATTATCCAGCGCATTGACAGGCCCGTCACCCTCTGCCGCTGTCTGTTCCACGATATGATCGACCTTCACTTTGACTGTGGCTTCTGTAATCGGCCCCTCATCGGCATGTCGTTTCTCGACGATGACCCGCAAGCCCAACAGTTCAAAGAAGGGGCGATGCGTTCCCATCGCTTCTCGGACCAGTAACTCAAATGATCCTTCAGCCCCTTCGTACTGGTAGCCATCTCGTTCCAGGCTCTTGAGTTGGGCCAACAGTTCTTGGAGATGCGGATGGTCTTTGGAGAGGCTGAAGCCCAAACTTTCCACCTTCTGGGCCACCCCGCTTCGCCCGGTATTATCCGAAATCAGGACCCGTTGCCGATTGCCCACTAATTCCGGAGCAATATGCTCATACGTTTGGGCATTTTTCTGAACGGCATGGATGTGCACGCCCCCCTTATGGGCAAACGCCGCATCCCCGACGTAGGGTTGCCGCTTATTCGGCAGGAGGTTCGCAATTTCCGAAACAAAATTGGAGACATTCCGGAGTTGCTGTATCCGCTCGCTTCCTAACACTTCGGTCTTCATCTTTAACTCGAGATTGGCCAGCACGGAACAGAGATTGACATTCCCGCATCGCTCTCCGATCCCATTGATGGTCCCTTGCACTTGTCTGGCTCCCTGCTGAACAGCCACCAAGGTATTGGCCACCGCCATTTCTGCATCATTATGCGCATGAATGCCCAACGGGACCCGACACACCTGCTTCACCTGCGCCCAAATGGTTTGAATCTCCCACGGCATGGTGCCGCCGTTGGTGTCGCAGAGAATAATCCGTTCGGCGCCGCCATCGGCTGCCGCTTGTATCGTCTGCATCGCATAGGAGGAATCGGCCTTAAACCCATCAAAGAAGTGTTCCGCATCATAAAAGACCTGTTTCTCATGGGCACACAAGTACGCGATGGAATCCCGAATCAGTTCAAGATTGGCTTCCAACGAGGTGCTTAACGCCTCCGTGACATGCAAGGTCCAGCTTTTCCCGAAAATGGTGATGATTTTGGTTTCCGCCGCCAAGAGCGCTTGCAGATTGGTATCGGTATCAACTGATTGATTGGCCTTTCGGGTCGAGCCAAAGGCCACAATTTTCGCGTGTTGAAGCGGAATCGCCCGGATGGCCTGAAAGAACTCAATATCTCGAGGATTGGCCCCGGGCCATCCTCCCTCGATGAAGTGGATGCCTAACTCATCAAGCTTCTGCGCAATGCGGACCTTGTCTTCAACCGAAAAACTCACATCTTCGGCCTGAGCGCCATCTCGCAGCGTGGTATCGTAGATTTCTAAAGGGATCGAATCCGTCATCATGTTCTCGATCTGTATCGGCTTCGGACTTGCACGATCGCCCGAAACAGCCCGTTCCAAAGGTTCATCTCTACGTACATACTCGAATCATGTTTTCTTTTTCAAGGCTGTTTCACGGAGTCTCAGTGTTTTCAGGGGCCTTGTCCAGCCCGAATTCCTGATGAAGAGCTCGGACGGCTTTGTCGACATCCTCCTCATCCAATACACAGGAAATCTTAATTTCGGACGTGCTGATCATCATGATATTAATTTTTTCGCGAGCGAGCGTTTGGAACATCCGGGAGGCCACTCCCGAATGGGACCGCATGCCGACTCCCACCAACGACACCTTGGCAATCTCCTCCTTGACTTCGACGGCCCTTGCGTCAATTTCGTCGGCTGTCTGTCTGACCAAGGCTATGGCACGCGCTAAATCGCTCCGTGGCACCGTAAAGGAAATATCCGTTAATGCATTCTGGTGGCTCACGTTTTGAATAATCATATCCACCACAATGGAGGCTCCCGCCACGACGCCGAATACGTTCGCGGCAATACCCGGTCGGTCCGGAACGCCCACAACGGTGATCTTGGCCTGGTTCCGATCGCCTGTGACCCCGGACACCACAGCCTGTTCCATATCCATATCTTCATGCGTCACGAGTGTGCCGTCTCCTTCCTGAAAACTCGATTTTACTTGTACCGGAACGTGGTATTTCGCTGCAAATTCCACGGAGCGTGCCTGGAGCACTTTCGCCCCTAAACTCGCCAGCTCCAGCATTTCCTCATAGGACAGTTTCGGAATCCGCCTGGCCGAGGGAACCACGTTGGGATCGGTGGTGTACACTCCATCCACATCGGTAAAGATGACGCATCGGTCCGCCTGCAATGTCGCGGCCAACGCAACGGCCGTCAGATCCGACCCCCCTCTTCCGAGCGTGGTGACTTCCGCGCGTTCGTTGACACCTTGAAACCCCGCCACAATGGGCAGAACCCCGTTGGCAAGGGCCTGCTTCACGGGATCGGCCATCACTTTCGCAATACGGGCCCGTGTGTGCGAACTGTTGGTCACGATCCCAACCTGACGCCCGGTAAATGAACGCGCATTGATTCCACGGCTCCGCAGTTTCATCGCCAGCAGGGCAATGGTCACACGCTCTCCGGAAGATAACAGCATATCAAGTTCCCGGTCATCCGGTTGCGGGGTAATTTCATGGGCAAGCCGCAACAGTCGATCCGTCTCCCCGCTCATGGCGGACACCACCACCACGACCTGGTTGCCTGCTCTATAGGTTTGTTCTATCAGTTCGGCAATCCGGTGGATTCGCTCAATATTCCCAACAGACGTCCCGCCGAATTTTTGGATTAATAGTGCCATGCGTCGATCGCCTTGTTGAAAAACACGCCCCCGAACCTCACGGCCTTTTTACTCTGGATGAAGCGCCTAGGGTAGTCGGAAGGCAGGAAACGCGAGTCGTCGTCTTGCGCTCAGTGTCGTAGCAAAGAGAGAACATCTTCCCGTGTGGCCTTGACCGTCCGGGCTTTGGGTGAGATCTCAACGGCAATATCAGGGTCCTTCAGTCCATGGCCGGTTAACGTGCAGACGACTGTGGCGCCTTCAGGCAACAACCCGGCCTGGCTGCACTTGGTCAATCCAGCCACCGAGGCAGCAGAAGCAGGCTCACAAAAGACGCCTTCTTCTTTGGCGAGCGCTTGATACGCCCCGAGAATTTCTTCATCCGTCACCATTTGAATCGCTCCAGAAGATTCCTCCACCGCTTGCAACGCCAGTTTCCAACTTGCAGGATTGCCAATACGAATGGCCGTCGCCACGGTTTGGGGTTGTTCGATCACATGGCCTCGAACAATCGGCGCCGCCCCTTGGGCCTGAAAGCCCATCATTTTCGGGCATTGCGCGATCTGTCCCGCCGTATGGTATTCCTTGTACCCTTTCCAATACGCCGAGATATTGCCGGCATTGCCCACCGGCAAAAAATGGTACGAGGGAGCGCGGCCCAACTGATCACAAACTTCCAGGGCCGCGGTTTTTTGTCCTTCCAAGCGAAAGGGGTTTAACGAATTGACGAGTTCAAATTCCTCGTTCGCACACAAGTCCTTGACGATTGAAAGCGCCTGATCAAAATTGCCTTCAATTTGAATCACGATGGCCCCATGCGCCATCGCTTGCGCCAGTTTTCCTAAAGCCACCTTCCCCGCCGGCACCAGCACGTACACCGGCAACCCTGCCCGCCCGCCATAGGCTGCGGCCGACGCCGACGTATTACCGGTTGAGGCACACATGACCGCACGGGCGTGTTTTTCCAACGCCTTGGATACCGCTAAGGTCATCCCGCGATCTTTGAACGAACCGGTTGGGTTGACTCCTTCGACTTTGAGATACAGGTCGACGTGCGGACAGATTCGTTTGGCCAGCCTGTTGGCTTGAATCAAAGGAGTGTTGCCTTCACACAGGGTGACCACCGGTGTCTGATCCGTGACCGGAAGAAACTTTCTAAACTCTTCTATGATTCCACGCCAGGGCATCATCGTGCTAGCTCACCGACTGGAAACAATACGTGGGGCTTGTGCCGGGACTCACGATGAATGGCACCCTTGCTCCACATCACGCTTCTTGATCCTCTACCCGGATGAACATCACCGGCTCTGAAACAAGCGACGGCAGATGATTGATTTCTTGTATCGCAGTTTGCACCGCGCGTTCCGACGCACGATGCGTCATGATCACGACCGGAACCGTTTGGCCTTCTTGCCGACCCTGCTGCAACACAGAGGCAATACTAATGGAATGATCGCCGAGTATGCCGGCAATCTTGGAAAGCACCCCGGGCTGATCCGGAACCATACAGCGCAGGTAATAGCGGGTGGTCAATTCTTCCATCGGGCGAATCCGGATCGGCACTCTGCCGTCCATTTGAAACGAGGTCGGCGGCACACGCCCACAGGCGTGCTTGCGAATGTTGCGCGCAATGTCGATGACGTCGCTCACGACCGCGCTCCCTGTCGGCAAGGAACCCGCTCCCTGCCCGTAAAACATGACATCGCCCACGGCATCGCCCACGATGTGAATGGCGTTATAGACTCCATGCACTTGGGCTAACGGCGCCGTATTGTCGATCATGGTGGGATGAACGCGTGCCTCGATTCCACCCTCACAACATTTCGCCACCCCCAGCAGTTTCACCGTCATCCCCAACTCCGACGCGTAGCGAATATCCAAGGCCGTCAATCGTTGGATGCCTTCGGTATAAATCTCCTTGACGTTGACGGGCGTTCCATAGGCCAAGCTGACCATGATCGCCAACTTGTGTGCGGAATCGATTCCTTCGATATCAAACGTCGGATCCGCCTCTGCGTAGCCGGCGGCTTGCGCTTGCGCCAGGGCATCTTGAAATTCCTGTCCCTCGCGTTTCATCTGAGTCAAAATATAGTTGGAGGTGCCGTTCATGATGCCGACTAAGGAAGCACAATGATTGGCCGCAAGTCCCTCGGTCAATGATCGAAGGATCGGAATGCCTCCACCCACACTGGCCTCGAATCCCACGTCCACACCCGCACGATGGGCGGCGGTAAACACGTCCTCCCCATGAACCGCCAACAAGGCCTTATTGGCGGTGACGACATGTTTGCCTTTGCCGATAGCTTCGAGAATGACACGTTTCGCAAAATCATATCCTCCGACCAATTCCATCACGATCTCGATGGACTCATCATTCATGAGTCCCGGGAGGTCCGTACTGAGGACGCCCTGGGGAAGCACCAGGCCACGATCCGACGTTACATCAAGATCCACGATTCGTTTCAAGCGCAGCGGTACCCCCACCCGTCGCGCAATCAACTCGGCCTGGTTGAACAGAATCTTCGCGGCCCCGGACCCGACGGTGCCAAATCCGACTAAGCCTATTCCGATTTCGCCGTTCATGGTTGCTCTTCTATGGAACCTCTGATTTTAACGCGGCCTTGATGCCTCGAATGGCTTGATGGGTTCGATGTTCATTTTCCACCAACGCGAATCGTACATATTCATCTCCGCCTTCTCCAAATCCAATCCCCGGGGACACCGCCACTTTCCCTTCGCGGAGCAGAAACTTTGAAAACTCGAGCGAGCCCATTCCCGCGTAGGCTGCGGGAATTCGAGCCCACACAAACATCGTGGCTCGTGGATAATCGACCCGCCAGCCGATACGATTCAGGCCGGAGACTAACGCGTTACGCCGGCGTTCATATTGACTCACAATGGACTTCACGCAATCCTGCGGTCCCGTGAGCGCGATAATACTGGAAATTTGGATAGGCTGAAACATCCCGTAATCCAAATAGCTTTTGATCTTGGTTAAGGCCGCAATGATGTCTTTATTGCCGACGCAGAATCCGACCCGCCACCCAGGCATGTTGTAGCTTTTGGATAACGAATAAAATTCCACGCCGATTTCTTTCGCTTCCGGCACTTGCAATAAACTCGGCGCTCGATAGCCATCGAAGACAATGTCCGCATAGGCCAGGTCATGAATGACATAGAGTTTGTGTTCGCGCGCAAACGCCACCACTTTTTTAAAAAACTCCAAATCCACCACACTCGTGGTCGGGTTGTGGGGAAAACTCATGATCAAGGCTTTAGGCCTGGGTTGGCTTTGGCGATAGGCTCGCGTGAGATTTTCAAAGAAATCCTCAGTGGGGCGAAGCTCGACGCCACGCACTTCTCCTCCCGCAATAATCACGCTGTACATATGAATGGGATACGTCGGCGTGGGTGTCAGCACCACGTCGCCCGGCCCTAACATCGCGAGCACCAAATGCGACAGGCCCTCTTTGACGCCCAACGTCACGATGGCTTCGGTCTCGGGATCAATATCCACATTATAGTGTTGCCCATACCACGTACTGATGGCATGGCGTAATCTCGTAATACCACGAGAAGCCGAATACCTGTGATTTTTTCCTTTCTGGGCAGCTTCGACTAATTTCTCAACAATATGGGGAGGGGTCGCTTGATCAGGATTCCCCATTCCAAAGTCAATAATATCCTCACCACGCTGCCGCGCCTGAATTTTGAGTTCCTGAACCTGACTGAATACGTAGGGCGGGAGGCGTTGAATTCGAAAAAAATTTTGCATGGGTCAGCAGAACACCCCTTGTTTCTAGGGAAACAGCCTGTCATGACGAGTCATTGTGATAACCTGCTATTGTAGTAGAGGTCTTACAACCAGTCAATGAAAGGCTTTGTTTTTTCAGCTTTTTTCTTACACTTCAGGAACGTGGCCCTCTCAGAGATGATCGAGCGGGGTTCATTGCGACCCCTTGCCCGTTTTGCCATAATGAAAGGCGGCATTGGACGGTCCTCGTCCCAGACACCTCGACACTGATCAGAAAGGTTACTATGGCTCGGCTCGGCGTCAACATTGACCATGTGGCCACTCTTCGGCAGGCCCGAGGCGGTCATGAGCCGGATCCCATTGCCGCAGCGGTTCTGGCGGACCTCGGAGGCGCCGACGGCCTGGTCGTCCATCTCCGTGAAGATCGTCGACACATCCAGGAACGAGACCTGAATCTGCTTCGGGATATGGTCCCTTCCGCTTTGAATTTGGAAATGGCCGCAGACGACGCGACCGCGAAGATTGCGTTGCACGTCCGTCCTGATAAAGTCACGCTGGTCCCTGAACGGCGCCAGGAATTAACCACCGAAGGCGGGCTTGCGGTAACAGAACATCGGAGGCGACTCACACCCCTGATTCGCCTCTTCCACGACGCCCAGATTCCGGTCAGCTTGTTCATCGACCCGGACCAGGCTCAAATCCGCGCCGCGCACAAAGTCGGCGCCGATGCCGTCGAACTTCACACTGGGAAATATGCCAATAGCCGCCATCCCCGAGAGATCCAGAAAGAAGTCGAAGCCCTTCTGCAGGGAGCGCAGCTCGCGCAGCAGTTAGGGCTGGAGGTGAATGCCGGCCATGGACTGACCTATCACAATATCGAACGTCTGACGGGAATCGCTGAAATCGTGGAATTCAATATCGGACATAGTATTATTTCCCGCGCAGTTCTCGTAGGCCTCGAACGAGCCGTCAGAGAAATGAAAGCTTTCATTCCTTCATCTCTTCGCAGCTAGATGCCCAGCGCGTTCGTGCTTGGTTCGCCATGAAAATCGTCACCGCCCACCAGATACGAGAACTCGATCGTCGCACGATCCACGAGGCCGGCGTTCCTGGAAAGGTGTTGATGGAACGAGCAGGATCCGGCGTGGTTTCGGCCATGGAAGAGACCTTCGGCACCTTGAAGGGCAAAACCGTGACGATCTTCTGTGGCAAAGGCAACAATGGAGGGGATGGGTTCGTCGTCGCAAGACTCCTGCGTCAAAAGCGCAGCGCCGTTCAAGTCTGCCTTCTTGCGCCCACCCGCGATCTCAAAGGTGATGCCAAACTGATGTATCAACGGTTTGTCAGAGGAGCCGGTCGATCGAACGTCTTGAGTGCCCCCTCCCCGGATCACATGCACCAATTGGTCCGGCACAACCACTTTCTCGTCGATGCGCTCCTGGGGACCGGAACGTCTTCACCGATCACCGGCCTGTACCATGAGGCTATTCACGCCATGAATGCCTCAAAGGCTCCCACTGTTGCGGTGGATCTTCCTTCCGGCATTCATACGGACACCGGGGCGATGCTAGGGACGGCGGTTCAAGCCAGCTTGACCGTCACGTTGGGGAATCCCAAGCTTGGGCTCTTTCTGGGAGCAGGCATTGATCACGTCGGCCGCCTTCATTGTGTCGATATCGGAATTCCCGATCAGTATGTCGAAGAGCTGCGCATTCCCATTGAGCTGTTGACTCCTGCCACGATTCGACCTTGGCTGCCGACGCGCGCGGCTTCGTCACACAAGGGGACGTTTGGGCATGCCGGGATCATTGCCGGCTCATCAGGGAAAAGTGGAGCCGCTGCCTTGGCGGCCAAAGCGGCCCTTAGAGCAGGAGCCGGGCTTGTCACCGTGGCCACGCCCGCCAGCGTGCAGGCCAGTCTCGCATCAAGCATTCTGGAAGTCATGACCTTGCCGCTCCCTGAAACCGCAGACCACACGCTGTCGCGACAAGCCCTGCCTCAGCTTCACACCTTTCTTCGATCTCACAGTGCGATCGGCATTGGCCCGGGACTGTCGACTCACGCTGAAACCGCTGAGGTGATTCGCACGCTGATCTCCCAATGTGCGCGCCCGAGCGTCATCGATGCCGACGCGCTGAATGCCTTAGCAGGCCATACCAGTCTCCTTCGTGCATGCCCCATACCCCCGATTGTGACTCCTCACCCCGGAGAGATGGCGCGGCTGCTTGGTGAATCGACAGCGGCCACGGTGAACCACGATCGTTTAGGGATTGCTCAAGACTTTGCCCGCACCCATTCAAGTATCGTGGTACTGAAGGGAGCACGAACGATTATTGCCCATCCTCAGGGACCGACCTCCATTACGCCAACCGGAAACCCCGGTATGGCAACTGCTGGAATGGGAGACGTTCTCACCGGCGTCATCGCCGGTTTGCTCGCGCAAGGGGTCTCACCATGGGAAGCGGCTCAAAGCGGCGTCTACCTTCACGGATTAGCAGGCGACCTCGCGGCTCAAACGTACGGGTATCCAGGTTTGATGGCTAGCGACCTTTTTGCATACCTGCCTCCGGCCATGACCCACGTTCTTCAGGCCGGGGCCCCTGACAGTGAAGACGCTCCAGTCTGACCGTATGGCAATTGAACAAAAAGATCTATGGACCCTTGCCTTGGCTTCACCCTCTCAAACCGAGACATTCGGCTCAACCATCGGCCGTCGTCTTCAGAGGGGTGCAGTCATCGCGCTCATTGGTGAATTGGGCTCAGGGAAAACGACGTTTGTCCGCGGAGTTGCCCGGGGCGCCGGGCTCGCCCCCCACGTCGTCAGTAGCCCGACCTTTATCTTTATCCAAGAATACGTCGGATCCATGACGCTTGCCCACGTTGACTTATATCGACTCGAAAATTCTCAGGAGTTGGCTGACACGGGATTAGCCGAATATTTTAACGGAGACTTCGTTGTCCTCATTGAATGGGCTGACCGACTGCCTGCCGTGTGGTTGCCCGATGACTATCTTTCGATTCAGTTTCTCCATACGGGAAAAAACTTTCGTCGCGCGCAGGTTCAAGCCTTTGGGCCATGGAGTCGCGGTCTTCTTCACACGATCATGTCGGACTCCAGGTAACGTCCTCATGAGTCAATCCGAACTGACGCCACTGCTGAAACAATACTGTGATATCAAACAGCACTACCCGGATACGATTGTTTTTTTTCGAGTGGGTGACTTTTATGAAATGTTTTATGAGGACGCGAAAGAGGCCTCCGCCCTTCTCAATATCACCTTGACGACCAGGGACAAAAATAGTCCCAATCCTGTCCCCCTCTGTGGGGTCCCGTATCATGCGGCCACGAGCTATCTTTCAAAATTATTGAAATCCGGGAAAACCGTTGCGCTCTGCGAGCAAGTCGAAGACCCCAAATCGGCCAAGGGACTGGTCCGACGAGAGGTCGTACGACTCTACACGCCCGGCACGGTTTTCGACGATGAGTTGCTGGATGCCAAAGAGGCCAACTTTCTGGCGGCCGTATCCGTTCGACCAAATCCGGCACAGTCACGTTGCCACTTTGGGCTCGCCACGATCGATCTTTCGACTGGACAATTTCTCATTGCGGAATTTTCCGGGGACCACGGTCAGGACTCGATGCTGGACGAACTCATTCGCCTTGGCCCTCAAGAAGTGATTATCCCCGAAAAAACAGAGGCGATTGCGCCCGATGTCCACACGCTGTTGGAACCCCTGCGGTTACCTCGCGTAACGGAACAGCCTTCCGCCTATTTCGAGTTGGAGGCGTCGCAGGACATGCTCAGGTCTCATTTCGAGGTGGCCAGCGTGGAAGTGCTTGGACTCTCTCCCGCCGGTCCCGGTGTCCAGGCAGGTGGATGCATTTTGCGTTATCTGAAGCATACCCAACCTACCCTGGAGCACCACCATATCCAAAAACCGGAACTCCGGGAACCCACTCGGGAAATGCATCTGGACGCCATGACCATTCGTAACCTGGAACTGATCCAGGCGTTGCACCCCGATCAAAAAAATTCCACCTTGCTGTCGGTTCTCGATCACACGGTCACGGCAATGGGAAGCCGCCTTCTCCGTCAATGGATTGTTCGTCCGCTGATTGACAGCGAATCCATTCAATACCGGCTCAATGCGGTTTCCGCTTTCATGGAAAACCTGAAACTTCGCTTGCACATTCGTTCTTTCTTAAAAGACCTGTATGACCTTGAGCGATTAAGTAGTCGTGTGGGGATGGGAACGGCAACCCCGCGGGAGGTTCTTCGTTTAAAAGAATCTCTGCAAATTCTCCCGCAGCTTTGTCTTCTTTTCGACGGCATTGCCGATCCTCTTCTCAGCTCCGTGTTGCAGCGGTGGGATGCCCTTTCGGATATCGCTGCGCTTATTGAGGACTCCATTGATCCCAATACGCCGGCCTCCGCCAAAGAGGGACCGATCTTTCAAGATGGCTTCGATCCCGCCATCGATGAGCTACGAAAAATTTCCCGGGATGGCATGCAATGGTTAACCGAGTTAGAGCAACGCGAACGAGAGCAGAGCGGCATCAACTCGCTTAGAATTAAATACAATCAGGTCTTTGGATACTATTTCGAAGTGACGAAAGCCAATCTGTCTCGTGTGCCGGAGTATTTTCGACGGAAACAAACACTGGTCAATGCCGAACGGTATACGACTGAAGACCTTGAACGGATTGAAGCCCAACTTTCCGGGGCCACGGCGAAGTTACGACGTGCCGAGCAAGAATGTTTTCAGGCGATGCTGCAAAACATTTCCCGCCACGTGTTCCGAATTCAAAAAATGGCTAAACAGGTGGCGCTGCTCGATGTTCTCACGAATTTTGCCGAGGTGGCTTCCAGGAATCGATACGTCAAACCCGACATGCATGACGGCGGTATCATCTTCATAAAACATGGACGCCATCCGGTTGTTGAAACATTCGACTTGCCAGAAGGATTTATCCCCAACGACTCATATCTGGACTTTGATGCCCATCGATTATTGTTGGTTACCGGCCCGAACATGGCTGGGAAAAGCACGTTTTTGCGGCAAACCGGGCTTATTGCGCTCATGGCCCATATGGGTTGTTTTGTTCCTGCCTCGGAAGCCAAAATCGGGATCATTGATCGCATGTTTACACGGGTGGGCGCCTCCGATAATTTGGCCTTTGGGTTGAGCACCTTTATGGTAGAAATGTTGGAAACCGCCAAAATTTTGCATGGCGCCACCTCTCGCAGTCTTATTCTTCTCGATGAAATAGGTCGGGGAACCAGTACCTACGATGGATTAAGCCTAGCTTGGGCGATCGCCGAACATATTCAAGACAGGCGGATACTCGGAGCGAGAACCCTCTTTGCCACCCACTATCATGAAATGACGGATTTAGAAAAATTTCGGGAAGGCGTTCAAAACCTCACCGTCGCGGTGAAAGAGGAAAAAAATCAGGTCATTTTTTTAAGAAAAATCAAACCGGGGAAAGCCGACCGTAGTTATGGAATCCACGTGGGAAAACTCGCCGGGTTACCCTCAGCCGTCATTGCGCGAGCGGAAGAAGTGTTAGCGCAACTGGAACAAGAGTCTTCTTCTGAAAACATGAGGGACAGGCTTCATCAACAGGAGCCGGATCACATCGCTTCCTCATCCCCCCAACCCCATCCCCTGATCGAAGAAATCAAACAATTAGAACTGTTCTCTATGACTCCCCTGGAAGCGTTAAATCGATTGGCGGAAATTCAAAAACGCCTTGATCCCAAATAAAAAAGGGCAGGACCTAAAAAAAGGTCCTGCCCTTTTGCTTCGCGAAAGCCTTTGTTAGCTTATTCCAACAACCCCCCGAACTTTCCTTCTTTTGTCCCCTTGGAGCTATGAGGATTTTGATTGGAATAGGGGATAAATCCGGAAATCGGTCCCACACCTGGGATCATCACATCATACTGCATCTTCTTGTTTTGTGCCCAATGGTTGGTGTCAATGGAATCCACGATGCTGATTGTCCTCAGGCTATGAATGCTTCGTGGGTTATCCGGAGTGCCGGCAACCTCAGGAACTTCAGCGACCGACGACACGATCCGATGATTCTGGGCAGTCTCCTGAATCACGAACTCGGCTAGGCCGTATTTGGAAGGCTCAGTCCCACTCATCACAGCCTGACTGTGCGAGCCTTTGCCTAAGGCCATGAGTTTGCCCCACACCGCATCATTGGCAGGATAGACTTTCAAATTCTTTCCGGGGAAATATTTTTGCCAATAGTATCCACTTTCGGCATTGCCACCAAACACCGCAATATTCACCCAGGCAGCTTTTTCGTACGGATCAGTAACGGCCACGCGGCCATGAAGAGTGGTTGCTTCGCCGAGATCGCCCCACTCAAACCTTTCTTGGAATGCTTCAATGGCAAGCGCACTGGAGGCCATGCAACCCACCACGATCAAGGCAGTTAAAACGGCTAACCCTGATTTCCCAATTTTCATGATTCCTTCCTCCTCTTAAAAACGCTAAAAATAAAAACTCTTAAAATTGAAATAAGTCCTCTTCTTGTATTTATGTTATTCCACCAAATTCGTTAGTTACTCGCCAGCGAGGACTTGGAATCCCGTAACGGTATTGCCGTCGAGTTGCACTTCCATCGCCACCAAATTTTGTGACGCTTCCGTCAGCTGCTTCATCAATGAGGCATCTTTGACCCGTAACCGAACGGTTGTTTGCGGGTTGTACCATCCTGCATACGGATTGTTTAGATCCTCACCACCTTGATACCCCCACGCACAGCAGACGAACAGCGGATCAGGAATTGACACGTCCCGGTCATCGGAAACACGTCCAAGAGGGTCACCGGTTTCGGCAGGGTCACCGGTGTTCCAATATTGAATGCCAAAGAGAATCTCGCCGGCCGGATTGTCAGCCCAATGGGCATACACGCGACCCTTTAAACTTGCGGGTGTGGTCCCAACGAGTTTCATGTCTCCGATAGTGGCAACTTGATTTGGATCACCCGAACATTTTTTGTTGCTAGAACAGGGGCCCTTTTGGGCATCTGCCAGACCGATGAATCCAACAAGCATCAGACCCGCAGCCAACATTCCCACAACGCCCCCACGGAAAAATGACTTCTTCATTTCCCCCTCCTTTACTTAGGATGACATAATAAAAATAACGACTCGTGTTTTTTAACCAAAAAACTTTTCAATTGCAACGACATTTTCCCTTGTTGCATGAAAAAGCAAACCCACTTTCCCACTCTTTTTGTGGGGCACCTTCGGCCCTCCCCACAGTATTCTTTTCCTACTGCTCCTTCACTCCTTTACTCAGAGTCGCCCATGCTACTCATCCCGTTGCAAGTTGTCAAGAGGCTTTCCAGGGAAAATTCACCAGATTTTTAGGGATGCGCAAAATTCTTTTCCTGAAAGGTTCCCGGAGTCACGGGTCCCAACGCCGTCACGGACATCGAGTCAAAATCCAAGAGCTTTTGGCATATTTCTTGAATGTCTTGCACGGAAACGCGATCAATTTCAGACACGAGTTCCTGAAGGGACACATACCGCCCCTGCGCGAGTTCATCTTTGGCCAACTTATTCATTCGCCCATAGGTCCCTTCCAACCCCAACATCAAGGTCCCTTTTAATTGGTTTTTAGTTCGCTCCAATTCCTGGGGAACAGGCCCACGTTTTTGTAATTTTTTGATTTCTCGACACACCACATCTACCACTGAGGACGCCTCTTTGGCACCGCTCGCCGCATAAATGGTCAACACCCCCCCATCTGAAAAGCTCGATAATTGGGAATAGATCGTATACGCCAGGCCTCGTTTCTCCCGAATTTCCTGAAAAAGTCGAGAACTCATCCCTCCCCCAAGCATGGCGTTCAGCGTATGGGCTGCATATCGGTCCGGATGCGCCACAGGAAGCCCCTTAAATCCTACACAGACATGGACCTGCTCCAACCGCTTCTGATACACCAAGACCCCGCCACGCACGTGGGGCGGCTTCTGCCGTTGCGCTCCATTCTCTTCGCTCCCAGCAGGGCTCCACTTTCCAAATGCTGTATTGACTAAGGCCTCTACCTCCTTCACCTGAAAATTCCCTGCCACCGCAATCACGGTTTTCGCCGGACGATAGTGTTGCTCCAGATATTGGAGAACATCGCGTCGTTGAATGCGTTTCATGGTGGCCTGATCCCCCAAGATCGACCGCCCCAACGGATGTCCCCGTAACACCTGCTTGGCATGCAGTTCTTGAACAAAATCTTCCGGGTCGTCTCGAACCGTTCGGATCTCTTCCAACACGACCTGTTTTTCTCGTTCGATTTCCTTACGATCAAAACGGGAGTGATAGAATACATCGGCTAATAAATCGATCGCTTGCCCGATTTGTTGATCTAACACTTTAATATACAGTGTGGTGGTTTCATGAGTGGTAAAGGCATTCATCTCTCCACCCAGGCTATCGATTTCATGAGAAATCTGTGTCGCAGATCGACGGAGAGTGCCTTTGAACATCATATGTTCGAGGAAGTGGGCGAGCCCTTTTTGCTGAGGCCCTTCATCTCTGGTGCCGACATTTTCCCAGACACTCATGGCGACAGACTTGAGAGCCGGCATCCGTTCCATGACCACACGAACGCCATTATCGAGGAATATTTTACGCGTCCAGGTCATTTTCTCGATACCCGAAACTGGCGTGGTGAAGAAAATCCGATAGGGAAATGGAAAAGATGCGGTGCGCCTTCCGGCGCACGCATTCACCCATTTCGAAGTGAAGGATGGGGATGTTGACTGTCGACATCCCCTTACGAAACAGCAGAAGGCTGTTCTGAATCCATTAGCGCCTCTTTGCGGCTCAAACGAATTTTACCCTGCCTGTCGATTTCCAAGACTTTGACCAGGACTTGTTCCCCTTCCGAGAGTTCATCGGACACGGATTGGACTCGATGCTGGGCTAATTGTGAAATATGAACCAAGCCGTCCACATTGGGTAAAATCTCGACGAAGGCCCCAAAATCAACGATTTTTCGGACAGTCCCCAGATAGGTTTTCCCCACTATCGCTTCCTCCGTCAACCGGTTGACCATTTCAATCGCCTGATTGGCCGAAGCTTCGTCCACCGCCGCAATCGTCACCAGGCCCGAATCGTCGACATTGACCTTGACCCCGCATTCCGCAATGATGCTGCGAATGACCTTCCCGCCCGGCCCGATGACATCGCGAATTTTGTCGGGTTTGATCTGAAGCGTATAAATTCGAGGGGCATAGGGTGCAAGAGAATCACGAGGAGATGCGAGCGATTCCTGCATTTTTTCTAAAATGTGCAGGCGTCCAGCCCGGGCTTGTTCGAGTGCTTGGCGCATCAAATCAATGGTGATCCCCTCGATTTTGATATCCATTTGAAGCGCGGTGACCCCCTCTCGCGTCCCCGTCACTTTAAAATCCATGTCTCCCAAATGATCCTCGAGTCCAAGAATATCTGACAAAATAAGGACTCGGTCACCGTCTTTGATGAGCCCCATGGCAATGCCCGCAACCGGTTTTTTAATGGGCACGCCGGCATCCATCAGGGCTAAGGTGCCTCCGCACACCGTGGCCATGGAGGAGGAGCCATTGGATTCCAAAATATCCGACACGATGCGAATGGTATAGGGAAAACCCTCTTTGTCCGGCAGAACCGACTTCAAGGCACGCTCCGCAAGTTTCCCATGCCCGACTTCGCGTCGCCCAGGCGAACGCAATGGTCGGGCTTCCCCCACACTAAACGGTGGAAAATTATAGTGGAGCATAAAATTGCGGAAATACTCCCCCTCGAGCGCATCGATGCGTTGTTCATCGTCTGAGGTCCCCAGCGTGACCACAGCCAGACTTTGGGTTTCCCCTCTCGTGAACAGGGCAGAGCCATGCGTACGCGGCAAAATACTCGTTTCGCATGTAATGGGCCGGATATCGGAAGGCCCCCGACCATCGGCTCGGACTTTCTTTTCCAGAATCATCTCTCGGACTTCATGATATTCCAAATCATGATAGACCCCTTTGACTTGCCGACATCGTACTGGGTCCTCTTCGCCTAGCTTTTCGACCGCGTCGGCTAGGATTTGGTCCAACCGCTCTTGCCGATCGGTTTTGTTGGCTATGAGCACGGCTTCTCGAATTGGGTCGGCAACCGCGTCGCGCACCTGTCGTTCCAACTCCTCACTGACCGGCTCGACCGGCACAATCCGCTTGGTCAGCCCCACCGTCGCCTGCAACTCGACGATTTTCGAAACCACCTTCTTGATTTCCGAATGGGCTAACGCCAACGCATCCAGTAACACAGACTCGGACAGCCCATTCGCCCCGGCTTCCACCATCAGGATCGCGTCCTGGGTGCCGGCGACAACCAAATCGAGTTCACTGTTCTGGAGCTCCTGCATATTGGGGTTGACCACAAATTGGCCATTCACGCGTCCGATTTTGACTCCGGCCAACGGGCCTCCAAAGGGAATATCCGAGATCGCGAGCGCGGCTGATGCAGCGGTGAGCCCGACCACTTCCGAGGTCATCGATTGGTCGACCGAGAGCACCGACACAATGACTTGTGTCTCATAAGAAAACCCCTTCGGGATCAAGGGGCGAATAGGCCGGTCAATGAGCCGGCTTGTTAAGGTTTCTTTTTCCGATGGCGCCCCTTCTCGCTTGAAATACCCCCCTGGAATTTTTCCAGCCGAATAGGCTTTTTCCTGATAATTGATCGTGAGCGGCAAAAAATCCAGATCCGGCTTCAATGTCTTGGAAGCCACTGCCGTTGCCAAAATCACGGTATCCCCATAGGAGGCCAACACAGCCCCATCGGCCAGCTTGGCCATCCGACCCGTCTCCAATCGCATCTTGCGTCCTGCTATATCAAATTCAACCGCTTGCACCATATACGTCTCTCCTTCTTACCTTCGTGATAACCCTTAGCCGTTGCAAAGCATTATTATTTCCGCAGCCCTAATTTTCCAAGAATGGCGCGATATTGATCAACATTTTTTCGATGCAAATAATCCAACAAGCGTCGGCGAAGGCTGACCATTTTCAGCAAACCATGGCGCGAATGATGGTCTTTTTTATGCGTACGCAAATGGTCGGTTAAATAGTTGATGCGGTTCGTCAACAAAGCAATTTGCACCTCTGAGGAACCCGTATCCCGTTCATGACCCTGATGTCGCTGTACGATATCTGATTTTGCTTCCTTGACCGCTACCATACCAGCCTCCTTCTTCCTTTTTTCATGCTTATTTCATGGAAAGGTGTCAGCGAACCAGACGTTGTTCTCAAGACATCTCTCCAAACACTTTGACCATATGTAATTGCTGCATCGGCAAATCCAACGTTGACGTCGCCGAGGTCCATTTGCCGAGGGCCAGTAACCGCCCCATGTCATCTTTCACCCGAATCAACGTTCCTGGGGGGCTCTCACGATACTCCTCCGACCAAATTGCGGTTTCTGAAACAGGAGCGCCATTTAAGACCTTCCTCACCATTGCGGCATCGACGATCACCGCCGGAAGATCGGCTAAGGCCTCATCGAGATTCAGGAAAGAAGCGTAGTTTTTGACGAGGTCCTCGCCACTTCTAATTTCACAAAGTGGCAATGCCTGGTCAAGGTGAAACGGCCCTACTCGAACTCGGGTTAATTGACTCAGATGCCCTCCCACACCCAATTTCTGGCCAATATCCGCACATAAGGTGCGAATGTACGTGCCCTTGGAACAGCGAACCCAAAGGGTCACATAGGGTAAGGCCATCGCCCTGACCTCAAGATGGTAAATGGTAATGGGGCGCGCCGGGCGGTCAAGGGTTTGACCTAAACGCGCAGCTTTGTACAGCGGTTGCCCGCCAATTTTTACCGCTGAATACATGGGAGGCACTTGCTGCTGTTCACCTTGAAATTGCCCAATCGCCGCGTGAATGGTCTCGTGACAAAGCCCGTGGATAGGACAGTCCTTCACAATTTCGCCCGTGGCATCTTGTGTTGTTGTCTCTTGCCCGAGACGCAAGACGGCTTCATATTCTTTGTCCCAATGAACAAGAAAGGCTGAGAGTCTTGTTCCTTGTCCCAGCAAGACGGGAAGAACGCCGGTGGCCTCGGGATCCAAGGTGCCGGCGTGCCCTACTTTACGGACCTGAAGAAGACGGCGAACCTTGGCCACGACATCGTGAGACGTCCACCCTGCTGGCTTGAAGACGTTCAGCACTCCGTGCGGAGTCGCCGATGTCACGCCAGAGACGGGAGGAATCCCATCAAGAATTTCAGCCATCATGCCTTCCCCTCATCTCCCTCATCCCCGGATTCGCCCTGGCATTCCCCCTCGCGCCCTGACTCATCGCCAACGGGGAGCACGGCATCGAGAATCTGGCCAATCTTGTCTGCTCGTGAGCCGCTCGAGTCGAACCAGAATGCCACCTCCGGTGTATATCGCAAATCCAAGCGCCGACCTAATTCCAACCGCACAAACCCCGTCGCATTTTTAAGAATCTTTCCGATGTCTTCCTCATCGACCCGGTTCCCCAACAAGGAAACATAGACGCGGGCGATATGCAGATCATTACTCATCTCAACGTCAGTGACCGTCACGAACTGAAGCCGGGGATCCTTGCATTTTCTGGCAAGAATATCCGCGACCTCCATTCTGATTTGATCAGCCACCCTGACCGATCGTTTATACGTCGGCTTCGACACGACACTCACGCTTCTTCCCACCCTACAACAGTTCTATTCGAAAATTGAGTAACTCCAAAGTGGGTGTGGCCCGAATCATATTGAGCGATTGATCGAGCACCCGATTCACGTGACTCGATTCATTCGCAATACAGGCAATGCCCAACACAGATCGCTGCCAGAGATCATGATCTTCAAGCTCAGCCACTGACACCCTGAATGTCTGGCAAAGACGCGTTTTGAGGCTCGACAGAATTTGCCGTTTCGATTTCAGCGAATGCCCTTCGGGCAAATGCAATTCTATCCGACAGACCCCAACCACCATAGGTTCTCAGCAAGGCACTCAACACCTACGACTCATTGCGATCACGCCACGACCGTCAACACGGGGTTACAGTTTGGCCGGCTCTTTATCAAAAACGTACGCTTCAATAACATCGCCGACTTTAATATCATTGAAGTTTTCAATGGCGATCCCACACTCATACCCCTGCTGCACTTCTCGGACATCATCTTTAAAGCGCCGCAACGAACCCAGTTTCCCTTCATAGACGATCACGCTATCCCGTAGCAAGCGAATACCCTCACTCGCACGGACGATATGCCCATCCGTGACATAAGAGCCCGCAATGGCGCCAATTTTCGGGACCGTAAAGACCTGTCGAACCTCCGCGCGTCCCAATACACGCTCTGTAAGGATAGGCTCCAGCAACCCTTCAGCAGCCGCTTTGACGTCGGCGATCGCATTATAAATAATCGTATGGAGTCGGATTTCAACGCCCTCACGTTCAGCGAGCGCCGCCGATTTGGGGTCTGGACGAATGTGAAATCCAATCACAAGCGCCTTCGACGCCGACGCTAACAACACGTCCGATTCAGTGATCCCCCCAACGCCCCGATGAATAATCTGCACCTCGACAGTCTCAGAGGAAATTTTTGCGATGGATTCGCACAGGGCACCGACCGACCCTTGGGCATCCGCTTTAATCAACAGCGCCAATTCTTTTTTGTCCAACTCTTGGCCTTGAGCAAACAGCGCATCCAACGTGAGCCGGTTTGGTCCGGTACCAAGCTCCGCCGTACGGAGTTTTTGTTGTCGAGACTCGGCGATCTCTCGGGCCACCCGCTCATCTTTGACGACGACTAATTGATCGCCTGCAGCCGGCAACCCCCACAATCCTATCACCTCGACGGGGGTGGAGGGCCCGGCTTCAAGGACTTTTTTCCCATCGTAAGACACCATCGCTCGCACACGACCACTGATCGCGCCCATCACATACGTGGCGCCGACTTTCAATATCCCACTTTGGACCAACACGGTTGCGACAGGACCACGGCCACGATCCAAACGGGCTTCCAACACGACACCCTTCGTAGTTCGCGTCACATCCGCGTTCAACTCCATGACCTCGGCTTGAAGCAATAACATCTCCAATAAGGTCTCCAACCCCTGCTTTTCTTTGGCCGACACTTCCACGTAAATGGTTTGTCCGCCCCAAGCTTCAGGAACGAGGCCATGTTCCGACAGGCCCTGCTTGACTCGATCAGGATTGGCTCCTGGTTTATCTATTTTGTTGATGGCCACCAGGATGGGGACATTGGCAGCCTGCGCATGATTGGCAGCCTCGACGGTTTGCGGCATGACGCCATCATCCGCAGCGACCACCAAGACCACAATATCGGTCACTTGTGCCCCGCGTGCCCTCATGGCCGTGAACGCTTCATGACCGGGGGTATCAAGAAACGTCACACTTTTCTCACCAACCTGAACGGAGTAGGCTCCGATATGTTGAGTGATTCCTCCCGCTTCTTGTTCAGTCACACTGGTCTGACGAATCGCATCAAGCAAAGACGTTTTCCCATGATCCACATGCCCCATAATGGTGACAACCGGAGCCCGAGGCGAGAATTTCGGCTCGGCCGCAGGCTCAAATATGGCTTCTAAGAGCGCTTCACCCTCTTTCTCGGTCTGGATCTCAACTTGAATCCCGAACCCTTCAGCAATCAGCGTACCAGCATCCAGATCCATGGGTTGATTCAACGTGAGGCCTACCCCCATTTCCATTAACTTACGAACCACTTCCGCTGCACGGAGCCCTAGGTGTTCCGCAAATTCCTTTACCGTAATGCCGGATGACAGTTTGACAGTCTTTTTCCTCGGTTTCGTGATTTCGGTAGACGTGGAAGAAGGGATATGCCGAGATCGTTCTTCCCGTCTCAAGGTTGGAAGAGGACGAAGATCTTGCCATCGAGCAGCATCTTCATAGATTTCAGCAAAGAGGTCTGCATCTCGAGGTTTTCCAACTTTCCGAGTTTTTTTCGGTTTCTCATCTTCTTTGGCTTTTCCCTGCTCATCAACTGCTTTTTCTTTTTCAGGATGAGTTGTGCCCTGCTCCGAGGCCACAACGGAAGGAGCCTTTTCTTCGATTGAAGGCAAGACGTCAGGGGTCGTTGGTTCGGCAGTTAAGGCCTGCGCCATAGCCGCCACTTCGGGGGTCTTATATTCCACAAATCCCGATTCCGGCGTTTCGCTCTTAGAGAGAGCGGGACTGCTGCCGTCTCCCAGAGGCCCTTCTTGCGTCAAGATGTCTAGCTCAGGAGGAGGTGCGACTTCTTCTTTTCGTCGTTTGATTAAAATGTGTTTTTTTTCAGGCTTGCGAACCTCTTCTTCTGCAGCCTTTTCTTTTTCGCGTGCGAGGGTCTGGCCACGTCCCTTTGAAGGCCGTGAGGGGGCTTTCTTTGCTGTTTTGGTCGAACCAGCCACCTTCTGCGTCACCGTCTCTCCACCCGCTTTCCCCCCTGAAAACGCTTTCAAGGCTTTCTGCGTATCCTTCTCGCTTAAGGCATTGCTATGGGAGGAGACCTCAATGCCCATTTTGCCCAACTCGGCAATAAGGACCCGACTTTCCTTGCCCAACTTCTTGGCTAATTCATATACTCTCATCGTGATTCACAAAATTTACGAGGAAGCCTCCGGGGATTCAACAGTCTCTTCGGATGTCACCTCGAGCGCTTCACCGCTCTCCCCTTCACGTTCAGGTTCCGACGGCTGTTCTTCTGTTCCAGTCTCTTGTTGAAGTTGCGCGGCGGTTTCTTCAGCTAATGCGGCTTTTATTTCTCGTTCTCGCTCGAGCTTTTCTTTTTCATACTCACTCACGCTAATGATATCAATTTTCCACCCGGTTATTTTGGCAGCAAGGCGTACGTTTTGACCGTTTTTCCCAATGGCCAACGACAATTGAGAGTCCGCCACCACGACCAGGGCAGCCTTTTTCTCCTCATCGATGCCCACTTTCTCAATGGAGGCCGGATTCAACGCTTCGCCGATAAACACTCGCGGATCTGTCGTCCACGGGATGATATCAATCTTTTCCCCTTTGAGTTCCCGCACAATTGCCTGGACACGGGATCCCTTAATCCCCACACAGGCTCCAACCGGATCAACGGCTTTATCCTTGGAGGACACCGCGATCTTGGTCCGATCCCCTGGTTCGCGCACCACCCCTTTAATCTCCAAAATTTTTTCCGCGACCTCCGGGACCTCTAATTGAAAGAGTTTGACCACAAACTGCGGATGCGCTCGGGACAAGATCACCTGAACATCCTTAGGACTTCGGCGCACTTCCAACAGCAACGCTCGAACACGATCGCCTCGCCGATGGACCTCTCGGGGAATTTGTTCATGAACAGGCAATAAGGCTTCGGTCTTTCCAATTTCCACCAGGTAGTTCCGGCGTTCTTGCCCTAATATGACTCCGTGAACCAATTCTCCCTCTCGCTTCGAATATTCTCGCTCGACCGCCTCCCATGTGGCTTCCCGAACTTTTTGGCAGATCACTTGCTTCGCGGCCTGCGCCGCAATCCTTCCGAATTCCTCGACGTCGATGAGCGACCCGATCTCATCTCCCAATTCGGCCTCTCCATCAATCGCCCGCGCCTCGTCTAAGGAAATCTGAGCATTGACATCGGTAATTTGCTCCGCAATGGTTTTTAAGGACACGATTGAAATGTCGCCCGTGTCATGGTCGATTTGGACTTGAATATTTTCATTGTTTCCATACCGTTTCTTCGCCGCAGTCAGCAACGCGGACTCCACGGCCGCAAGCACCCGATGTTTATCAATGCCTTTTTCGCGCCCCACTTGCTCAATGACTGCCATCAGTTCACGTTTCATAACCACTCCTCTTCTTGCTCCCCACTCAGTCGGCTCTTACCCGACCAAGTCACCCTCTTTCCGTTACCATTCAATTTCGCGTTTGGCTTGGGCGATAGCCTCCCACTGAAGGGCCACCTGTCGAGATGTTCGTGATTTTCGAACCGGCACCTGAAGGGTAATCCCTTGGTCATTGACCTCGGCTAACTGACCGATAAACGTCCCATTCCCATGAATGGGGTTATGGACTTTGACTCGAATGTTTTGTCCAACCGCCTGGTCATAGTCCTTTCGCTGCTTCAACGGACGATCGAGACCCGGGGAAGACACCTCAAGACGATAGGCGTGGGGGATCGGGTCAGCCACATCAAGCGCTCGAGCGAGCGAATGGTGAAGCTGTTCACAATCCTTAATCCCAACACCCCCCTCTTTCTCTACAATCACCCGAACGATTGTTGTGGCACCCTTGCCGTGACACTCGACTTCGACAATTTCAAGGTGGAGGGCCTTGGCAATCGGCTCGGCGATGTGATGGACTTGGCTCCCCAGCCTGTTCATGTCCGCAATTCCACGCCCTCTGGCCCTTTGGAATGAGCTCTGGGGGAACAACAACGCAAAAAAAAGTGGGCGAAAGCCCACTTTACTGTCAGAACTCTATCATTTCTCCATTGCCGAAGGCAAGCCATTTACCACTTCCGTCAGGAACGAGGGCTTTCCTTCGGCCTATGCTCGTCCAGTCCCTGAAGGGCATGAAACTATTTTTGTCCTATGGCGTGTCAACGGAGTTCATCGGACACGAGGAGAAGGTTCGTCACTTGATAATTGGTGAGCCGCCTCGGGCTCGAACCGAGGGCCCTCGCCTTAAAAGGGCGATGCTCTACCAACTGAGCTAGCGGCTCACCCGAATCGGATGCTAGCAACCACTCCCATGGTTGTCAAACGACTGGTCCCCGACGGTACGAACGTGGTTCAAGAATAGTCAGGCGCTGACTTTGGAGAGTTTGACCCGAGGGCGCGTCTGCGTCATGGGGTTCTTCAGCATAATCGTATGTTCTCGATGAGAACCCGTCGACACGATATCGATCGGACACGAAGTGAGATCTTCAATGCGCCTCAAATATCGCTTGGCCTCGATTGGCAAAGCTTTATAGGACGTCGCCCCGGTGGTCGTCCCCGCCCACCCGGGGAGCACTTCATACACGGGTTCACAATTCGTGAGGATACGCGGATCGGCGGGCATCTCGCGATACAGTTTTCCCTGATGGCGATACCCTATCGCAATCTTGAGTTCCGGCGCCCCATCCAGCACATCCAGTTTCGTCACCGCTAAAGAGGTGCAGCCATTCACCCGGACCGCGTAGCGTAAAATCATCGCATCCAACCATCCACACCGACGGGCTCTGCCCGTGGTGGCACCGAATTCCTGCCCACGCTCTTGCAACCCACTGCCGACATCATCGGATAACTCCGTGGGAAACGGCCCGCTTCCCACACGCGTGGTATAGGCTTTGGTGACGCCCAGCACCGCGTCGATTCTCGTCGGTCCCACCCCAACCCCGGTGCAGGCGCCACCGGCACACGCATTGGATGAGGTCACAAAGGGATACGTCCCCAGATCCACATCAAGGTGAGTCCCCTGGGCTCCTTCAAAGAGCACGCGACGGCCATTTTCCATGGCCTTGTGGATGAGCAGAGAATCATCAGTTATGTAAAAAGACAGGCGTTGGGCATAGGCAAGGTATTCTTCACAAATGCGATCGGCATTAAACACTCGAACGCCGTAGACGTGCCGAAGAAAACTGTTGATTTCGACTAAATTACTTTCGACTTTTTCCCGAAACCCTTCAGGATCGAGCAGGTCTCCCACGCGAATCCCGATACGCGCCATTTTGTCCACATAGGCCGGTCCGATCCCTTTGCCGGTTGTCCCAATCCGACGAGCACCCTTCGCTTTTTCCACGGCTTTGTCGATCGCTTTATGATACGGCATGATCAGATGGGCGCGCCGACTAATGGAAAAATTTCGGCCCACCTTGATACCTTGGGAAGCCAATTGGTCCAGCTCTCCGATCAAAGCCCCCGGGTCGATGACCACCCCGTTTCCCAAGACACACTGTTTCCCCCGGGACAGGATCCCGGATGGAATCAAGTGAAAAACAAACGTGCCTTTTTTCGTGACGACCGTATGCCCGGCATTGGAGCCACCCTGGAAGCGCACGATGATATCCGCCTCTTGGGCCAAAATATCAACGATTTTCCCCTTGCCCTCATCCCCCCACTGGGACCCGATGACCACTAAATTTCCCATTTACCACCCAGGCTTTTCCAGAAAATAGTCACAAAAAAGGCCCCGGCCAACTTGACGCCAGAGCCCATTCAATGATCCTAGGCTCCCCCTCATTATTTGTCAATAGACTGTATGAGTCCACCACCGTTGGCACTCGGACTCCTGTTTCTTGTCATTCCATCCCTGATCGGAGGATGGGACTGGTCTTCTCGCGCCAGTTCCCCCCTATGTGTAGCGGCGCGATCTCATCGCGCCTTGTTAGGCCGCATGAGGCCTGTCCCTGGCCCCGGACAGGGATGCGGCTCTACTCCTCCTGGTTGGGAGTGCCTACGGTTTCTTTAGGTACCGAAGACTGGTTAATGATAGCTTTCCAGATCAGTGGGAAACTTCTGACATTCCACTTCTTCCTTGAAACGCCGCAAGGCTTGAAGGGCATCGGCTTTGAGGTGGGCATAGGGCTTGACGAATTTTGGAACAAACTCGTCAAACAAGCCAAGAAGGTCATACAGGACCAACACCTGTCCATCGCAGTGGGGGCCCGCCCCAATCCCAATGGTGGGGACTGAGACCGCTTGGGTAATGGATTGCGCCAAGGTCGCGGGCATCGCCTCCAAGACTAATGCAAACGCCCCAGCTGTTTCCAACGCCTTGGCATCGGTTAACAAGGTTTCGGCTTGGGCTTTCTCTCTTCCTTGAACTTTGTAGCCGCCAAAGCGATTTACGAACTGCGGCGTCATGCCGATATGACCCATCACCGGAATGCCCACGGTGGTTAAGGCCCGAACCCGATCCACCATGGCGCCGCCCCCTTCCAATTTCACAGCCATAGCTCCTGCTTGGATCAAGCGACCCGCATTGTGAATGGCCTGTTCCTCACTGACCTGATAACTCATAAACGGCATATCGGCAATGACTAATGCCTGTTGCCGGCTTTGAGCCACAAGCCGAGTGTGATACACCATATCGTCCATGGTGACCGACAACGTGTCCGTTTTCCCTTGGACCACGACGCCCAACGAATCCCCGACCAGAATGACGTCGATCCCAGCTTGTTCAATAATGCGAGTGAACAACGCATCATAGGCCGTTACGACCACCAATTTTTTCTTCCCCTTTTGGCCTTGAAACTCTGGAACCGTCATCAGCTCAACTCTGCCTTTCTGATAATCTCGTGAAGTCGGTTCGCCAACCGACCGGCCATGATGTGCACCCCATGACAGAATGGACGAATGGCTCGAATGGTTCGCACCGCAATTTCAATCCCGGCTTCGGATGCATGGGCTTCACCGGCGTTCCGAAGTTCTTGCAGGATCTCTTCGGGAACGTCGATACCCGACACATGCGCGTTGACATATTCTGCCATTTTTACCGATCGGAGCACCAGGACCCCGGCTAAGATTTTACGGGAATAGGGATTCACCTCTTCCATGAAAGCCTGAAAAGGCTTCGCCGAAAAAATGGCTTGCGTCTGAAAAAATTGTGCGCCGGCTTTGACTTTGGCCTCAAATTTTTTATGCAAGAGCTCGACCGATTCGGCACCCGGGGCCGCCGCTCCGCCGATAAAGAATGCGGTATGCCCCTCTAATGCGTTGCCGGATAAATCTCGTCCTTGGTTGAGTGTCTTCACCGCATGCATGACTTGAACGGTATCCAGATCGAACACCGGCTTGGCATCCTTATGATCGCCGACACTCGGACTATCGCCGGTCAGACAGAGCACATTACGGATACCGAGAATGTGGGCTCCCAAGAGATCCGATTGAAGGCCGATTCGGTTTCGATCACGGCACGTGAGTTGGAGCACGGGGTCATGCCCCTGTTCATAGAGAAGGCGGGCGATGGCCACCGAACTCGCCCGCATCACCGCGGCGGTGTTATCGGGCACATTGATCCCATGAACTCGCCCACTTAACGACTTGGCAGTCTCAAGTAACCCCGACACCTCAGTCCCTTTAGGGGGGTTCAACTCGACGGTCACGGCAAATTGACCTTGGGCTAACGTCTCGTGGAGAGTGGATCGGTGCATATTCATGTCAGTGTTCAGGTCGCTCCCCTTACCTCGAGGCTCGCCTGGCCCCTTCCAATGTGTTCGCTAACAGCATCGCAATGGTCATCGGACCGACTCCTCCCGGGACAGGGGAAATCCAGCCTGCGCGTTCACGCACCGGCTCAAAATCCACATCGCCGACCAATCGGCCGTCATCGAGTCGATTGATTCCCACGTCGATCACGATGGCCCCGTCTTTCACCATATCGCCCTTGATAAATTGGGCTTTGCCAATCGCGGCCACCAGAATATCGGCTTCCCGGCATACGGCAGGCAGATCCTTTGTCCGTGAATGACAAATCGTCACGGTGGCGTGTCGATGCATCAGCAACATGGCAACGGGCTTTCCCACGATGTTACTCCGCCCGACCACAACCGCCCGCTTCCCTGCAAGCGTTTCGCCCGTCGATTCAATCATGCGGATCACCCCTTGGGGAGTACACGGAACAAACACCGGCTCCCCCTCGACCAACCGACCGATATTGTATGGATGAAAGCCATCGGCATCTTTGTCGGGAGACAGGGCATTGAGAATGACTTGGCTCTCGATATGCGCCGGCAAGGGAAGCTGCACCAAAATCCCATGAACCTTGGGATCTGCATTCAACTGATGAATGAGCGTTAACAACTCGGCTTGGCTGATATTCGCCGATAAAGGATGGTCGGCCACATACAGGCCGGCGGTATCGCACGCCTTCTTTTTATTTCGAACATAGACCGCCGAGGCCGGATCCTCGCCGACCAACACCACAGCCAAACCAGGACGAACGCCGGTTTGGGCCTCAAAGGTTTTCACGTCTTGGCCAATACCATCTCGAATTTCCTTTGCCAAGCATTTCCCATCAATGAGTTGAGCTGGCACATCGTCCTCCTTGCCATGAATGAAACCGTTTGCGCGTTACGTTACGATAACAGGGGCTAAAAATTATAGTCAATCGAGGGGAAAAGGGGTCGGGCGCTCTACCTTGACACCCCCCAAAGGGTTCCGTAGCATGCCTCTGTGCGACAACCTTCTGCCCTGCAACGCCAATCTGTCCCTTTGTTTTTCCCTTCTTTTTCCTTCTGTTATCAACAAGACCCGGGCTCCTTGTTCTGGACGCCACTCCGCAACGTCACGGTGATTCTGCTTCTTGGTTTATCGCCACTGTCGGCTCTTGCCCATCCCATTAGCGAACTCCAAAGCCCCCAATCCTTTATCGCCCATCCTTCAGGCGAAGGCTATTTTATCGCCAGTGCCAATGGAGAACCCGGAATGCCCGATAATAACGGGTTCATCTCGAAACTCGATCAAAATGGCAACCTGCTGGATTTACACTTTATTCAAGGTGGGCAAGGCGACACGATCTTGCATTCGCCTCATGGCATGGCCGTCGCCGGCGAAACCCTCTATGTTGCCGATATCAATATCATCCGAGGATTTCATGCCCAATCCGGTAAACCCACGATCACCCTTCCCTTGCATCCGTTTCACGTCGAGCAGTTAACGGATCTGATTGCCGACGGTATCGGGCAACTCTTTGTCCTGGACACGGCCGGTAACGCCATTTACCAGATTGACCCTCAACACGATCATGCGGTGTCCCTCTATCTCCAACACAAGGACCTGGCGTCACCGCGAGGGCTGGCCGTTCACCCACGATCAGGCCGGCTCTGGATCACCAGCTTCGATAACGGGAACGTGATGGAAATCGCGGAAGACCGCACTATTATCGAGGTGATTTCCAATTCGTTTTTTTCCGGCAAGTTTCGGAATTTAAGCGGGATCGACTTTGATCGATTTGGCAGCATGTACCTTTCCGACCTGACGGCAGGAAAGATCTGGCGGGTCCACGCGGACCATTCCATGCAGGTCATTGCCGAGTTCCTGATCTCGCCTTCTACCGTAAAAATCGACCGTCGAAACCATATGATTCTGGTTCCCTATTTGTACGCCAATGGGGCTGAAATGAATGGATTAGAACGCCCGACCAATACCGGAAATCAACAGAAGCGCAAGCGGACGCCTTCAGATTATGGGTTCGGCTGGTTGGAAGAAGATAAGAAGCAATGAGCAAATGCATCTACTGCCATGAACGAAAAGGAAAGCGCCCCTGCCCGGCGTTACGCGGTGCCATTTGCAGTCAATGCTGTGGGACGCACCGCGTGGTCAGTATTGCGTGCCATTCCGATTGCGTCTATCTGGATATGAATGTGGAATATCAACAAAAACGCATCGGAGATCAGTTTGAACAGGAACGACGCGCGCTCTACAAAGAACTTCTCGAAAAATTGGGAGACAAGGCTGCGGAGGTGTTTTATTTTCTCGAAGCCGTGACGTTTAAACATTTCCAATCACGGAGCGAGGCGCAGGATGGAGAAGTCATTGCGGCAATCCAGGCGTTGCGCCGATCATTTAGCCCGATCCACGTGCCAGAAGGGATGGCTCCACCCTTTACCGAAACCCTCAAGAAAGAATATCAAGCCTTTATGGAGGGAGAAAAACCCGATACCCAACTCGTGAGTCAGGTGCTGGATCGCGGCCTGATATTTATTACCGAATTTTCGGGAAACGGGCTTCGTTCCAATCGCTTTCTCAATGGGCTGATCGGTTTCCTCAAAAGTCGTCACCCTGATGTCGCCGAACAGCTGACGAAGCTCGGCACGACAGGCGGACGCATTATCCTTCCGAGCGGCACCAAAATGGAAGACCAGCCGGCTATGTAGGGCCGAATCCCTGCTCAGAGGCAGGGACATGCCTCATGCGGCTTTCCTTAGGAACAGCACCTTAGCCGCCCAGACAAAGGCGCCTTGCCTTATTTGACCTCGACGGTTATTTCGATGCGTTGAAGGGGATTATCTCTGGAGTCTCGGGGTTGACGCACGATTTTGTCGGCCACCTCCATGCCCTTCACCACTTCTCCAAACACCGTGTACTGACCGTCCAAACTTGGGGCTTTGTCCACCATGATGAAAAACTGAGAGCCTGCGCTATTGGGATCAGCACTTCGGGCCGCAGATACAATGCCCCGTTCATGAGGAATCCTATTAAACTCGGCCGGCAAGGTATACCCGGGATCTCCCGTTCCATAGTACCGTCGCTTACTCGGATCTTTGGTGTGGGGGTCTCCACCTTGAATCATAAATCCAGGAATCACTCGGTGAAAGATCGTCCCGTTATAAAAACCCTTTTGGGCTAAAGTTAAAAAGCTTTTCACGTGCTTGGGCGCCAATTCCGGGAAAAAGACGAGTTCCATTTCACCAAATTTGGTTGTGATGATCGCACGAGGAGCCTTGCCATCCGCGACGACTTCGATCAGGTTTCTCCCTTCGGGAGAAGGGTGAGGATGAGCCCATGCCCCTCCCACGTTGACGACTCCCACCAGGAAAGTGGCGACTCCCACGACCCACAGGATTTTTCTTACTGCACGCAATGCGATCATTCCCTCATCCTCCCTCATTTTGTTTTTCCTTAATGATACCATATTAGACCATGTCGATCGCATCCGTGGGTAGAAGCTGTTCCACCGCCTGTTTGGCCGCTTGCTGTTCCGCAATTTTCTTACTGCGTCCTCTCCCACTTCCGTACCATTTTCGTTCAACTTCAACAGTCACTTCAAAGGTTTTTTGATGATCAGGGCCTGATTCCTCAATCACTGTATACACCGGCAGCGCATGCGCGTGCCGTTGACACCATTCCTGCAATTGACTTTTATAGTCTTGCCTGAAGGCCGCGAGATCATCCTGATGCAATTCTCCAAGTTGGGGCTCCAGCACCTGTAACACAAACGTTCGTGCCGCCGCCAACCCCCCATCCAAATAGATAGCCCCAATAACGGCTTCCAACGCGTTGGCCAAGAGGGAATTTTTGTCTCTGCCCTTGGTCCGTTCTTCGCCCCGGCCCAATCGGAGAAATTGGCCAAGGTCCAATCGCCGCGCGGCGTCTACCAGCGTCGTCTGCCCGATGAGTCGGGCTCGTATCTGTGACAATTCCCCTTCGGCCAACTCAGGAAAGGTTTCCGTCAAATACTCACTCACGATCAGCCCCAACACCGCATCGCCCAAAAACTCAAGGCGTTCATTATGTTTGTCTGTCGTAGAGGGTGTCCCTTGGAAATGGG
Organism: Nitrospirales bacterium; assembly: GCA_965247845.1. Taxonomy (GTDB): domain Bacteria; phylum Nitrospirota; class Nitrospiria; order Nitrospirales; family UBA8639; genus Bin75. Next base: position 1,881,299 of record OZ252040.1, on the reverse strand, counting down.
AACGATGCGTCAAGGCCTCTTCCAATAAATCCGGCTTGCGAAAATGATACGGTAGTCGTCGATGAGCCTTGTTGAACACACTCATGCCCTTGTTCCGTTCCCGGGTGTTCGGTCGCGTCCAGAGTGGAATGCCTGTTTCCGGCGCTCGCATGCTTCCCTGTGCGAATTCCGCACTTCCTGACCTACCACCGGCACACCTGTTCATCAACGACGTCGACTCGGCAAGGAAACAGGAACATTCGGCAGATTCTTGACAGGGGAGAATTTAAACTTCGTGACTCCCTTGTGTAGACGTGAGGACCAGGCAGGCATTCACGCCACCAAAGCCAAAGGCATTCGACAGTGCGGCCTCGATCGGGACCTGACGGGCTTGTCCGGGAATATAATCAAGATCACAGTCGGGATCGGGATTCTCCAAATTCATCGTAGGCGGCAGGACTCCATGATACAGCGCCAGGCTGGTAAACACCGCCTCGACTCCACCGGCAGCCCCCAACAGATGGCCGACCATGGATTTCGTGGAGCTCACCGGAAGTTGATCGGCATGATTTCCAAACACGGTTTTGATGGCTCGCGTTTCCACTCTATCCGCAAAGGTAGAGGTCGCATGCGCATTAATATACCCAATTGTCGTTTTAGGTATCCCCGCATCGCGAATGGCCTTTTCCATACAATCGACAGCCCCGGCGCCGTCAGCCGGAGGAGCCGTGATGTGAAAGGCATCACTGGTCATCGCATAGCCGGCAAGCTCTCCATACATTCTAGCACCCCGATGTTGCGCATGCTCTAACGCTTCCAACACCACCACGCCCGCTCCTTCTCCAATCACAAATCCATCCCGATCACGATCAAACGGACGACTCGCATGCTCCGGATCATCATTCCGACGCGATAAGGCTTTGGCCGCGCCGAATCCCGCAATGGCTAACGGACAAATCGTCGATTCGGTTCCGCCTGCTAACATGACATCCGCTTCGCCACGTTGAATAATCCGGTAGGCATCTCCGATACAGTGATTCCCCGTGGCACAGGCCGTCACGGCACACGAATTGGGGCCCTTGGCTCCAAACCGGATCGCGACCTGACCTGAGGCCAAATTCACGATGACCATCGGGATGAAAAACGGACTGACGCGCCCCGGACCCTTTTCCTGGAGAACCTTGTGATACTGCTCAATGCCTGGAAGACCACCAATGCCCGCCCCAATATACACCCCGACCCGTTCAGCGGTTTCGGGGGTAATGTGTAATCCCGCGTCATCCACCGCCTCTTGGCTCGCCGCTATGGCATACTGGATGAACGTGTCCATTTTTTTGATTTCTTTTTTTTCGATGTAATCGGCTGGATCGAAGTCCTTCACTTCAGCCGCAATTTGGCAGGAATAGTCGGACGCATCAAACCGCGTGATAGGGCCAATGCCCGACTGACCGACAAGAAGCGCTTGCCAGGTTTTGTCGACACCGATGCCCAAGGGAGTCACGACTCCCAAGCCGGTTATCACAACGCGACGACGGGGGGGGTACTCGGTCATGAGAACCGTTCAGAACAGCTCAGGTTTTTTCTTTGATATACTCAGTGGCTTGAGAAACCTTTTGAATCTTTTCCGCATCTTCATCAGGAATTTCCACATCAAATTCTTCCTCAAGCGCCATCACCAGTTCAACCGTATCCAAGGAGTCGGCCCCTAAATCCTCGACAAAGGATGCTTCGGGCACGACGTCATCTTCTTCCACCCCTAATTGTTCTGCAATGATCTTTTTAATACGTTCTTCAACGGTCATCGACCTTCGCACCTCCTGTTAATAAATACCTCAGAATGAGCCATCCCTCATGTTACGCCATATGCATCCCGCCATTGACATGAAAGACTTGGCCGGTGATATACCCCGCCGCATCCGATGCCAAAAAGCGGACCGCCTCTGCCACCTCTGCGGGTTGGCCTAATCGACCAAGAGGAATCTGTTGCAACAACGTGTCCTTGACTTCTTGGGTCAAGGTCTCGGTCATCGCCGTGTCGATAAAACCCGGAGCCACCGCATTCACCGTGATATTCCGACTCGCATATTCCCGAGCGACTGATTTGGTGAGCCCAATGACCGCCGCTTTCGACGCAGCATAGTTCGCCTGTCCCGCATTCCCAATAGCCCCCACAATCGAGGCCATATTAATGATCCGGCCATACCGCTGTTTGGCCATAGGACCCAGAACCGCCTTGATGCAATAAAACGTCCCGGTGAGATTGACTTGGAGCACGGCGTTCCAATCCTCTTCTTTCATACGGACAATCAATCCATCACGGGTAATGCCCGCATTATTGACCAACACGTCCACACGCCCCCATTCCTTGACGACGCGATCGACCATCCCTTTGACGGTTTCCCACTGCCCTACATTAGCCGATAACGCCAGCCCTTGACACTGCTGCTGTTCCACCAATTGCACCGTGTCGGCACAGCGAGCGGCCTCAAGATCAACCACGGCCACATCAGCCCCGGCCTTCGCTAAGCATTCTGCGATGGCTTGCCCGATTCCTTGGGCCGCCCCCGTTACAACGGCTTTTTTTCCTTCCAGCACGCTCCCCTCGCTTTTTGTATTTTGGGAACTGCGTCTTACCCTCAATGACGTATTGCAGTCAAGGTCTTTTCCAAAGAATTCGGATCTTGAATATTGAGTAATTCCGCCTCCGGCACAATCCGTTTGGCGAGTCCGGTCAAGACCGTCCCCGGACCAATTTCAATAAATGTCCGAATACCACTCTTCCACATCGCGTAAATGGTTTGCTCCCATAACACGGAGGAGGGTAATTGGCGAATCAAAGAATGGCGGACATCCTCAGCGCGGACTAACGGGTGTGCATCGGCATTATTAAAGAGTGGGACGGTCAAATCGGAAAGCGAAACCGCATGAACGTGGGGAGCCAGACGATCCGCGGCAGGTTGCATCAAAGACGAATGAACCGGCACGCTGACAGGTAAGGGAATAGCGCGTCGACACCCTTGGGATTTGGCTAATTCAATTGTGCGTTCAACAGCGGCTTTTTCGCCCGCAATCACAACTTGGCCCGGCGCGTTAAAATTGGCTGCCGCGACAACTCCCACGGATTGCGCAACTTGGCAAATGTCTTTGACCACCTCTCCTGCCAACCCCAGTATCGCCGCCACAAGCCCGCTCCCTGAAGGGACCGCCTCTGCCATGTATTGTGCCCGTTTGCACACCAACTCCACGGCATCCGGAAAAGACAGGCCATCGGCGGCAACGAGGGCCGAATATTCGCCCAAACTGTGACCTGCCACGGCAGATGGGTGGATTTGTGAATCCAAGGCCCGCAACGCGATGAGGCTCGTCACCAGCAACGCGGGTTGGGTATATTCCGTTTGATTGAGTTGCTCCGCCGGTCCTTCAAAACATAATGCCTGAAGGTCATACCCCAGAATCGAGTTGGCCTCGTCAAACAAGGCCATGAGTTCAGGATGCGCCTCACACCACGCTCGCCCCATCCCTACGGCTTGCGAGCCTTGGCCGGGAAAGAGGAATGCGATTGAGCCAGACATAGGCACTAAGGTATGAGTGAAACCGTCGAGAAAGTCAACGGGTAAAAATGCCTATGGGCGTGAACCGCTTCCAAGCGTTGGTTAGTCAACGATAAACTCTCCTCCATCAACACAAATCACATTTCCGGTTAACCAATGAGACTTCGGATGGCTCAGCAATCCGATGGTGTCCGCGACATCTTGGGGAGTGGTTAATCGGCCTGATGGATTTTTCCGTTGAGCCCAGTTGAGCATTTCATCGGACCCTGGAATTTTCCGTAGGGCCGGAGTATCGGTGACTCCCGCCATGATCGCATTCGCCGTAATCCCCATGGGAGCTAATTCGAGTGTGAGCTGACGAATATGAGACTCTAAGGCCGCTTTCGCGGCAGACACCGCTCCATAGGTGGCCCACACCCTCGCGCCTCCCGCACTGGTCATCGCAAAAATTCTTCCGCCGTTTCCCATGAGTCCTTCTGCGAGTAAATCTTGCACCCAATACACCAAACTGTTCGCCATGACGTCGAGGGTCATATCGACCTGCGCTTTACTCACGGCATCGGCACGCGTTTCGGTGACGAACCGTTTCAACGTTCCAAACGCCAAGGAATGGAGCAGGACTCGAATCGTCGCCGGGGCACCTTGCGCTTGGAATTTCGCTCGAAGCGCGTCGACGACTTCCCGACGCTTCTCCGCATCGGCTGCATTGACATTAAAAAAGAGCGCCTCACGGCCACGGGCGTGAATGTCTTCAATAAGACGTTCCACATTGGGGAGTGTGGATTTTCGGTCCAAATGCACCCCAACAATATTCACACCAAGGGCTGCCAACTCCAAGGCGACGGCCCTGCCAAATCCGCTTGATGCTCCTAAGATTAATGCCCATTCTCCTTCCAATGGTCTATCATCCGTAGCCATTTTTCATCCTTTCTACCATCGCATGACTCCAGAGGCCCAAGTGAGACCTGCCCCAAACGCCGCCATCACAACGACATTTCCCTCTTGGATTGTTCCGTTTTTGACGGCTTCATCCAATGCCAACGGGATTGATGCGGCAGAGGTATTGCCAAACCGGTCTACGTTGATCACGATCCGGTCGAGAGGCACCCCTACGCGTTGCCCCACTGCCTTTAAAATTCGGATGTTGGCCTGGTGGGGAATCAACCAATCAATATCGTCAATGCCGAACCCATGCGCCGCGATGGCCTCTCGTATGGCCTCTTCCATGGTTTTGACGGCAATCTTAAATGTCTCATTGCCACGCATTTTGACACAATGCAGACGTTGAGCCACCATGCTTTCCGAAGGAGGGATACTCGATCCGCCGCCTGGCACGCAAATCAAATCAGAGAACCGACCATCCGCATGTAAATGGAGTGAGAGAATGCCCCGGTCTTCTTCTGTGGCACCCAGCACAACAGCTCCTGCTCCATCCCCAAAGAGGACACAGGTGTTACGATCCGTCCAATCCGTGATGGAAGACATCACTTCCGACCCGATGACCAAGACATAGCGATGCCCCGTCCGAACAAAGGCATCGGCCACTGACAGGGCATACACAAACCCGCAGCACGCCGCCGAAATATCGCAGGCCGCGGCCTTCACGGCACCAAGCCGATGCTGAATTAAGGATGCGGTAGAAGGAAGAGGAGAATCCCCAGTGCAGGTGGCCACTAAAATCAGATCAAGTTGAGCGGCCTGAATATTCGCGTCTGCCAACGCCTGCTGCGCCGCAAGAGCCCCGAGGTCCGAACAGGCTTCGCCGGCGGCAGCCATACGACGCTCGCGAATGCCCGTGCGTTCCACGATCCAAGAATCGGACGTCTCCACGATTTTTTCGAGGTCGGCATTGGTCAAGACCTGTTTGGGAGCAAAGGACCCCGTCCCCAGTATCCGACTTCTCATTCACAGGCCATTTGAGGGCTAGAAATCACCGGCGGGGTTAGACTTTCAGCAATATCACGCTGGATCAGATCGTTCAGTCGGCCTTTGGCTAACGCGTCTGCCCGCCTGATGGCATTTTTAATGGCCTTCGCCGAGGACCGGCCATGGCAAATCATGCAGACCCCATTCACTCCCAAGAGCGGAGCTCCACCAAATTCGGCGTAATCCGTTCGTCTTTTCAGTCGCATGAGTGGTCCGGTCACAAAGGCCAACGACAAGCGCCCCAGAGTGGAATTCATCACCTCACTCATCAGTATTTTTTTCATGGCCTCGGCCAAACCTTCAGAGATTTTCAACGACACGTTGCCCAGAAAGCCATCACACACGATGACATCAGCGGTCCCGCTATAGACATCTCGACCTTCGACGTTCCCAATAAAGTTTAAGGAACTTCCCTTGAGCAGACGGAAGGCTTCTTTCGTCACTTCATTGCCTTTGGTCGCTTCCTCTCCAATACTGAGGAGCCCAACCCGAGGATGCGCTATTTCCATGAGGTGTTTGGCATACTCATGGCCCATAATGGCGAACTGATACAATTGCTGGGCGGAACAATCGACCGTGGCCCCGACATCCAGCATGATGGCCGTCCCCTGTAAGGTCGGCAAGGTTGCCGCAATTGCCGGTCGCTCAACTTCCTTTATGGTTCCCAGAAGAAAAAAGGCTGAAACCATGGTGGCGCCCGTGTTGCCGGCACTCACCACCGCCTGGGCTTCCTCAGTCTTGACCAAATTGGTCGCAACCCAAATCGACGAGTCGCGTTTTTTCCTGGCAATTTGAGCAGGAGATTCATGCATGTCGACCGTTTGGGAGGCATGGTGGATCGTCAAACGGGGATCCGTGCACTTGATACGATCCAACTCTGCTTGGAGTTGGTCTTCGTGACCCACGAGGATTAATTCGACGTCAAGCTCTTTGAGAGCTTGCACGGCACCTTCGACGACGGGGGTCAATCCGTGGTCCCCGCCCATGGCATCGAGAGCAATTTTCATGGATCGTGCGTGAGTCTCCAATTGGGAGGGTAGCGACGAGAACGTCTTAGGGACCCTCTGATTTATTGCACTATCGGGCGCATGGCGGCGTGGTGTCCTCGCTCACCCCTCGACTATCGACTTGATAGGTCTCCGGGTTCGCTACGGGACGCCTTGCCCTGCATCCCGCTATCACCATAAAGCAGGGGTCCCTTAGCTTTCTTGAATCGCGATGATCGCCACGCGCTTGTAGTAACCGCACGACAGGCAGGTCCGATGAGGTAACATTCGTTCGTGACATTGAGGACAAATGGAAAAACTCGGAAGGCCAAGTTTTTTGTGCGTGCGCCGTTTATCCCGCCTGGACTTGGAATGTCGATGTTTGGGGTTTGCCATTGTTCTCTCCTCACCTCACAGAAACGACCTGCGCTCGTATGCCCTAAACCATGCCGTTACGCCAACGGTTTTTGTGAGAGTTTGAATGCCTCATGCAAGACCGCAAAGGGAGACTCCGTTTTGACTTCTTCGCACCCGCACGTCTGCACATTCAGATTTTGTCCACACACCTGACATAGCCCTTGACAGCCCTCTGAACAGAGGGGTTGCATCGGGATGGACAAAATGAGTTGTTCGCGAAGCACCTCTTGTAATTCAATCTGCTGCTCGACCACGGGATAGGACTCCGTCTCTTCACGATCTGAATCCTCAGGAACGGCGTCCGCCTCTTGTCCTTTGGATCGCCGACCATGCAGGTCTTTGTACAGGGCCCGAAACGAAAGGGCAGCGGGCATTGTAAACTCTTCTAAGCAACGCACACATTCGTGCACCAGCAGGCCGTTCAGTTCGCCCTCCACCCAGAAGGTTGAATCCTCGGCATGAATGGTCGCCGTCAAGGCGAGCACGTCTTGGATCCCTGGATCTTTCTCCTCTAACTGCAGGTCCTCCCTCCCGACGACACAGGTAATACGTGTGCCTTCCGGAGGAATTTCTTTCACGCTGAAACTTAGCGAGGCCATATTCCCTCGACTCGCTGAGACCCCTGATCCTGGGATGCAGACTAAAATCGTACACTGACAAGGACGGGTCCGGAAATCCGTCCAACCGCACCTATCACTCTTCAGCAAAGGCCAACAGGGCAATACTGCGGGCACGTTTGATCGCAATCGTGAGCTTCCGTTGGTGCCGCATACAGTTCCCCGATATCCGTCTCGGAATAATGCGTCCTCGTTCCGTCAAAAAACTACGCAACAAGTTCAGATCTTTATAATCCAGAGGAGTTGTCTCGTGACAAAACCGGCAAACTCGACGTCGCTGAAAAAGCCTCCCTCGTTCCACGTGTCTCTTCTCCTCGTGTGCGAAAATTATGCGTATTCTTCTGAATCGTATGAAGGGTCGTGATGATATTCTTCTTCTCTCCCTCCAGACTCAGGCTCACCACCATGGCTTTGTCTTTTCGGGAGAAACGTGACCGATTGCGCCACCACTTCATGTTTGCTTCGGCGTTGCCCCTCTTCCGTTTCCCACCGCCGCTGTTGGAGTCGTCCATCGATAATGGCACCATCCCCTTTACTCAGGTATTGGCCGCAATGTTCGGCTTGCTTACCAAATACCACGATATCAACGTAACACACTTCCTCTTTTTGATCATCGGCTTGACGAAACCGTCGATTCACCGCCAAACCGAAATTCGCGACGGGAGTACCGCTGGGGGTGTACCGAAGCTCAGGGTTTCGCGTCAGATTCCCAATGAGAACGATTTTATTGAACCCCACCACCTTCGGACTCTCCCTTTTCAGCCGCAGCCACTTGGAGCTCTTCTTCTTCCACTCTCACGGTCAAGAACTTAATGACCGAGTCTTCCAGTCGGTATAACCGTTCAAGTTCACTCACCGTATTCTCTTGCGCCGATTCAAATTGAAGCAGGATATAGGTGCCGCGCCGGTCGTGTTTAATTTCATAGGCGAGCTTCTTTTTCCCCCAATTATCGACTTTCACAATCGTCGCCCCGTGTTTTGTTAAAACGTTTTTCATCTTTTCGATAATCGCCGCGGCTTCTTCATCAGGCAACGATGATCGAAGAATAAAAATTGATTCATAAAATGCCATGCCGCACTCCTATCCTCTCTCTGAAAGATCCAGACTGGCGATCGTCCCTGTTCACGCCTGTTCACAGGCTTCGTTACAAGGGGACCGACCGTACCACAGGGTAAAATGTACTGTCAAACCATGATACGCTATCTCATAAATGGATGAGGGTATCTCCCTGATCGCCCTCTCTTGATGTCATCCTTCAGCGGGTTCAGGACAAGCTCTGAGCCGTAGGCCTATGTCTTTGTAGCGGTGCCATCTTATGGCGCCTGTCTTGGCCGCTACAGCTTCCCTGTTGCCCGACGCAAGCGTTCCCCCTCACCATCTCATGGTCTACGCCAGCGGCATGCGACGATTAAACTGATTCATCGCTTCTTGCACACCATGAAGCACAAAATAGGCGAGCCCTTCAACCGCCTGGGTCATAATAGGTTGCAGATCTTCTAACTCTCCCGGCGTAAACGGGGCTAACACAAAATCGGCAGGATCCATATCTGATACAGGACGGCCTATGCCTATTTTCAGCCGAGCGAATTCTTCGGTGCCCAAGGCCATCACGATTGACCGTAAGCCCTTATGCCCCCCCGTACCCCCTCCGGGCCTCATGCGAAGGCGCCCTACGGGCAAGTCCAAATCATCATGGACCACGATCAAGTCCTGCTTCTGTACGTCATGCGCCGTCACGAATTCCTCCACGGCCTCGCCGGAGACATTCATAAAAGTTACGGGAAGCGCGAGTGCAACAGGGTGACCGTGGACTCGACCGGTTCCTTGTTGCGTTAAGCCGTTCGGGTGTAACGGGATAGACCACTGAGCCGCAGCTTGAGCCACGACCCTCTGGCCGATGTTATGACGAGTCGCGGCATACTCAAAGCCAGGATTCCCGAGTCCGACAATAACACGCAAGAGTTATTTTTTGTGGTCACTGGGGTTGGCAGGAGTAGGCGCCGCGGGTTCTTCAGCAGCGCGCGCGGCTTCTGGAGCTGCGGCGACCGGTGCAGCTTCTGACGTCAGCATCGCGGACAGTTTCTCATCTGAAATAGGCACGGCCACATTGACGACCATCCCATCGAGATCGTCAAGAATCTTGATGCCCTCGCCAGCCTGAAGATCCCGGACATGAATGCCTTGATTAATTTCCAATGCCGACGCATCCACGTCGATTTGGTCAGGAATGACATTGGGCAAGCATTCGATATGCAATTCTCTCATCGATTGATGCACCACCCCTTTATCACGCTTGACACCAATAGGCACGCCCCCTGTGATATGGACCGGCACTTTCACGCGAACCAGCTTATCCATCGACACTTCCAATAAATCGACATGCAAAATCGATCCCTCGATAGGATCCTGTTGCACGTCTTGAATGACGGCGGTCCGTTGTTGCGCATGCTCGTCTCCTTCAATCGTCAGAGAGATGAGACCCGTACTCCCGGCTTGGGCCACCAAGATGGTCTGAATCGCCTTGGGGTCGAGTTGGATCGACAGGGCATTCCCTTGGCCATACAGCACAGCGGGGACCTGCCCTCTCCGCCGGATTTGACGAGCCGCCCCTTTTCCTGATTGCGTTCTGATTTTTGCTTCAGCAACAAACTGCATAATGCTCCCTCATTTGCTCCGCCCACTATTCAGAGCCGACATTCCTCTCACCGCCATCATGGATGTCCGGGGATGTGTCTGGCTCCTCGACAGCTTCAGGCTGCTATTTTACAGGTCTTCTCACCAAATAAAAAGGGATCAGTCGAATAATGAGGTGACTGATTGCTCCTCGTGGATTCGCTTGATGGCTTCTCCAAGGAGAGGGGCCACCGAAAGGATTCGAATTTTTGAACTTAACTGGTCTTTGCCCTGAAGGGCGATCGAATTCGTGGCTACCACTTGAGCCAGAGGGGATTGTTCAATCCGCTCGATCGCAGGACCGGAAAGCACAGGATGGGTACACACGGCCCAGACCATGGAGGCCCCATTCTCAGCACAGGCTTTGGCGGTTTCCACAATCGTTCCGGCTGTATCAATCATGTCATCCAGCAATAAGACATGGCGATCACTCACGTCTCCAATAATATTCATCACTTGAGCCTGGTTAGGCCCCTCCCGACGTTTATCGACGATAGCCAGATTCGCTTCCAACCGTTTGGCAAAAGCCCGGGCGCGTTCGACACCGCCGGCATCAGGCGAGACTACGACCACATCTTTTAATTGACTTTTTTTGACGTAATCCAACAACACCGGTCTGGCATAGAGATGATCGACCGGGATATTGAAAAATCCCTGAATAGGGCCGGCATGCAAATCCATGGTCAACACCCGATGCGCCCCAGCCATGGTAATCAAATCAGCCATCAGCTTGGCGCTAATAGGGACCCGCGGTTGATCTTTTCGATCTTGTCGTGCATAGCCAAAATAAGGAATCACGGCTGTGATTCGATAAGCGGATGAGCGTTTTAGCGCATCCAACATAATCAACAGTTCCATGACGGAGGTATTGACCGGATGGCAACAGGACTGAATGACAAACAAGTCCCCTCCCCGTACGTTTTCTTCGACTTTGACGCGGATTTCGCCGTCGCTAAAGGTCGAGACCACCGCCTGAGACAACGGCACTCCCAAATAGGCACTAATTTCGTTGACAAGGACAGGGTTGGAGTTTCCGGCAAACAGCTTCAGTTCATCAGCCATGAGCACTATTCCCATGTGCAAAGTGAAAAAAAGAAGATGGGAGAAAATCCTGAAGCACTATTTAGGCCATCCATCTATTGTTGTCAACAACTGAACGCTGTCGAACCCATTTTTCAAGCCCAATCCAGCAATGACGTACCGAACACCCGTGGGCCTAGGCCTGTTCCAACACACCACGTTGAAGAGAGGGGCCGATGGCAACCTGATACTCCGGAGTCCCGGCGAGAACCTCTTTGGCATGCGTCGCACCGGCCTGATCTCGAAATACGCCGAACAGAGTCGCTCCGCTGCCGGACAAGAGAGCGCCCTCGGCTCCCACCGCCAATAAGGTCTTCTTTATGTCGGCCAATACGGGATAGTCGCTGAACAGGACCGTCTCAAAATCGTTCTCCATCAAGGCCAAAATCTCGCGCCAGGAAACAGATGACGCCTGCTCAAACGATTTCAAGTCTTCCGGCAAGAACGAAACGGTCTGCCTCATCTCATCCAGGCGCCTATACGCCTGACCGGTCTTGATTGAAAACCCTGGATTCACCAGTACAATCCACCGGACCTCTTCAAGGGTTTTCGGAATAATCCGTTGACCCCACCCATGAACCACGGCGGTCGGTGCTTCAATAAAAAAGGGGACATCGCTTCCCAAAGTTTGTCCCAATGTTACCATGTCGCCGTTGGTCCAGCCGAGGCCTAACAGATGATTGAGGCCCATGATCGTCGCCGCGGCATCACTGCTGCCGCCACCAAGACCCGCCTCAACCGGAATACCCTTGGCCAATTTCAAGTCGACCCCCATGGAGACACCCGCCTGCCGTAGCACCACTTCGGCGGCTCGACACACCAAGTTGTCGGCAGGTACCGAAAGAGATCCCTCCGAACATTCAAAACGAATCCCTTCAAATGCATCCGTGACCCGAAGCGTTAATTCATCAGCCACCCTAATCGTTTGCATGAACGACCACAGAGCATGATACCCATTGGGAAGTCGATCAAAAATTTTGAGAATGAGATTGACCTTGGCCGGCGGATGCAACAGAAGCGATCGATCCACGTTACCCATGAGGCACTCTTACCAACCAGCCCTACCCGTGCGCAACAACGCGGAAGCGCCCGCCCGCTTGAGATCTTAGGAAACTCCTGATTTATGGTGATAGCGGGATGCAGTGCAAAGCGTCCCGCAGCGAAGCCCGAGCCATATCAAAGAGATAGGCGACGGTTGAGCGAGGACACAACACCGCAATGCGCCCGATAGTGCAATAAATCAGAGATTCCTTAGCCAAACACAGAGGGCATCGAGAAAATAGGAAGATACATGGCCACGACAATAAACCCAATGCCGATGCCTAACACGACGATAATCAGAGGCTCCAAGACCGCGGTAACCGTGGCGACATCGCGATCCACTTCACGCTCGTAGAGGTCCGCTATTTTTTCTAAGGCCGTATCGAGACTTCCCGTCGACTCGCCGACTCCAACCATGTTGGACACCAAGGGGGGAAACATCCCGGACCGCTCCAGCGGGTCGGCCAAGGTATGCCCCTCGCGAACGCTCGATCTCGCTTCCTCCAACGCCTGTTCCATCCGCCGTAACCCGGACACCTTTTGAGCGATCTCCAGACTGCGTAAAATCGGCACGCCGCTCCCCAGCAATACCCCCACCGTTCTCGCGACATGAACAACAGCCACGTTTCGCCACAGTTTCCCTAACAAGGGCACGCGCAAAATGAAATCTTCGATCATCCGTTGCCCCGACCGAGTCTTCGCCCACAGGCGTCCTCCTATGCCCATACCGACAACTCCGATGAGCACCGCCACCCAATGATCCTGAAGCCAGCGACTCACCTCTAACACGACCGCCGTCGGCCAAGGCAGCGCATCACCCCAATCGGCAAACATGGTGGCAAACATAGGGATCACCCAAATGAGCAACACCCAGAGCACAAGAGCGGCCACGATCACCACAAGCATGGGATAGGCCAACGCCAGTTTCACCTGTTGCCTGAGCCGCAACACTTTGTCCAAATGCTCGGCTAGCCGGCCGAACGTCTCATCCAACATTCCGCCTTCCTCGCCGGCTTCTACCATACTGACATACCAAGACGTGAAAACCGTGGGGTGTCCTTGAAGCGCCCCAGCCAGAGACGAGCCCGACTCCACCTGCTGCTTCACGGCACGGATCACCTCTTGAAAGGCCGAAGACGACGCTTGCGTCGCCAGCATCTCGAGACTCTGCGACAAGGGCACTCCGGCTTTGATCAAGGCTTCGAGTTGATAGGTAAAGACCATCAAGTCTTTTTGAGGGACACGGGCCGTTCCTGAGAAGGACCACCATTCGACAGAGGCGGCGGGTTTTTCTCGGATGCGGGTCACAAACAGATCACGTTGGCGTAACGTCCGCAGGGCGGCTCTTTGGTCTACGGCCTCTAATTCTCCCTGCTGGATGCCACCCTGCCGGGTTTTTACACGATAGACAAACGTCGGCATGATCAGGCGCTTCTCAAGGAACGGGGGTTCTCCTCCCGCAAACGGGATTAATCCTCAGTGGACACACTCACCACCTCTTCAACAGTGGTGAGCCCCTGCTTGATTTTGTCCAATCCGCTTCGTCGAATAGTTTTCAAGCCGTCGGCTAACGCCTGCTGCTTGAGCTGATCAGCCGTTTCCTGTTCAATGATACGGGCTCGAAACCCCTCGGACACCGGCAACACCTCAAAAAGACCAATACGCCCTTTATAACCTGTCCCATGACATGCAGCACAGCCCTGTCCTCGAACCGGGGCCACGGTCAGCGTCTCCGCTTCGGTGAATCCTAACTCGCGAAGGCGTTCTATCGAAAAACGGTCGGCAGGCCGTTGACAATCGTGGCAGATTCGACGAACGAGCCGCTGCGCCACGATCACACTTACCGACGAAGCCACCATAAAGGGGGCGACACCCATCTCAAGCAACCGCGTCACCGCCCGGACCGCATCATGCGTGTGCAAGGTGGACAGAACCCGATGCCCGGTCAGTGCAGCCCGGATCGCAATTTGCGCGGCTTCCAAGTCTCGGATTTCACCCACCATGATAATATCCGGGTCCTGCCTCAGAAAGGCCCGCAAGACCTGGGCAAAACCAAGACCAATCTCTTCCTTAATTTGGACTTGCGTGATGCCGGTGAAATGATATTCCACCGGGTCTTCGACCGTGACGATATTCACATCCGGCGTATTCAACACTTGCAGCGCAGAGTAAAGCGTCGTGGTCTTTCCACTCCCCGTTGGACCGGTCACCAAGAGCATACCATGGGGACGCTCCAACGCCACGAGAAGCATCTCGGTGTCAGTCGCATCCAGCCCTAAGGCCGACAGATCGACCAGTTGCCCCGCCCGGTTCAGTAATCGAAGCACGGCTTTCTCCCCATGAAGGGAAGGCAAAACCGAAATACGAATATCGACAGTCCGCTTTGATCCCAACGCCAACGTCGTGCGCCCATCCTGAGGAAGGCGGCGTTCAGCAATATCCAAATGGGAAAGAATTTTGAGTCGAGAGATCACGGCATTCCGCAACCCCAGGGAATAGGTCATCGTCGTATGCAACACGCCATCCAGCCGAAACCGCACACGCACCGCACTCTCATAGGGTTCCAAATGCACATCACTCACACCCATGCTGGCCGCGCGCTCAAGAATCGTATGCACCAACTGAGCAACGGGAGACTCCTCTTCAATCAACGTCTCGGCCCCTGCTTCCGGCTGTGCGTACTGTAGGCTCGACGAGGCCTTGTCCAGCAACGCGATCATCTCTTCAGATTGCAATATCGAATCGACTCTGGGGGCATGGCGTGGAGAATCGTCAGCAGATGAGGAACGAGGGGCACCGGCATGTGCGGACTCTGTGTCATCCTGGCTCGTAGCCAGGGATGAGTCACTATGGTGACCGTGATCTTGCTGCTGATATAACGCCTGAATGCGTTCGCGAATATCAGATTCCAGGGCAATCACCGGAACCACTTGCAAGCCGGTCCGAAAGCGAACCTCATCCAACACATGGAGATTGGCCGGATCAGCTAAGGCGACCGTCAACCGCCGGCTGACTTTGCTCAACGGCACGGCCACATGTTGCTGAGCCCAGGCCTGAGGGATACAGTCGGCAAGCCGTGGAGCAACCTCGGCGGGGAAAGGATATGCCGTGGCCAATCCATACTGCTGGCCCAGAAACTTCAGTAACGTTTCTTCGGAAATGACCTGTTGCTCAATGAGGATTTGGCCGAGAGGTTGGCGGGTCTCCTGCTGTCGAGCTAACGCCTCATGCAATTGCGCAGATGTAAGACACCCGGCATCAAGAAGTAATTGACCCAGCCGGGTATGCAGCATAGAACCCCACCACGAAAAATGAAAACCCTTACGAACCTTCGGAGATATTCAACTGACTGACCCCGCGGACGATATAATGCAGACCGGACAGGACCGTCAGCAGACTCATTATCGACAACAGAGGAAAAAGCAAGACAGGATCCAGCCCTTGGGAGATAAAGGCGAGCACCAAAATAATATAGCTCACTTGAAACAGCGTAGTGGCCTTGCCTAACGCCGTGGGCGAGGCATCGATGGCCGTATCGGCGAGGTGGGCTACCAACGTGCCGGTGAGCAAAATCGCATCGCGACTCACGACAAGAATCACACTCCATGCCGGCACCATCTCCAACAAGGAAAACGTCACGAACGTCGCCATGAGTAACAACTTATCCGCCAACGGATCGAGGTAGGCACCAAATTGAGTTTTCTGATTCGCCAGACGAGCAATCGTGCCATCGAGCGCATCGGTCAGGACCGCAATGATCAACGTCGCCAAGGCATACTCAACCTGCTCATAGACCAAAAACCCGACAATGATGGGGATTAACAAGATCCGAAGAATCGTGAGGCTGTTGGGGATATTCAGGGGGATCACACCCCCAATGGAGAAGCGTGTATCCATGACATCCGTACTTGGTCCTTGTTTGGGTATCACGAGTATCCTCCTTGAGGAAGCAAGACTAAGGGCGGGAAGCAAGTAAGTCAACAGGAGAGAAGCACTTTTCTCAACCCGGCGGCTTTCAGCGCAAAACTGACCGAACATGACGACTTGCGTAGGAAGGTTGCAGCTCTAGTGGACGCCCCCTATAATCGCAAGACATTCGTACGAGAAGGAAGGATCAATCTGCATGAGTACCTTGCCGCTGTCATTTCGGTTGCGCAACGCCGTTGTGGAGAAACATCAATTGGAGGGCACCGATCCCAGCGATCGATATTTTAACCGCGTTGTGCTGGTCAAGCATGTGAACCGTGGCTATACGACCAGTATGATGTATGAAGCGTTAGTGACGGAAAGCGGGATTCACCAGACCGTGGGTGGGGCCATCAAGGAAGTTGTAGACAAACTTCAGCACTTAGGCTTTATGCAAATGCGGACGCGGTTGAATTTTAAGGGACAGAAATATCTCGCAGAAAAAGAGTCCTGGGTTGAGTATCCTGACTGACCTGCTTCCTGTTCGAACGTTTCGTGCCTATCGTTCTCCGACACTTCATTCCCCACCCCATTCCTGATAGATCGCATCATGAAACTGTGGCCGAAATGTCTTGATGGCCGTATTCGTCCGAGTCGGATGCACCCGATTGGACACAATAATCACCTCAAGCTCACAGGATGGATCGATCCAGAGAGACGTTCCTGTAAATCCCACATGCCCAAACGCCTGCGATGAAAACCGCAGGCCTGAAGATGAGGGGGCAGACGGGGTATCCCATCCCAACGCCCAACTGGACTGAGAGATATGAGATTGACGATGGGTGAACTGTTTCGCAAGAGCAGCGCTCAACAATCCGTCTTGGCCTTTTACGGCCTGAAGCCATACGGCTGAAAGTTGACCTACGGCTTGAGCCGTTCCAAACAGCCCGGCGTGCCCGGCGCTGCCTCCCAACGCATAGGCATTTTCATCATGCACTTCTCCGCACAGCAGACGGTTTCTCCAGGCATTCCATTCCGTGGGAACGATTTCCAACAGGTCCTTAAACGCCGTTCCTGCTTCGTCAGGACCGATAAATGCCAAGGACGAAATGTCTAAGGGCTCATAGATTCTCTGTCGGCAATAGGCAGCCAAGGACATCCCTGCGCACCGTTCGATAAGCACGCCAAGCAGCATAAAGCCCACATCGCTGTACAGGCTTTGCCTGCCCGGCTGATATTCGACCGATTCATGCGCTATCGCTTTTAGCAAAGCGTGCACTCGTCGTTGTCGTTCTTTTTCATTGTGAGGCGGTAATCCTGAAGGCGCCAACTGTTCATAATAAGGCCGCCAGGCTGGCAACCCTGCACTGTGCGAGAGCAGTTGCCGAAGCACGACATTGGCAAACGGACTACCCTGCAGCTCTTCCACCCATTGGGACACGGACTGGTCTAAGTGCAGTCGACCGTCCTGTACCAAACACAACATCGCCGTGGTCGTGGCCAAGGGTTTGGTTAAGGAAGCCAAGTCATAGATCGACTCTCGGCAGACAGGTTGGTCGTCGGGTGGGGTCCCTCGGTTCCCAACGGCTTCATGAAACACGACTGTTCCACGAGATCGCACCAGGGCCACTGCCCCTGGGAAGACCTTTTCGCGGACGGCCTGTTGAAAGGCGTGGAGGATGGAACCCATGAGGGTACAAGTCAACGGGTCAAGAGTCTGGTTGTCAATTCAACCTGACGCCAATATCTTGAATGGTTTGCACCACGGCATATTGCAAAAACATGATCAGCAAAATCGCCAAGATGGGAGAGACATCGATGCCTCCGAGTAAGCCCACTCTGCGTCGGATGACGATCAGGACGGGGTCGGTCACCCTTGCGAGGAACTGAACGATCGGATTCCACGGATCAGGATTCACCCACGAAATCAGGGCCCGGATAATAATAAGCCACATATACAAAAACAGGACCGTATCCAAGACATAGGCCAGACCCTGCAAAATATTACCTGCGACAAACATGGTTCCCTCTCTTCATGACGCGCGTGTTTTTCGCGGTCTGCTCTCCCAGCCGGTAGGCGCTTCTTGCTCGACCGGTGCTTGCCGGTGAAGTGTCCCTTCAACGGGTCATTCAGAAATCGTAGGCTGTCGTCGAGTTCCGAATAGCGCGGTGCCGACCCGAACCAACGTCGCGCCTTCCTCCACCGCGACTTCAAAGTCATGGGACATGCCCATGGAAAGTTCGTGCATGTGGACGCTCTTCAGCGGCATCGTTTTGATTTGGTCCGCTAAGTATTTGAGGTGTTGAAAATACGGCCGCATCATTTCGGAGTCTGGATTCCAAGGGGGAAGTGTCATTAACCCTTGCACGGAAACATGCGAGAATGAATCGACTTCCGAGACGGCCGCTTGCAACTCGTCGGGGGAGAACCCTCCTTTGGATTCTTCTCCTCCGACATTCACCTCGAGCAGGATGGCTTGGGACGTGTATTGTTCCTGGGCCTGGCGTTGAATCTCCTCAGCCTGTTCGACTGATTCGACGGAATGAATTAACTCAAATCGTCCCACCAACCACTTGAGTTTTCGTCGCTGGAGCCGCCCGATAAAGTGCCACTCTACGCCCCCACGTTGCCCCACCGTCTGCATCTTGGCTTGCGCTTCCTGCCACCGGTTTTCTCCACAGATGGTAAGGCCCGCCCGGATGGCTTCGATGACCCGAGACGCCTCGACGTATTTGGTCGCCGCGACCAAACGCACGCGATGTGGATCCCGTCCCACGCGTTCCGCAGCGCGCCGGATTCGATCACGCGTTGCCTGGATCTTCGTCGATAGATCATTCAACGGTCCGTCCTTGAAAGCAGGCTCCCCAACACCTTGCTTACTTCAAGGAATCTCTGATTTATGGTGATAGCGGGATGCAGGGCAAGGCGTCCCGCAGCGAAACCCGAGCCATAGCAAGTAGATAGGCGAGAATTGAGCAAGGACACCACGCCGCCATGCGCCCGATCGTGCAATCAATCAGAGGTTCCTCAACATAATTCCGCTGACCATGCTCCCATGCACTCTCCCCTCCCGGCGATAGGAGAAAAACAAATCTGATCGACAAATAGTGCAGATGCCCACGGTATGAATATGATCCTCGGCGATACCGAGAGACACGACTTGCCATCGAATGAGCTCTTTTAAATCTAACTGGCCGGTCCCGGGACTGGTTCGTTTGAGGATGGTCGAGGCGTTCGACAAATCCGGCGCCAACCGTTCAATCACCGGCGTATCGACTTCATAACAACAGGGCCCGGCTGACGGCCCAATCGCCACATGAAGGGAGGCGAGGTCGGCACCAAACCGTTCCACCATGTTTTGCACGCTCTTCGTCACAATGCCATGCACCGCCCCACGCCAGCCCGCATGCACGGCCCCAACCACTCCACGCGAGGAATCCATAAGCAACACGGGAACACAGTCGGCGGTTTGGATAGTTAATAGCGTTTCGGCTTGATTGGTGAGAATGGCGTCATGGCCATCGAAAAATCGTTCGCCTACTTTCAGGAGACGATCGATGCTCAACACATCCGTACCGTGCACCTGGCGGACCGAGACCACCAAGGGGTAGTCGGGGTCTCCGGCCTTCACCGTCCCCCGTTCCCCGTTCACTCCTCCATACTGTGGCCCATATCGCGTACCGAAGAAATGCACAATGCGTTGCGTCATCCTCCCGAAGGAGGAACTCGTGAGTGGAAGCATCGTTTTTGTAGAATGTGTCACCCCTTCCGCAACAAGCATCATTCTTCATGTCCTCCTTTGTGTCAACTCGTTAATTGCCTCGCCTTCGCAAAAAAGTGGGAATTTCCCAATCCGCATCCACCAACAAATTACCCTGTTCGACTCGAGAATCTGACTCCCCTCGTCGCATAAATGCCGGGCGATCCAGGTCGTCAGACGAGACATCCACGGAAGCCGTCCGGGCCATGGTGAAGGCCAGCTGAGGGGTCGGAGGCGCAGAGACACGAGGACGTTCTTGAATCCCTGGACTCCTGGCTGGTTGTGGCTTTGTCCTTATGGACTCTTGTTGTTGTTCAAACCCGGTCGCGATCACCGTGACAATCACCTCGTCTTCCAAGCCTGGATCGATCACATGCCCGACAATAATATTGGCTTGGGGGTCCGCGGCTTCTTTCGCAATGGTTGACGCTTCGTCGACTTCATGTAAGGACAGATTCATGCCACCGCTGATATTCAACAACAGCCCTTTGGCCCCCTCGATACTGCTCTCTTCCAACAGCGGGCTGGAAATCGCTTCCTTGGCCGCTTCCATGGCGCGATTCGTTCCTTTGGCCACGCCCATCCCCATCACCGCTTTCCCCCTGTAAGACATGACCGTTTGCACGTCGGCAAAATCCACGTTGACCAGGCCGGGAGTGGTGATGACATCGGCAATGCCCTTAATGGCCTGCCGCAGGACATCATCGGCAATTTTGAACGCCTCCAACACCGGCGTGCTCTTATCCACCAAGGTGAGCAGTTTCTGATTGGGGATAATGAGCAACGAATCCACCTGTCGTCGGAGTTCCCGCAAGCCCTCCTCGGCATAGCCCATCCGACGCTGGCCTTCATGTTGAAAGGGTTTGGTCACCACGCCCACGGTCAAGATACCCAGCTCTCTAGCAAGTCCAGCCACAATGGGTGCTCCGCCCGTTCCAGTCCCACCGCCCATGCCCGCCGTGACGAATACCATATCCGCATCTTCCAAGGCCGCACGGATCTCCTTTTCACTTTCAAGAGCGGCTTCCTTGCCCACTTCGGGATTCGCGCCGGCCCCGAGTCCTTTTGTTCGCTCCGGGCCCAACTGAATCCTGTACTGGGTGGATGATTTCCTTAATGATTGAAGATCGGTATTCGCAACCACGAACTCAACTCGCGTAAGACCGGCGGCGATCATGGTATTGACCGCATTGCACCCTGCTCCACCAATCCCAATAACCTTAATCCGAATTGGGGAAATCTCTTCCTCTTGAAATGCAAACATGGAACGCCTCCTTTTTATGAAACCCAAACTCCAAAGCCCGTATCTCTGAGAGGGGCAACGGCGCACTCTTCAGGGATCATGCAATCGGCCTCGTGGGACAGGCCGTTGCAACCGTCCCCTTTCCTGCTGACCCGTGAGGGTGTGGGGCTGTGGTACCTGAAAATTTTCGTTTTATGCACCAGATCCTTAGAAAAAGTTTAAGACCCAACTCTTCATACGACCAAATACGCTTCCCAGCCCATCCCCGATTTTCCTCCCCCCGCCAACCGTCTCGAATTCCTGATCCGTTCGATGCGCGTGCAAAATAAGGCCCACCCCCGTGGAAAACATGGGCTTGCTCACCATATCTCGCAATCCACCCACGCCGGACGGCACGCCGCGTCTCCCCGGCAAATCCAGCACGAGTTCGGCTGCATCCGGCATGCCTTCCAACATCGACGTACCTCCGGTAATGACCACTCCTGCGGCCAGTTTGCCTTCATAGCCCGATCGATAAATTTCTCGCAGGACCAATTCAAAAATTTCCTCCACCCGCGGTTGGATAATCTCGGCAATTTCCCGCCTGCTCATGGGGTGAGGGGGACGGCCACCGACACTCGGGATCTCCACGACTTCCGTATCTTTCACCATGTTGACGAGAGCCGCGCCGTAACGCACCTTGATTTTTTCCGCATCGGCGAGCGACGTACGCAACCCGATTTGCAGGTCAGTCGTAATATGCTGACCGCCTACCGGTAACACGGCAGAGTGACAAATCGTCCCATCGGAAAAAATGGCCAAATCGGATGTCCCACCCCCGAGATCGACCATGGCAATACCCAACTCTTTTTCTTCGTTCGTGAGAACGGCTTCACTGGAAGCCAACGGCTGCAAGACAAGATCGACCACATCGAGCCCCGCTCGATTGACGCATTTCATAAGATTCTTAGCCGACGTCACCGCACCGGTGACGATATGCACATCGACCTCCAACCTTGTGCCGGAAATGCCGACCGGCTCTTGAATGCCTTCTTGATCGTCCACGATAAACTCCCGAGGCAGCACATGCAGCACACGTCGATCAGACGACACCACAGCCGCCGACCTCGCCGTCTCAATGGCTCGACACACATCGGCTCGAAAGACTTCATTGCGCTTGAGCGCGACCACGCCCTTTGCCGTCTCACTGGAAATATGACTGCCGGCGATGCCAATGTAGACCGAGTTGATTTGGACGGCTGCCATCAACTCGGCTTCTTCCACCGCCTTTTTAATCGACTCCACGGTGCTGTCAATATTCACGACGACGCCTTTTCGAAGCCCTCGAGACGGACTCGAGCCCACACCAATGATGTTGACTCCCTCATCAGGCGTCACCTGAGCCACGATGGCGCAAATTTTGGTTGTTCCAATATCAAGCCCGACAACGATATGCTCTTTTTTAGCCATGAGACTTGATCACCCTTTCTTTCGAACAATCACTTTGCCGGCAAACCGTAAATCAATCTCATGAGGTCCCTGGTGAAGACGCCCCTGTAGAGATGGCTCCAGATTGAGATACTGCTGCCACATGTGTTGGAACTCGTTCTTCACCCAAAAAATCAGCCTGTCGGTTTTCCCGACCATAAACCGCGCATCACTCAAATCGACCGTCACGGCACGGCCAACGTGACGTTGCAGGTGCTCGGCAAAGTGGAGTCCCCTCCGCGCCCGATCTTGTATCGCGTGGTCTCCTTCCAAAAATTTCACCACTGAAAGCCCTACGAGTTTAGGCAAAGTTCTCACCGACCTGTCCGGCGCAAGAGCCAACACCACTCCCTCTTTGTCTAAAAACAATTTTCCCCCCGCGTGTTGAAACAACGCAGCCGGCTTGCGCTCAACCACGATCACCGTCAGGGTGTGAGGAAGGGCTCGCCCCACTGACGCGGAAGCGACCCAAGGATGGACTTCCACTTTCTTTCCTAGTCCTAAGAGATCCACCGAAAGCAACGAACGATCCTTGGGTAAATCCAACAGCGACAAAATGACTTGACGATCGATTCGATCGGTCCCGGAAATGGACACACGCTGAATCGTCATCAAGCCAGCCACGGCTGATGGAAGCCACTGATAGCCCATCACGCAGAGGGTCACCAGGATGCCGAACAGCCCCACTTGAACAATCCAGCGCCACCGCCTGCGCGACGATGGTATCTGCCGCAGTGACTGGTTCTTGTGACTCATGACCGCCCTTGCCTCGCCCTGGTTGTCCTTGTCGCCCAACTCGATTGCCGCGTGATCGCGGATTGTAAAATACGTTCTGTCAGACCGTCATAATCAATACCGGCCTGGACTGCGGACATGGGCAACAAGCTCCTTTGGGTCATTCCGGGGATCGTATTGATTTCTAAAAAAATAGGCCTGCCGCGTCGGTTGAGCCGGAAATCAATTCTGGCTGCGCCGGCACAGCCCATCACTTGGTAGGCCCGAACCGCCAATGTTTTCACCCGTTGCTCTTGGCCCTTTGTTAAGGGGGCCGGGCAGACGTAGCGCGTTTCGGTTTTGTCATATTTGGCTGCATAATCATAAAACGCACCGGGCGCAACAATTTCGATCGGAGGCAAGGCCTCGCCATCCAACACGGACACGGCGATTTCACGACCATCGATAAACGATTCCACGAGCACTTCATGATCGTGTTCAAAGGCCTGCTTCAGCGCGCGCTTCCACTGCGAGGGTTTTCGCACGACCGACACGCCCACCGTGGATCCCTCGTTAGCGGGTTTGACCACCAAGGGCCATGAAAGTTGCGTCGGCATGGCCCTATTGCCGTCCCGCTGCATGACCACACCGGGCGCAATGGGAACGCCATGCAGTTGAACGAGCGCCTTGGTCACCGGTTTATTCATGCCCATCGCGCTGGTTTGCACTCCTGAGCCGGTATACGGAATACCCATGACCTCCAAGAGGCCCTGCACCGTTCCATCCTCTCCGCCCCGACCATGCAGGGCAAGAAAGGCCAGTTGAACGTTGCGCGCCCGTAGCTTAAGCGGCAATGAGGCGTCCACATCAATGCGGGTGGCGCCATACCCTTTTCGAATCAACGCGGCATACACCGCCTGTCCGGTTTTTAAGGAAATCTCACGTTCCGCCGACCGCCCTCCCATGAGTACTCCTATGTGGGCTGAGGTTAATGGCATAGGCTCTTCAAGGTGTCTGCATGCTTCGGATACCGGTTAGTCCTCGCCCACCACTTTCCATTCCAACTCCAACCTGATGCCTGTTCGGCGCAAGACTTCTCGTTGGATCGTTTCTATGAGCCGCAGCACATCCGTGGAGCATGCGTGTCCGAGATTGACGATAAAATTGGCATGTTTAGTCGACACTTGCGCATCCCCCACTCGGTACCCTTTCAGGCCGACTTCTTCAATAAGCCGTCCAGCCGTGGTCCCCTGGGGATTTTTAAACACCGATCCGGCATTGGGTTGAGAGAGAGGTTGCGATTGTTTTCGATACTGCAAATAGGACTTGGTGCGTGATTCAATTTCTTCTCTGGAGGCCGGGGCAAGACGAAGCCACGCTCCCACCACAATGCCTTCAGGCAAACTGACGGAACGATAAGAAAAAGAGAGGTCCGCCGCAGAATAGGTGATTAATCGGCCCTCGGGATTCACCATTTGAATGGCGTCTAAACAGTTTTTCATTTCTCCCAGCTTGGTCCCGGCATTCATCACGACCGCACCGCCGACGGTCCCGGGGATGCCGGCTGCCCATTCGAGCCCTGACAAAGCCTGATGTACGGCAAACCCCATCAGGGTCGGCATCCGCACGCCGGCTTCGGCAAACACGAGTTGGGCGTCTTCTTTTTCAATGGCCGCCAATTTGGACAAACTCAAGACCACGCCTCGAATGCCACCGTCTTGCACCAACAGATTCGTCCCCCCCAACACCATGATGGGAACCTGAGCTCCATGCGCCTGACGAACGATCTGACACAGATCATGGATGTCTTCCGGACTGACAAGCACATCGGCGGGGCCTCCAATGCGAAGCGAGGTCAACTCTGCCAACGGTGCATCAAACACGACCGCTCCCCGGATCCCAGAGAGAGCCGTTTTCAAATTATGATGGTTCGACACGGTCAGCACGTCTCCCGCCCCCGGCAGTCTGCTCCACAGGCTCACAACGACTCCAACAACTCGACGCCCACCTTCCAAATGTCTCCGGCACCCAGAGTGAGCACCGTATCCCCGGATCGAAGTTCCGCGATCAGTCGACTGATCAACACGTCTTGTTTCTCCACCCAATGGACCGCCGGATGTCCCGTCACCCGAATGCGTTCGGCCAGGATTTCCCCGGATACGCCTTCGATTGCATCTTCTCCTGCCGCATAAATCGGCGTCACGTACAAGATATCCGCTTGCTCGAAGGCTTTCGCAAATTCATCCAAAAGATCGTGTGTTCGGCTATACCGATGAGGCTGAAAAATCACCACCAATCGCCCCGACCATACGGCCCTGGCCGCCGCCAGGGTCAAACGGATTTCCGTCGGGTGATGGCCGTAATCGTCCACGACCACCATGCCCCCTTTTTCTCCCCGGATATGAAATCGTCGTTCGACACCGGAGAACGAGGCAACGCCGGTACGAATCAAATCCGGCGGGACATCGAGTTCCAAGCCGACCCCGATCGCAGCCAACGCATTGGACACGTTGTGGACACCAGGAATATTGAGTCGAAAGGGGCCTAATTTCTGTCCGCGAAATTGAACGCGAAAATTCGTGGCCCGTCCCTTGATGGTGATATCCGTCGCACGCAAGTCCGGCAGAGAGGTGTCGGAGGACCCTTCACGACCATAGGTCACATATCGCTTCTGTATCTGAGGCAGCATCGCTCGAAGATGCACATCATCCGCGCACAGAATGGCCACCCCATAAAAAGGAATTTTATTGACGAACTCTAAAAAGGCCGCTTTCAGCCGATCCATGGATTGATAGTGGTCGATATGCTCTCGATCGATATTCGTCACCACCGCAATCGCAGGGGCCAGTCGAAGGAACGACCCGTCACTTTCATCAGCTTCGGCAATGAGCAAATCACTTCGCCCCAATCTGGCATGGGTGCCCATGGCATTCATCTTCCCTCCAATCACGAAAGTCGGATCGAGGCCAGCATGCGCCAACACCGACGCGACAATAGAAGTCGTCGTGGTTTTGCCATGAGCACCGGCAATCGCCACGCCGAACTTGAGTCGCATGAGTTCAGCCAGCATTTCGGCTCGAGGGATTACCGGCACGACTTTCTTTGTCGCCGCCACCACTTCGGGATTTGATGCCTGAACGGCTGAGGAGATCACCACCACTTGTGCCCCTTCCACATGAGAGGCATCGTGCCCAATGGAAATGATTCCCCCTAAGGTTTCCAACCGACGCGTATTGTCCGACGGGGCGATATCAGATCCCGTGACATGATAGCCCAGTGTCAACAAGACCTCGGCGATACCGCTCATTCCACTCCCGCCAATCCCCACGAGATGAATATGCTGAATCTTTCTAAACACCGTTTGTCATCATGCCCGTGAACGTTCAGGGGGACTTTTCCCCAATAACCGATAACACTCGTGTACCATGGCCTCGGCCGAATCGGTGTTTCGCAAACGCAGACTCTGTTCTGCCATATGTCGAACACGGTCCGGGTGGTGAATCAACCCCTCAATTTCTTCAGCCAACCTGGCTCCCGTGAGCGTAGGCTGAAGTAGCACAATTCCTGCCCCCGCTCGCTCCACGACTCGGGCATTGGATTCTTGATGATGGTGCGTCGCCTGAGGAAAAGGAATGAGGATGGAGGGTTTGGCACAGGCGGCGATTTCTGCCAATGTCAAGGATCCACATCGACAAATCACAAAATCCACTTGGCGAAGCGTCTGTGGCATATCCTTGATAAAAGGAACCACTTCCGCCTTCACTCCCCCCTTCACCGCCATGTTGCGATACGCTTGGGAAACACGATCGAAGTCGTTCACCCCTGACTGATGAATCACGTTGACTTGGCTCCGAATGAGCGAAGAGGCCTGAACCGCTTCGAGAACAATGGAGTTCATAACTTGGGCCCCTTGACTACCGCCACAGACCAACATGGTGTTGATCCGGCCTGATCCAAGGCACGGTGGCGGAGCAACAAAGGCCCTTCGCAACGGGGTTCCCACGACAGCGACCTTGTCGGCGTGAAAATACGGCGTTGCACGTTCGAACGAGAGGAAAATCCGATTGGCCAAGGGCCCTAACACGCGGTTGGCTATTCCCGGGATCGCGTTCAGTTCCAGGAGGGCTCGTGGAATTCCCAACAGCGAAGCCGCGAAGACCACTGGCGGACTCGTATAGCCACCGGTTCCCACGACGAGATCGGCTTTGGAGGCGCGCAACAAGCGGAGGCATCGCCAAACCGCCCCGGGGATTAACAGAAGCGCCTTGACCGAAGACAGCATGCCTCGCCCCACTACCCCCTGCACTCGCAGGGTTTCCATCTGCCATTGCACGTCAGCCATCATCGTGTGCTCGAGCGCACGACCTGTCCCCACTAACGTCACAGACGTATCGGACGCTTGACGACAAAACTCTTCGGCTAATGCGAGCGACGGGTAAAAATGTCCTCCCGTGCCACCTGCTGCAATCACCACGTTCATCCCATCCCAAATGAAGAAGCGGGCCGGCCTGTGGGGGCTGCCCGAGAAATGCTCAACAGAATGCCAATGGCCACCAGACTCACGATTAACGAAGACCCCCCATAACTCACGAAAGGCAGCGTTAACCCTTTCGTCGGCAGCAGACCGGACACCACGCTCATATTGATGAGCACCTGGATCCCCACCAACAAGCTCACCCCACAAGCCAAATGGCGCCCAAAGGCATCAGGGGCCTGTCCTGCAATTTGGAACCCCTTGACGATCAGGACCGCAAATAATCCGATCAGTAACCCCGTACCGGCAAACCCGAGTTCTTCCCCAACCAGCGCCAGCACAAAATCCGCATGCGCTTCAGGGAGAAAAAACAATTTTTGCCGTCCTTCGCCCAACCCCACGCCGAATAACCCGCCATTCCCTAATGCGACAAACGATTGCGTGAGTTGAAACCCGGTATCGGTCGGATCTTGCCAGGGGTCTAAAAAATTCAACAGCCGACGACGGCGATAATCGGACTGCATGATCAACATGTACCCCACGGCGAGGAGAATCACGCCTATGCCAAGAAGATGAGAAAGCCTGGCACCGCCTAAAAACAGCAGACCGAACAAGAGCAGTGTCAGCACCACAGCCGTTCCCATATCGGGTTCGAGCAAGGCCAACCCCGCAAACATCCCAACGACCGTAACGGGAGCCAGCACCCCACGACTGAAGGTGATGATGTCCCGCTCTTTCCTGACGAGAAACGAAGCCAGGTACAACACGATGGACAATTTGGCGAGTTCTCCCGGTTGAATGGAGACCCACGCAATGCGAAGCCACCGACGCGCTCCATTCACTTGAGTGCCCAGCAAGGGGATCAGCACTAAGACCAACAGCACGAATGTCAGGACCAAGACATAGGGGGTGAGGGTTTTCCACATGTCGTAATCCTGTTGGGCCACCCAATGCAGGGCCACGAGCCCCAACAGAAGCCACAGGCTTTGACGTTTCAGAAAAAAAGTCGAATCTCCGTACCGTGTTTCCGCCATCACGCCACTTGCGCTAAACATGATAATCAGCCCAATGATGGCCAACGCGTACGTCACGATCAGAACAGTCCGATCCATGGGACGCGAAGAGGGCCTGTCGGTGTCGGTATTCCACACCAATGAGAGCTGTAATTTGTTGCCACGAGCGTACTGCATAGTGGGTTCGCCTTATGCGTCAGTCAGCTAAGGCATTCACAAGATCGCAAAATTGTTGACCTCGATCGCGATAATCCTGAAACATGTCAAAACTGGCACAGGCCGGAGAAAACAACACGGCATCACCTGGTGTTGCGATGTCCGCAGCGAGGGTCACCCCCTCGGCCAAGGAGGACACGTGGCTGATCGACCCCACGCCTTCAATGGCTTGAGCAATGGTTTCTGCCGACTCGCCCAACACGATACAGTGCTTGACCCCCGGCTTGAGCGGGTCTTTCAAGCGACAAAAATCGCTCCTTCCCTTATCTTGTCCACCCAGAAGGATGACAAAGGGCTGCCGAAGACTGTTGATGGCTTTCAGCGTGGCATCGACATTCGTCCCCTTGGAATCATTGATAAACGTCACGCCTCGTCGCGCACGCACGACTTCACAGACATGGGCTAACCCCCGAAACGATCGGACGGCCCGTCTCATGCCGTCCCGAGAACAGCCACTGACCAGACCAACGGCGAGGGCGGCGAGGACATTGGACACATTGTGATCCCCCACAAGAGGAATGTCGTTCACCGGCATCAGGTCTTCTTGCTGTCCATTCCATCGAGTCATGATCGTTTCACCGGCCACCCATACTCCATTGGGCACTTCCTTCATCACGCTAAATTCGATGAGCTGCCCTCGTAGCGAATCTCGCACGTTCCAGAGTTGCGCCTCATCGGCATTCAGAACGGCAAAGTCCTCTGCGGTCTGATTTCGAAAAATATTGGCTTTGGCCTTTGCGTATTCTGCAAAACTTGGATAGCGATCCAGGTGATCCGGGGTGATATTGAGCATCACCGCGACATGCGGATGAAACCAAGCAATCGTTTCTAATTGAAAGCTCGACAATTCTGCGACGATCTCATGAAAGGGAGCCGGTTCCTTCAGACCCAGGCAGGCGTGTTGGCGCATGGCTAAGGCGGCTTCCGTTAATGGTGGCCCCAGGTTTCCGCCGACAAAGGGCGTGGACCCGCATTCCTGAAAGAGCTTTCCAATCAGTGACACGACGGTGCTCTTTCCATTCGTTCCGGTGACGCCAATGATAGGGATGGAAAATAGCCATGAGGCCAATTCGACCTCTCCGACAATGGGAACGCCTCGTTGACGCACGGCGTCGAACGCCTTCAGGGCCAGAGGAACTCCAGGACTCACGATCACCAGATCAACGGCTTCCAGGCCCTTCTCAAATCGTTCTCCGCCAAACAGACGAACCCCCCATGTATGCAAATCGGCAACCTTCGTTGCCCATTCCGTTTCAGGCTTATGATCGACCAACACCACCTTGGCTCCGAGCGCGACAAGCAACTGCACCGCGGCCATGCCGCTGTTGCCTGCCCCGACCACAGCCACGGATTGCCCAGGAAGACTCTGTATCCAGGTGTGTGGATCTCTTGACGTGCGATGCGTCTGTTGAGACATTTCCTCCAACATCAGAAGCATAGGATTAACGAAGCTTTAAGGTGCTGAGGCTTAAAAGACTGAGAAGAATAGCCACAATCCATAAGCGAACCACGACTTTGGGTTCCTCCCATCCCTTCATCTCAAAATGATGATGAATGGGCGCCATCAAAAAAATCCGTTTCCTGCGCGATTTATAGAACAGCACCTGAAAGATGACGGACACCGCCTCCATGACGAACACGCCACCAACCAGGACCAGCAACAACTCGTGCTTACTGACCACGGCAACCGTTCCCAAGGCCGCGCCAAGGGGTAATGAACCGACGTCCCCCATGAACACCGACGCCGGGTACGTATTGAACCAAAGGAACCCGAGACTGGATCCGAAGACGGCCGCCATCAGGACGGCTAATTCCCCGGCCCCTTCGATGTACGGAATCAACAAATAGTCCGACACCACTTTATTCCCGGCGGCATACGCCACCACGGCGTACGCCATCGACGCCATCATGATTGGGCCAATGGCCAACCCATCCAGCCCGTCCGTCAAATTCACGGCATTTGAGCAGCCCACAATCACCAAGATGGCGAACGGAATGTAGAGCGTTCCCAAGTCGGGTGTAAACGTTTTGAAAAACGGAACGCTGAGTTCCGTCGAATACCCGGGAGAGGCATAAAAAACCAGCCCGATTCCCAAGGCAATGCCTATTTGCGCCACGAGTTTTTGGAGAACGGTCAACCCTTCCGAGCGCCCACGGAA
Organism: Nitrospirales bacterium; assembly: GCA_965247845.1. Lineage (GTDB taxonomy): Bacteria > Nitrospirota > Nitrospiria > Nitrospirales > UBA8639 > Bin75. Next base: position 1,850,075 of record OZ252040.1, on the reverse strand, counting down.
AATTTTGATGTAGTCATCGATAAACCCGACGAACCCGAACCCCACGATGGACAAGATGACGAGCCACACATAGAGATTCTTCACGTCCGCCCACAGCAGCGTTGACAGCAACACGGCAAAAATAATGAGAATACCCCCCATGGTGGGGGTTCCTTTTTTGGCCAGATGGTGGCGTGGCCCCTCTTCTCGGATCCGTTGTCCCAATCGGAGATCTTGCAATTTTTTAATCATGGGTGGAGCCAGGACAAACGCGATCACAAAAGCGGTCAGAGCCGCGTAAATGATACGAAAGCTCAAATACCGAAACACGTTGAAGATTGCGATGTCCGTGTGCAGCGGGTAGAGCCACAAATACAACATACGCTTTGTCCTGTCGCTAGAGGTTTGTTGGCTGATATCGGCGGGCAAGCTCATCCGCCAGGCACTCGAACCGCATGGCCCTGGAGGCTTTGAGCAACACGACATCTCCAGGTTCAACCAGTTTCTTGAGGACCTGTGCCGCGTCGCCGACACGTTGGGCTTCGAAAATCCGTGATGGGGGCATGCCCTTCGCATCGGCCCCGTGAGCCAACTCCTTGCCGAATTCTCCACAAGCAATCAAAAACGAAATTTGGCTGTCGGCAATAAAAGCGCCGACTTCTCTGTGAAGTTGCTGCGTCTCCGTTCCCAACTCCAACATGTCCCCCAGCACGGCAATGGTCCGGTGGCCGGCACCGAATTCCTTTAACAGCGTCACGGCCGCTTTCATGGAATCTGGGTTGGCGTTATAGTAATCCTGAATCACGCTGATACCCTGCCAAGAGGAGACTTGGGACCTCATGGCCACTGGACGAAATCGACTCAAGCCGGTTGCCATTTTTGCGACCGACAGCCCCAAGACGTGACCCACCGCAATCGCGGCCAAGGCATTCAACACATTATGGATTCCAGGTGCATGGAGAGACAGTCGATGCGATCGTTGCCGTCCAGTCATATGGAGACGAAATTCGGTTCGTGTCCCTTGCTGCTGAATGTGACTCCCGCGAATATCCGCGTGACCCTGTAAGCCGAAAGAGACCACCGAACAGCGGGCACGGCGTCGAAAAAAATCGTAATACGGGTCATCGGCATTCAAAATGATAGTGCCATCATGAGGAAGAGTAGCCAACAATTCGGCTTTCGCACGGGCAGATCCGTCTACATTTCCAAAGAATTCTAAATGGTCATTTCCGACATTCGTAATGATACCGACAGTCGGTTGGGCGATTTCCGCCAACCGTGTGGTTTGACCTTCGGCATCCACACCGAATTCCAGAACCGCCACTTGGTGGGATGCGGTCAACCCAAGCACCGTGTGTGGCAGCCCGATTCGATTGTTCAAATTGCCGGGTGTTTTTCTGAGACGCCAGCGCTGCGAAAGCGTTTTGGCGACCATCTCCTTCGTGGTCGTTTTGCCATTGCTCCCCGTCACCGCAATGACCGGAATATCAAAGCGCTTTCGGTGAAAGGTCGCAAGGTCCTGATACGCTCTCAACGAATCCTTGACCTTGACGACTAAGGGTTCGGAGAGGGGGGACCGGCGCGCCGAGATGGTCTTCCCGACCTTCACATTGCGCGGAAGCGCTTCAAGGATGACCCCCCTCGCCCCACGGGTGAAGACCTCATCAATAAACTGATGGCCATCAAACTGTGCGCCTTTCAATGCGACAAACAAATCACCTTTGCGCACCCTTCGGGAATCAGTACAAATCCGTCGGATCCGACAACCTGTCGTGCCTCTCAGTAATGTTCCCCCGGTTGCAGCAAGCACTTCCTCTCCCGTAAAAATCGACATCGTCGGGGAGCCTATCTCTTCCGACTATTCGGCAAGCCCGCCAACAGTTCACGAGCCACTTTTCGATCATCAAAATGATGCCGCGTCTTGCCAATGACTTGATAATCTTCATGCCCTTTCCCGGCGATCAACACCATGTCGCCTGGCCGAGCTTCAAGAAGCGCCGCCTGAATGGCCGCTCGACGATCAGGGATGATGTGCGACACTCCCCGTTCTGACGCCGAAAGACCCAGCACCCCTTGTTCAATATCGCGCAGAATCGCCTCAGGATCTTCGGTACGAGGGTTGTCCGAGGTCAGAAAAACCACGTCACTGTGTTGTGCAGCCACCCGTCCCATTTTCGGTCGCTTCCCAGGATCACGATCCCCCCCGCAACCAAAAACCGTAAGAATCCGTTCTCGTCGCAGTTGATGTGCGGCGGCCAAAAGTTGGACCAACGCATCTTCTGTATGGGCATAATCCACAATCACCGAAAAGTCTTGCCCGGCCTCCACGCGCTCAAACCGCCCTGGCACCGTTTGAAATCCCCGGATACCCTGCTGAACGGCATCCAGAGACATTCCCCGTGAGAGGCCGACGCCTATGCTCGCCAAGAGGTTCGACACATTGTGTTTCCCGACCAAGGCACTCTGGATATCCAATGAACCATGGGGGGTATGGGCGGTAAACCGGGTTCCATCCATAGAAAGCGCAATGTCCGTCGCGTGAATATCCGCGCGCTGGCGAAGGGAATAAGTCCATACCGGCACCGAGGTCTCGGCTTTCAATCGGACACCCCATGCATCGTCGACATTGATGATCGCTCGTTTGGGTTGTGCTTTGGATGTTGGGACAACGAACTCTTGAAAAAGGCGTAATTTCGCGTGATAGTAGGACTCCATCGTGTCGTGAAAATCCAAATGGTCTTGGGTCAAATTCGTAAAGACCACAATGTCAAATTCACAGCCTTCGACCCGATCCAACGCGAGGGCATGCGAGGAGACTTCCAAGACCGCTGCCTCCATCTCCGCTTCCGCCATACGATGCAAGAACGCCTGCAGAGGAATGGCGCCCGGCGTCGTGTGACTGGCCGCCTGATACTCGGCACCAACGTGATACCCCACCGTGCCCATGAGGCCCGTTCGGTAGCCGCCATATTCCAGGACAGCCTGGCTCACATACGCCACCGTGGTTTTCCCATTGGTGCCTGTGACTCCTACCATGGTTAAGGCCTGCGAGGGATTCTGAAAAAACCGCGCGGCTAACTGACCGAGGGCCTTCCTTGAATCTCTGACCTCGATCCAAGCCGGACTGGCTTTTTCCCTGACGCGGGACGGAGCCTGAAATGGAGCTTGAACCACAACGCCCCCTACCTGTTGCCGACATACCTGGGCGACAAAAGAATGACCATCGACCTGCTGCCCTTTGACAGCAACAAACAAACTACCTTGGACAACTTCCCGCGAATCATCCGTAATGCCGGACAGTTCCACATCAAGGTTGCCCGTCGTGCTGACGGTTTCCAGGGGCAGCAGTAATTTCGCTAACGTCATTCCCAGTTTGGCTGAGACCCGTCGAGGGCAGACCCCCGATGACCAACGGCGAGGGCAAGCCTTGAATGGGACGCCGCTGCCATCCGGACTTCTTTGCCAGGAGCCACGTTTAAATATCGGAGCGCCTGTTCCGCCACCTGTCGAAACACCGGAGCCGCGATCACCCCTCCCCAAGCGGGGCCTTGCGGTTCATCAATCATCACCAATATGGTTAATTTCGGATCCTCTGCCGGGACAAATCCAACAAACGATCCCACTGATTTGGTGGACGAATACGTGCCTGTTTCAGGATCAACCTTCTGAGCCGTTCCAGTCTTACCCGCCACCCGATAGCCCGGTATAGCCGCGCGCCTTCCCGTCCCTCGTTCCACCACATTGACCAAGAGGTCCGTGACGGTTTGTGCAGTCTCGGCGCTAATGGGACGACGACGAATATGGGGAGTGTGCTCCCAGACGCTTCTTCCCTGGTGGTCAGAAATCTCCCGTACCAGAAACGGCCTCATGAGCCATCCTTGGTTGGCAACGGCCGATACGGCCGTCACAAGCTGCAACGGCGTGACCGCAATTTCTTGCCCTATGGCCAAAGAGGGGAGGGTGCGTTGACTCCATTGATCCGGACTTTTCAAGATGCCAATCGATTCCCCGGGAAGATCGATTCCTGTTTTTTCACCAAAGCCAAACGAGCGCAAAAACCGATAGACCTGTTCTTGCCCCAACTCCCACGACATTTTGACGAAGGCCACATTACTGGATCGTTGCATGGCTTCACGAAACGTCATCCAGCCAGCTTTCTCATGGTCATGAATCACGGTCCCGCTAATCGGGATCTCACCGTCACCTGCATACAACAGGGTGTCGGGTTGCACTCGATTCAATTCCAAGGCGGCAGCGGCCAGCACCACTTTGAGTGTCGATCCTGGCTCGTAGGGATCGGTCACACCCCGATTTCTCCACTGTTCGGGTGACGCCCGTTGGATATGATTCGGGTCAAACGTGGGGCGAAGGGCCCAAGCCAACATCTCGCCGGTTTTGGGATCCATGATAAGAATGGCCCCACCTTGTGCCTTGGTGTCCTGTACGACCCGTTCTAAGGCTTGCTCCGCGATATATTGAATGACTTCATCGATCGTCAGAGAAATGGCATGTCCGGAAAGGGGCTGAGACTTTCGCTGGCCTTCGGGAATGATGACTCGCCCTAGCGCATCTCGATGCAACACCACCTGACGCACCTGGCCCCGAAGGTGCTCATCATATCCATTTTCGAGCCCCTCAAGGCCCTGACTATCGATTCCCGCAAATCCAAGGACGTGCGCCAACAATGTCCCCTTGGGATAAAATCGGCGCGCTTCAATGAGGGTGTCAACCCCGGAGAGAGCCAGGTCGTTCAAACGTTCGACATGGGCGTCATGAATTTTCCGTTTAATCCAAACAAATTCTCGTTTGGCCCGTAATCGCTTTTCCAAAGGTTCTCGAGGAATATCCAACACCTGTGCGAGTTGGCGAGCGACGAGTGTCGGGCTGTCAATGGAAGATGGCCTGGCATAGACTGATAGCACATCCAGATTTAACGCCAACGGTTTCCCTTGCCGATCGAAAATGGCACCGCGGTTGGAATCAAGGGTGATTGTCTTCTCATGCTGACGGCGAGCCTTTTGCGTCATCATTTCTGCTTGAAGCACCTGAAGATCAAAAAAACGAAAGAGCAGAATGGTGAATCCGACGAGAAAACACAGGCCCAGTAAGGCCCGTCGTCCGGCCCCCTCCTCCCCTAAATTCAATTCCTGCTTCATGAATGACCGATTCATTGTCAGTATCCTGTTTGCCGGGCTAAACGAAGCGGGGGAACGAGACCGTCGCTTGGCTTCCCGTTTTCCGTGCCGCTCGGAACCAGGACCACCTGCCTCGCGCGTGGGAGTTTCATCCCGAGCTTCTTGTTGACCTCTGAGGCAATACGGTCAGGTGCCGTTAACTGAGAGAATCGGACCTGTAATCGGTCGTGCTCCTGCGCTAATGCCGCTTTCTTTTTCAATAAGACGTCCAACTCATATCCCACTCGTACGACATCGACTTTTTCCCACACATAAAAGAGGAGCACCCCACTCAAGCTCACCGTCAGCAACAGCCAGAGAAACAATTTCATGCGTGGCCCTTTCCGACTTGTGTGTCTCCCCACCCCGGTTTTCGTTCAATGACTCGCAACTTCGCACTGCGTGCACGGGGATTGGCTCGACGTTCCTCCTCGGAAGGGGAAACGGGTTTCTTTGTCAAGACGGCCCATTGGTCCGGAGCCTCCTGAGCCAGACGCCGAAACGCCTGTTTGACTAAACGATCTTCCAGGGAGTGAAAAGAAATGACACACAGACGTCCTTCTGGGGCCAAGACATCGATGACCTCGTCGAGCCCGGTTTTCAGCGCACCTAATTCGTTATTGACCGCTATACGAAACGCCTGAAAGGTCCGCGTCGCAGGATGAAGGCGCCCAGAGCGATAAGACCGGGGCACGGATTGCTGAATCAGCCGCGATAAGTCCATTGTGGTCCGAAGGGGGGCTCGGCCACGAGCATCGACGATGGCCCGTGCAATTCGTCGTGAATATCGTTCTTCCCCTAACGCATAAATCATATCGGCGAGTTGCGTTTCAGGCAGCGTGTTGACAAGGTCTTCAACTGATTGACCGCGAGTAGGATTCATCCGCATATCCAAGGGACCATCATGCTGAAAACTCAACCCTCGCTCGGGCTGATCCAACTGAGCCGAAGACACCCCTAAATCGAATAGAATGCCGTCCACGCGTTCTCGGTTGGCCAAGCTCATCACCGACTTCACCTCTTGAAAGTTTTCGCAAAACAGGTGGATCCTGGACTGGTAGGCTTGAAGCCTTGTCTGTGTATAGGCAATCGCATGAGGATCCTGGTCAATCCCAATGAGAATGCCATCGGGATCGCTTGCCTTCAGAATACGCTCGGCCGTCCCACCTAAGCCTATCGTACAATCCAGGTAACACCCTTGTGCGCGTGGCCGTAACCAAGTCACGACCTCCTCTAATAACACCGGAACATGAATCGCATTATCCAACTATCTCTACATGACCCCCACTTTTTGCCACTTTTTTCCACTTAATGGGCGAAATATACTCATATTCACAATTTTGTCAAGTAAAATCAAACACTTATTACTATTGGCAAGCCAAGACGCTGGTAGTGTCTTCTACCAAAAAATTTACACGGATTTAACCGAGGAAGGGACTGGAAAAGAGCGGGATGAGGCATGTCCCGGGCTTTGACCCGGGATCCCGCCGCTATAAAAACCATTCATTCTGTAAGACCGATCCCTGCTCGGAGGCAGGGACATGCCTCATGCGGCCAAGGGAAGGCGCCATGAGAGGGTACTCTACAGAAGAGGAAAATGGATCACGGCTGCGGTGTGGACTGAATGTGAGAAATCCCGGCTAAGGGTACAGTCGAGAGAGCATGCGAGGGAAGGGGATGGTTTCGCGAACGTGGGCAATGCCGCAAATCCAGGCCACGGCTCGCTCAATCCCCATTCCAAAGCCAGCATGGGGAACCGACCCATAGCGGCGCAGGTCCAAATACCACTGGAAGGCATCCGCAGCCAGTTGATGGTCCTGCAAGCGTGCGACTAATGTTCGGTAATCATGAATGCGCTGCCCTCCTCCGATGATTTCGCCGTATCCTTCTGGAGCCAACATATCCATACACAGCGCCCGGGCAGGATTGTCAGGGTCGGGTTGCATATAAAAGGCCTTGATCTTCGCGGGATACCGATGCACCAGAATAGGTTTCTCAAATTGATTGGACAAGACGGTTTCATCGTCCGCGCCAAAATCATCTCCTTCTTGGATCGACGACCCGAGCTGCTGCAGACGCTGAATCGCTTCATCATAGGTGAGCCGCGGAAAAGGCGGAACAATCGCTTCCAATTTGGAAATATCTCGTTCCAACACCTGTAATTCGTTCCGACATTTGTCCAAGACCCGTTCCACCACCATCGCCACAAACGCTTCTGCCAAATCCATCACATCGGGCAATTCCGCAAACGCCATTTCAGGCTCCACCATCCAAAATTCCATCAAATGCCGACGAGTTTTGGATTGCTCCGCCCGAAACGTCGGACCAAAGCAATACACTTTTCCGAAGGCTGCGGCAGCCGCTTCTCCATACAATTGCCCACTTTGAGTCAAGTAGGCTGTTTCCTCAAAATATTGCGTTTGAAAGAGGGTGGTCGTTCCTTCGCACGCGTTTGGCGTAAAAATGGGCGTGTCAATCAAGACAAACTCCCGTTCGTCGAAAAAATCTCGACAGGCTTTAATAATTTCATGCCGAATTTTTAGGATGGCCTGTTGCCGTGTTGAACGAAGCCAGAGATGGCGGTGATCCATCAAAAACCCGACGCCATGCTCTTTGGGTTGAACGGGGAAAGGTTCGGCGATGTGAATAATCTCGAAGGCCGTCACCTCTATTTCATACCCGCCCGGAGCCCGTGCCTCCGCACGAGGCACTCCAGTGACCGTCAGAGAGGATTCTTGAGTTAATTGATTCGCGAGGCCGAATTGTTCCTCCCCTAATGTCCCTTTGCTCAAAATGGCCTGTATATCCCCCGACCCATCTCGAAGGGTGAGAAACTGCAGTTTGCCGCTTGATCGATGATGCCGTACCCACCCTTGGAGACGAACCTCCTGCCCAAGTACTTCGGCAATATGAGAGATGGAGACGATTGGGGGGGGGCTCATACCAACGTGTACGCCTTCATCGAGAAATTGAAAAACATGATACCCCCTGCGAGAACGCCAACCTTACAAGAAGAACAGGTTTCCTGCGAATTGGCACCATGGACCACGAACGTGAATTGACATCGGCTCACTGCCAAGACTATCATATTTTTTTAAAGGAGGTCCGCAAATGAGTTACACCATTACAGTTCAAGAACTAAAAGATCGCATGGATAAAGGGGACAAGGTGTTTTTGTTGGATGTTCGGGAACCGCATGAATTTTCCATGGCCAAGATCGAAGGGGCAACATTAATTCCCTTGGGCACCTTGCCCCAATCGCTCAATCAGCTAGACCCAACTGATGAAATCGTGGCCTTGTGTCATAAAGGCATGCGAAGTGCCGATGCCGTGGGATTTCTCCTCCAGCAAGGATTCTCCGATGTCAAAAACTTGATCGGGGGCATTGACGCCTGGTCTGTCCAAATTGACCAATCAGTTCCGCGCTATTGATCATCAGTGAAGCGACAATGGGAAGCGTTGGGCGCTTCACGATTTGCTAGGGCTTCTGCTGCTGAAAGAACTTCACCGTTTCATCTAATCCTTCCGAGAGGGACACGGTCGGTGTCCACTCTGTCTCTTTCTCCAGTTTGCTCGCATCGAGCACGCTCCGTATCTGTTCTCCTTTTTTCGCAGGGCCGTGAATTTCTTGACACGGTGAGTTTGTCATTTTTTTTAGCTGAGCGAACATCTCATTCACAGTTGTTTCTACGCCGGTTCCAACATTGAAAATTCCCTCTACGTGTGGGGTGAATACCGCCCGCAGCACCGCTTCCACCACGTCTCTGACGTAGACATAATCCCGCGTCTGGAACCCATTCCCGTTAATCTGGACTTGTTCACCTGTAAGCATGTTTCGCGTGAAAATCGCGACGACGCCGGCTTCGCCGTCGGAATTTTGTCTCGGGCCATAAATATTGGCTAACCGGAGGGCCACGGACTTCAGCCCGGCAACATGGCGATAGTACTCGAGATAGTGTTCGCAGGTTAATTTACTGATCCCATAGGGGGACAGCGGTCGAGTGGGATGAGATTCCGAAGCCGGAAACGTCTCTTGTTCGCCATACACCGTACCGCCGGAAGAGGCAAAAAGAATTTTTCTGGCACCGTATTGAACGGCCAACTCTAAGAGCTTCAGGGTTCCCATAATGTTCACGTCCGCATCGAATACAGGATCCTCCGTAGACTTCCGGACATTCATTTGAGCGGCCATATGGACGATCATCGCAGGACGTTCTTTTTTAAACACCTGTTCCACTCGTCTACTGCACACATCCAATTTGTAGAAGACGGCTTCGCGGTGCACCTGCTTTCGTTTCCCTGTGGAGAGATTATCAATCACGGAGACGCGATGACCCTCTTGGACGAACTGGTCTACGAGATGAGACCCGATAAAGCCTGCCCCGCCCGTTACTAAAATATTCATGTACCCTCCTCAGGTCGTGGAAATGAGTTCACTGAAGCCGAGACGGTCCATCGCAGACCCAAAAGAATTTCACGATTCCCCTTTTTCCCTTGCACGGGGGAATCGAAAAGCCCGAGGCAATCAAATCCCAACTGTTGGGCCATGCCCTGGATACGCTGCGCCACCTCCTGCCGGATCTCATCATCCCGAACCACGCCGCCTCGCCCCACCTGCTTTATGCCGGCTTCAAATTGTGGCTTGACAAGGGCAACGGCCGTCGCCTCAGGAGCCAGAAATTTGACCACACAGGGCAAAACCAAGCGCAGCGAAATGAAGGAGACATCAATGACGGCCAGTTGGATGGGCTCAGGAATGGCCGCGGGGTCGAGATGCCGAATATTACATCGCTCAAGGACGACGACTCGCTGATCATTTCTGAGGTTCCAATCCAATTGCCCATACCCAACATCCACGGCATAGACCCGACGGGCCCCGTGCTGGAGGAGACAATCCGTAAACCCGCCTGTCGACGCACCAACATCCAAGGCAATACGGTCCGAAACGTGGAGGGAAAAGGCGTCTAACGCTGCCGAGAGTTTTTCTCCTCCCCGACTCACAAAAGGGCTCGCCTGCCCTACCACTTCAATGGCCGCCTGCCCTGAAACAAGCGTCGCCCGTTTTTCCACGCGCATCCCATCGACTTTGACTACTCCCGCCAATATCATCCGATGAGCCTGTTCCCGGCTGCCAGCCAACTGACGCCTGACCAGCACTTCGTCAAGTCGCTGTTTGGGGACTTTGGGGTGGTGCGTCATCAATTTAGGGATGACAACTCTGGCAGGTCGGCGTGTCGGGAAGGTCCGTTGGCTTTCACAAGGCTACAGGCGGACATGTTGAAGTTCAGCTTCATCCTTCTTCCTCGACGGAATACGCTTCTACTCGCTTTTTCCCATCTTTGTCTTGCACCATAATTTCCACTTTCCGTTCCGCATCATCCAGCATCTTGAGACAGGTTTTAGAGAGCTTGATCCCCTCTTCAAACATCTTCAAGGAATCATTCAGGGGGAGATCCCCTCTTTCTAGCTCGGTGACTATTGTCTCAAGCCTGGCTAAGGCATCTTCAAATTTTAAGGCTGCCATACTTACCTACGGACATCGATGTGAGATCAATCGGACTGCCAAAGCCCTTGTCTCTGTGACCATCGCATGGTGCGTCTTTTGTGGTTTTCACACCCTCTCGCTTTTGCATAAGATCGGCGTCCTGCACATCATACGGAATGCGCAATGCGGAGAATCGCATTATACGCAGTGTTCCTTGGACGTCAAGACTGCCGGTCTATTTGCTCAATAAGACAAGACAGCCTTCCTGCAGCCAGTCGAGCCCGAATCCGGTCGCCGACTTGGACTGATTGAGCGTCCTTCACAATCTCTCCACCAGGGCTGGTCTCAATAATGCTATACCCGCGAGACAAAATCGCGAGAGGACTTAAGGTGTCAAGGGTGCTAGCCACGGTTCGTAATTGATGTTTCTTTTCCGTGAGCACCCACGGCATGGCTCTAGCGAGTCGTCGAAGCATCTGAGGTAGCATCAGGCTTCCCCGTTGCCACGATTGCCCCGGCCCGACTCTTTCCAGACCGGTGGCTAACGAGATCAGTCTCGGCCGCACCTCGGAAAGCATGGCTCGTATGCCTCTCCCAAGACGGAAACTGAGTTCATCAATCCGTTGCACCTGGCGTTGGAGGATTTGCGAAGGAACGGGAAGCGTGTGAGCGGCCAACTCAACCTGATTCCTGTGAAACATCAGTATGCCGCGCAGGGCTTGGGTCAGTCTCGTGTTCTTTTCTTGGATGCCTTCTATCACGTCAACAAGAACAGGAGAGAGAGATTCTGCCGCTGCCGAGGGAGTAGGGGCTCGATAATCCGCGGCAAAATCGGACAAGGTGACATCGATTTCATGGCCCACCGCTGAAATAACCGGAATGCGGGAGCCCGCAATGGCACGAACCACGACCTCTTCATTAAAGCTCCATAAATCTTCCCAAGAGCCTCCACCTCTCCCCACAATGAGCACATCAAGATCATCTTGTTGATTGGCCAGTTGAATGGCATCCGCGATTTGTTGCGCAGCCCCAGGCCCCTGCACCACCACAGGGAACAGTCGCAGGCGGATCACCGGGCACCGCCGGTGGACAACCGTCACAATATCGTGCAGCGCAGCTCCCGTGCTGGACGTGATCACGCCAACATGGCGCGGAAAAAACGGAAGGGGGCGCTTGCGCGCAGGATCAAACAGCCCTTCTTGATCGAGCCGTTTCTTGAGTTGTTCAAAGGCAATCTGCAGCGCGCCGATTCCTTTGGGTTCGAGATACTCGAGAAGGATCTGATATTCACCTCTCGGTTCATAGACGCTGACGCGGCCCTTCGCCAACACCGTGAGGCCGTTTTCTACATTAAACGGGAGCGACGTGGCCATACGACGAAAGAGGACCGCTCGTATTTGGCTGTCTTGATCGTTCAGGGAAAAATACACGTGCCCGGAGGAGGGAATGCGAAGATTCGAAATTTCCCCTTCGACCCACACCTCCGGAAAAGCGGTTTCAAGGGTCGCACGAATGCTCGTCGTCAGTTGGGTAACCGTATAAATAGTCGGTGGGACGACAGACACGAGTCAGGAGCGTAGAGTTATTCGATTTCTCGAACGCGTTGAATGCTGGTGGCTTTTCCAGTTGCGGGATCGAATTCAATCACGGTGGCACCCAGAACCGCCGGGCCGGACGCGACTTCAAACCGTCTGGGCATCTGCGTGAGAAATTTGTCGATCACCAGTTCTTTTTTAACTCCAATCACGGAATTGACAGGACCGGTCATCCCAATGTCCGTCAAATAGGCAGTCCCTTTGGGAAGGATCTGCTCATCCGCGGTTTGCACATGCGTATGCGTGCCCACGACAGCCGTCACCTGGCCGTCTAAAAAATGCCCCATGGCCATCTTCTCCGACGTCGTTTCTGCATGCATATCCACAATAATGCAGGGGGTCTGAGATCGCAGTTTTTCGACTTCGCGTTTGACCACTTGAAAGGGACAATCAAGCGCCGGCATAAACACTCGACCCATGACCTGGATCAGACCAACTTTCTCGCCATTCGGCCTATCAATGACGAACGATCCTTGCCCGGGAGTCCCGTCGGGATAATTGGCCGGACGCAAAATTCTGGGGTCTTTGCGAATATAGTCCACCATTTCTTTTTTATCCCAGACATGATTGCCTGTCGTGAGCGCCGAAAACCCCAGGTCAAATAAATCATTGGCCAGGTCAGCCGTAATGCCAAACCCACCGGCCACATTCTCGCCGTTCCCGACCACAATATCGACATGATACTTTTCGCTCACCCTATGGATGTTATTGGTGATGATACGTCGTCCCGGTTCACCAACAATATCACCGATAAACAACACTACCACAAATTCAATCGCTTCCTGTTGCTGTCTTCTCTATTTGGCAAATTCGACAAATCGACTTTCCCGAATAACCGTCACTTTAATTTGGCCGGGGTACGTCATTTCTTGCTCAATTTTCTTGGATAAGTCACGAGACAGAAGAAAGGCTTCATTATCGGACAGTTTTCCCTGTCGAACAATCACGCGCACTTCTCGCCCAGCCTGAATGGCATAGGCTTTATCCACCCCCTCATAGCTCACAGCCAAGCCTTCCAATTTTTCCAATCGTTTCACATAGGCTTCCAGCGTTTCACGTCGCGCACCGGGCCTGGCAGCGGATAAGGCTTCTGCCGCCGCCACCAACACGGATTCCGGGCAAAGAGGTTCAACCTGTTCATGGTGTGCGGCAATGGCATTCACCACTTTTTCGGACTCGCCATACTTCTTCGCGATTTCGGCGCCTAACATCGCATGGGTGCCCTCTTCTTCATGGCTCACCACTTTCCCGATGTCGTGCAACAGCGCACCACGTTTGGCCAATTTAATATCCAAGCCTAATTCCGCGGCCATAATGCCACAGATATACGACGCCTCACGGGCATGATACAAATTGTTTTGTCCGTAGCTGGTTCGGTAGCGTAACCGGCCTAAGAGTTTCACAATCTCTGGATGAAACTCCGAAAGCCCAACCTCGAAGATCACTTTTTCAGCTTCTTCTCGCATCACCTTCTCGAGATCGCCTTTGACTTTTTCCACGACCTCTTCAATCCGTGTCGGATGGATTCGACCATCTTGCATCAGCCGTTCAAGCGCGATTTTGGCAATTTCGCGTCGCAAGGGATCGAACCCGGAGACAATCACGGCTTCCGGTGTTTCATCGACGATTAAATCCACGCCCGTGGCCGCTTCCAGAGCTCGAATGTTTCGGCCTTCTCGTCCAATGATTCGACCCTTCATCCCATCATTGGCTAGGGCCACCACCGAGATGGTGGCTTCATTGACATAATCACGGGTGATCCGTTGAATCGAGTTGGTCACAATGTGCTGGGCTTCTCGGTCCGCATTTTCCCGAGCTTCATCAAGGATCCGTTTCGTCAGTCCTGTGGCTTCCAAACGAACCTCACCTTCAATCTCGGCCAACAGTTGCCGCTTGCTTTCCTCCGTGGTCAACCCAGCCACGCGCTCCAAGGCCTCCCGATGTTCTCGTATCGTTTGCTCACATAACAATTCTTGCTTCCCCAACGAGACTTCTCGATCCAATACGGCCTGCTCTCTCTTGCGAAATTCCTCCTCGCGACGCTCAAAATTCGTGACTTTTCTTTCCAACCCTTCTTCGCGTTGCTCCATTCGTTTTTCCAGCCCCTGCAGCTCACCACGTTTTTCTTTTTCCGTCTTTTCTATTTGAGCTTTGGCTTGGAACACCAGATCCTTCGCTTCAATTTTCGCTTCTTTAATCGTATGCTCGGCTTCGCGTTCCGCTGATTGGGTTAACTGACGAAGCTGGTCTTCGGCTTTACGGCGTTGCGTGGTGAAGCGCGTACGGTGAATCACTCCATTCAACACAAACCCCGCACCAAGGCCAATACCTCCAACGACTACCATGATGATGATGATATCTGTAAAAATGGTTGTCACCCCCTTCTCTACCCGCTCATACAAAGGCACTCACAGAAGCCTTTGTCATCGTTGACAATTTTGTGTTGCCATAGGGCCAACAGCGTTTTGCAACAAGCTGGTAAGACCATTCGGACTCGTGCTACAGGAAACGCGGAGAATGCTTGGGAAAGAAAGGGCAGGGAATGAAAAGACGCGAGAGCGAAGAACGGCTCTACGCGATGTTAGGGTGTGTGAAAAACATCGCAAAAGGCAAAAATTGGCTGACACCTAAATTTCTACATCTGTTTAAAATTCTATCCGCCATTAGCTTGGATCCATTACCGGGCAAGCTCGGGCCTCTCTCACGAACTATCTCCATGGATGTCTCTTGCTGCCTCAGAATACCTCCTAAACCAAGCAGGCAAGCCATCCCTCCACTCAAACCTCATTGCGATTGCGTGTCAGTTACTCTCACCCTCAATTTTACAAAACCCGATTCATTCCATGTCCTACACTGTTACTCACTCGTTGTTCCTGAGCGACGAGTTTATCCCTCTCTCAAAGGTTAAAAAATTCCTTAATTACGTCTCTATAGTCAAAACGTTATCAGAGAGTTGCGCTTCATGCAAGAAAATAGCCCTATAAGGTGCTATTTGCCCCTAAATGGGATTCAATGCACTCCAGCAACACCTCGGCTCGACGCTCAAGCTCGGCCTCCCCAGCCTGCCGACGGCGTTCTTGCCGAAACAGTTGATCTGCAATATTCATCGCGGCCAGAATGGCAATTTTTGTGGGCGTGGATCTCGTCGCCCCTTGCGCAATGGTCTGCATTTGCCCTTCAACGTATCGGGCGAGTTCCTGGGCATAGCCTTCATCTTCAATAGGCTGCAAGGCCAATCTCTGTCCATACACGTCAATCTCAATGTTCTTAGTCATGTACAACCCCCTGCAGGTCAGCCTCTGAAGATTCCAGGCCGTCCAGTTGTCCAAGCACCTTTTCAACGCGCAACTTAATCGTCGCTCGCTCTTCTTCCCACTCGCGTGAAAGGGCTTCTTGCTTCGACAGTTCCTCTTGAACCAAGTGTAATTGTTGCTGAAGGGATCCATTGGCCTGCTTTAATTCTTGGACCAACTCCACTAATCCCCGCACTCGGATCTCTAATGTGTCCATTTTTTCAAGACTCATGGGGACGAACTCCTTACCTGCAATCCGAAAATATGGTTAAAATAAAATCTTTAGCAGGCCCTGTCAAGAGCCAGAGCACTACATGTTGTGGAATGAAGGAAGTGATATATACGATAACTTGTAATAACCCGTTTCACATACCGACGAGTTTCCGTATAGGAAATGAGTTCGACAAATTCATCCGGCTCTCGATCACCAAACGTGGCGATCCAACGTTTCACGGCATGGGGACCGGCATTATAGGCCGCTACGGCGTGAATGGGATTTCCCTTATAATCATGTAACAATTCACCGACATAGTGAACCCCCAACCGAACGTTCAAATCTCCTTCCAACAGATCCTCCCGATCGATGGATCCAACGCCTAAGCGGCAGGCGACACGGTTCGCTGTCTTCGGCATTAATTGCATCAGCCCCATGGCGCCGACGGGCGACAAGGCCTTGGGATTATACAAACTTTCCTCACGGATAATCCCCGCAACCAAAAAGGGATCCACGTGCGGATCGGCGTATTGCCGTATCTTTGTTAAATATCCCGTTGGATACGCCATGCGCCATAACGGAGAATCGGCGGGAAGCTGGCCACGCTCCAAGGACTCCAGAAAATACCGTTTGGCGATCAATAACGCGGATTCATAATCTCCAACTTCCATCATCTGCAGCGCGATGGCATATAAGGTCTGCGGCTGATTGCGATAATGCTCCTTGACTCGTAACAGTTCTTCTGCTGCTTCCTGGCGGAGCCCTAGCGTCAACAGTTCCGTGGCTTTTTGGAAATGCGTATTGGTTTGGAGTGCAGACGATACGGGAACGTTTAGCGCCGAGTTCGACCGGTTTTCACGTTGATCGCGTCCCGCGTGGAGTGGACCCTGCAGACGAGACTGAGATAATTGCCCATAATAGGTCATGGGCCACTCAGTAGAGACCTGTTGATACAACGTTTGTGCCTCATCGTCTCGTCCCATCCGTTCAAGAGCCCGCGCTTTCCAATAGTGAGCCTGATTTTGCCAGCTCCGACCGGGAGCGGTAGCCGCAAGAACATGAAAGGATTCAACCGCGTCTTCCCACGCGCCGTGTTGATAATGCAGCCATCCCAAGCGCCATAAGACGTCCATTTTGATTTCAGGAAGATCCGCCACACGATAGGCAGTCTCATAGGCCGTGACAGCTTGCTGAATCGTGTTTTCCCCTTCAGCCCACACGCCACTCAATCGCTGGATCTGGCCTTGTTCATTCACACTTAATCCGGGAGGGACTGCATCACGAAGCTTCAGGAGAAGCCGGCCTTGATCTTGTCGTAAGTACACCTTGGCTAACCACACTGCGGCTTTGCCGGTATACGCGGAAGAGGTCGCGACCAGTTGGCGAAAAATTTGCGCGGCGTGGGGATACTGTTTCAACCGCACATGGGCCATCCCCAACCGAAAGAGCCCCTGCTCATAACTTGGGCTACCCGGTCGACCAGCCAAAAACTTTTGCAAATCCTGAATGGCGGCTTCAAAGCGCGCCAAGCCAGACAACGTTTGGGCTCGTCGATAATAATCTCCCAGCGAAGGTTTCCAATGCAGCGCCTTCGGCTGACCGGATTGCACGATTTGTTTCACCGCTTGAGCTTCGGGAGATTCGGGATAGTTCCGCCAAATTTCGCGTAGCGCTTGTTGCGCTTGAGTCACCTGTTGCAAGCGCGCAGCACACTCGGCAAGAACAGAGAAGGCTCGGGGGGCATCCGGAGAATCCGGATCACGGGACGTGGCCTGGCGCAGGTGAGCGATGGCACGCTGACATTGCCCGTTCTCAAACCAGGCAAATCCCGCTTCATACGACGTTTCATTTTTCAAGACGGAAGGAGCGGACGACTCCAACGCCGCTTCAAACATCAGTGCGGATTCCTGAGAGGAGCCCATACGCCCCAATGCTTGACCGAGCTTCACTAACACATAGTCTTCGAGGAGTGGAAAATCCTTGCGTGCCGCACGTAGATATTCAAGGGCCTGGGCCGGATCATGTTCGAGAAGAGCCCATCCTATCCGGAATCCTGCGCGCCGGGCCCATATGGTTTCTGGATGCGCCTCTTGCACGCGGCGAAAATGTTCGACCTGCAGAAGCACTTGATCGGGGTGCGTGTCGGAAAAAGACACGGCATGTCGAAAACATTCTTCTGCCGATTCACAGACGATGCCTCGAGCATCGGGCTGAGGCAATGAATAGACACTCGCCAAGAGAAAAATAGCGAGGAAGCTCCCACGACGGACCCATGAACGAGACGGCATCACTGCCGACCAATGTTTCTGTTCACGCCACTCCATTCAGAGAAACAATACCCAGCCTCGCAATCCCATGCAATGCGAAAATCGTATTCTCGTTCTCCCAGGCCCGCTCCTTCTTCGACGTCCCAAAGCTCCTAAAAATCTATTCTATTATAGCGCCAGAGTCTTGTGGTGGATGCAGAGGCAGGCTGTATGTTCAGAAGCGTGAGACCATTCTCCGAGTCAACTGACCGTGGATCACCACTGGGTTGAGGAAGCTAAACAGAGCAGAAGGCTGGACATTGAAAGGTGAAAATTGGGAAAGGTAAAAAATGGGGTGAGTGACGGGAATTGAACCCGCGACCTCCGGAACCACAATCCGGCGCTCTAACCAACTGAGCTACACCCACCACCCAGAGTAGAGATCTTACTGAAAAGGCCTGACGCGACGCAAGACAAACGCCTCGGTTGCGACTCGCTTCGGTCCCCTTGAAACCTGCTTATCCACGATGGTCAGGCCCACGATGATCAGGAGGGGGAACGCTCGGCAAAGGCCGCTTGCATTTCATCCACGATCGCCTGAGCCGCAGCACGTGGATCCGGTGCATCCCGAATCGGCCGACCCACGACTAAATAATCTGCGCCTGATTGAATGGCTTGGCGAGGCGTCGTGGGACGAGCATGCTCATCCACGCCCTTGTCGGCAGGCCGTACTCCAGGCGTGACAATCAACAACGGAGAGTCGATTGCCGATCGAATGGCCATTGGTTCCTTCCCCGAGGCAATCACTCCATCGCACCCTACGTCGGCAGCCACTCTTGCACGAGCCACCACCATTTGTTCGACGGTCCCGTCGTATCCCCATTCTCGAAGATCCCCACGCTCCACATTCGTCAACACCGTCACCGCCAGAATTTTCATCTCCGGATTGCCTGTCCGTCCCTTCACGGAGGCAGCCAGCGCTTTTCGCTCGGCATGCACGGTAAGAAAGGAGACCCCCATTTCCGCGACCCGCGCGGTGGTCCGTTGCACCGTCTCTGCAATATCCAACACTTTCAAGTCGAGAAACACGGGTTTTCCATACTTCTGCACCATCCGAATGACCGCAGGGCCTTCGCTCGCAAAGAGTTCCAACCCGATTTTTATCACCCCAATCGAGTCTTGAAGGCGATCCAACAGGACTTCAGCTGCCTTTGCCGCGGGCACGTCCAGGGCAAATACGAGTCGCTCTTTGGCTTGAATACCCGCTCCTCTTGTGTTTTGACTCATTCTTGTATCTTTCCCATTGACCATTGAGAAGGGGCTATGTTAATAATTAAAGGTTGATGCCTCAATGGAGAAAAAAGGAGTCTTATGCCGGTTGTTCATAAATCAGCCATTAAACGTGCCCGTCAAGCCGAGAAGCGTCATGCGCGGAACCACGCGATCCTGCATCGCACCAACACGGTCGTGAAAAAATTTAAAACCGCTCTGCAACAGCAGGATACCCAAGCGGCTCACCCCCTTCTCCAAGAAGCCACCTCAGCGCTTCACAAAGCCGTGACCAAAGGAGTGCTCCATCGGAATACCGCTTCCCGACGCATTTCTCAACTCTCGACCCAGTTCAACGCCCTCAAAGCCAAATAGCTCAGCCTCAAATTTGTAGCTGCGGAATCTTATCCCGCCTTCTCTCTCTATCCTGTAGCAGAGCCATCTGATGGTACCTTCTCCAGGCCGCATGAGATGCGGCCCTACATGTTAATTTCGCAACTGCGTCCGAGACAGCGATTTTGCCGATTGGCACAAGGCAATGAGTAATGCATGCAGGATCCGGTGCGGGGAACCGGCGGCTCCACCTTTCAGCGCACGATCCGTTGCCGAAAAGGCTTGAAACGCCTCGGGAAAATGCGACAAGGGGATGCGTTTGACCATTGCAAAAAACTCGCCCTGCCGAAAAGGAGGGATCCCCATGGATTTCGCGACCGATGCCTCACCGACTCCACGACTCAACCCATCTTTGGCTTTCCACAGACGACGGTACTGCCACAGCAACGCCCCAAGCATCCGAAGTGGGGCTTCACCTGACTCTAAGGTTTTCTCCAAAATGAGGAGGGCTTGGGACGCATGGCCTTGTATGATGGCTCCCGACAGGTCAAACACCGACGCGCCAGGTTCCGCTCCTTGGACAGCGACGACATCATACGCTTTGACCGTTTCCTTCGTTGAGACATAGAGCGACAACTTCTCCAATTCCCGCCGTACCCCATACAATCCTTCGCTCGCCAGGTCTTTCAGTAACCCCGCTGCTTCGGCATCGAGCCGAAGCCCTACACGTGCGGCCTCCTGACGAACCCACCCCAATCGTTGATTGTCATACAAGGGCGCACAATTCACCACCACCGCCTGTTTCTTCAAGGCTTGGACCCATTTCAGCCGACCATCCAGTTTCCCCGCAGAGACGATCAGGGTTGTTGAATCGGACGGTGCGGAAAAATAGGGAATAAGGGCTTCCCCCTCTCGGGCAGAAAGCTTGTCCGCCCATTTCAGAAGAACCACTTGGTGGTTTGAAAAGAAAGGCATTTCTTGGGCACGGGCCAAAATTTCCTGTGCATTCGTTTCGTCGCCGTACAGGACGTCACAGGAAAAATCGTCACCGTTGCTCCGCACATCGCCCGCGCTCGCGCCCTTGGAACGCGAGGCGCCATGGGCTCGAATCGTATCGATGGCTTGATCACGCAAGCAGTCTTCTTCTCCAAGGGCCAAAAACAACCGCTTCTTGTGTAAGGACGGACCGAGTTCAGCAGGATTGATCACCGTTTCTTCTCCAGAACGCGTTCCTAGGCATGTGACGTAACAAGGGCCGCCGAGCGTCCACGGAGCCCAAGGCTGGTTGAGGAAGAATGAGAAGGGGATGAGGCTTGAGCCTGAGAGAAGATCCCTTGGTCCCTCGCATCCCAGAAGGCTGCCGCCAAAATTTCCGCGGCCTCTTGGCCCGCCTGCTCTAATGCTCGGTCTTGCAGCACTCTGTTAAACTGAATTTGATCCTGGCTGGCTTCGATATCGGAAGTGCGATTCACAAAAAACTCTCCAGTGCCTGTGGCCGTTTCCGTCCAGAGCCTTTTGCCCGTCTGTCGATGTGCCACCGTCACGCGCACAACCACCTGCACGCGGCGTTCTCGGGTTTGGCCGGCCGAAAACGTGAGTGACGGGATCGTCACCGAGACGATCTCTCCCGTCATGACATAATCGGCTTGCGTATCCTCCGCCACGACTTGCGCCCCGCTGCTGACGGCAAATTCCTGCCGCATGTATCGGGTATACACGAATTCCAAATTGCTCTGGAACGTGCGGTTGAGCAGGTCTCGAATGACTAACCGTACCAACGGTCCTCCCTTTTTATGGTCAGGGCCTCCCCCGATTTGTGGGCCTGGCCCCTCCACGGAAAATCGGTAGCCGCATCCCGGGAGAAACACGAACAACATCAAGACGAAAATGAGAGACGAGATAAGTCTGTTCATCAAGTGGGTTCCCCTTTTAGACCACAAAATTGACCAATTTTTTTTCGACGTAAATCACTTTTCGAGGCGTGGTCCCCTGCAACCATTCCACCAATTTTTTATCGCTTTGCGCGAGTTCGAGAATTTCATCTTTCTTCGCATCGGCCGGCACCTGAATCTTGCTTCGCAGCTTGCCATTGACCTGAAGGGGTATCGTCAATTCCTCATGCACCACTAAGGCGGGATCAAATGTCGGCCATGCCTGATGCGCAAGACTCGGCGTGTTTCCCAACCCTTCCCACAATTCTTCCGCCAAGTGTGGAGCAAACGGCGACAGTAATAAGATAAAGGGTTCGGCCGACGCGCGCGGTAGGGGCCCATCTTTGGTGATATCCCGCACAAAGACCATCAGTTTCGAAATGGCCGTATTAAAACTCATCTCCTCAAGGTCCTGCGTCACGCCCTGAATCGTCCGGGCCGTGAGTCGCGCTTGATTGGGCGTTCCACTCCCCTCGACGGCCAGCATACCCGAACCGTCTTGTTCCTTTTCACCAAGTACAAGACGATAGGCTCGCTGCAGAAACCGCACCACGCCCGGGATGGATTCGGAAGCCCAGGGGGCACCTTTTTCCAACGGCCCCATGAACATTTCATACAGCCGCAGCGAATCGGTCCCATATTCGGCAATGATCTCATCCGGATTCACCACATTGCCTCGACTCTTTGACATTTTCTCCGTGACTTCTTCCAACACCAACCCGTCAATCGTCGGATGCAATGGCGTTCCCTCCTCTGACCACCGCACATCTTGTGAAGCCACCCATCGAGCTTTGACTTCCTCTCCCGTTTGTTTGTGAAGCGGAGTGTCATGGTCAAAACGCACCTCTGATACGGGATACGATTGCACCGCGAAGGATGGATCATCGGAGAGATTGTTATCAAAGTAGCGATAGCTGTACCCCAGGATCATGCCGGGGTTCAGCAATTTCTGAAAGGGTTCGGGCGTATGCACCAGCCCAAGGTCATACAGCACCTTATGCCAAAACCGTGAATAGAGCAGATGCAAGACGGCATGCTCGGCTCCTCCCACGTATAAGTCGACCGGCATCCAATACTGTTCCGCTTCTTTGGACCACGGGTCTTGGGTATTGTGGGGATCACAAAAGCGAAGGTAATACCAACAACTTCCGGCCCACTGGGGCATGGTATTGGTATCACGCAGGGCCTTTTGTCGGGTCTCGGGATCCGTCACTTCAACCCAATCATGTACGCGAGCCAGGGGCGTTTCAAACTCCCCGCTCGGGCGAAAATCTTCTAACTCGGGAAGCACAACCGGCAACTCCGATTCCGGAATGAGTTTCGTCGTGCCGTCTTCAAGATGCAGTACGGGAAACGGCTCGCCCCAATACCGCTGTCGACTGAAAAGCCAATCGCGCAACTTATAGTGCACGGTCTGCTCACCCTTCCCATGTTGCGCCAGCCAGTCGCACATGCGTGTCTTGGCATCGGAGGTGGCTAATCCGTTTAAAAAATCGGAATTCACGTTCGTGCCGTCCCCCGTATACGCATCGGTGGAACTATCGCCGCCGGAGACGACTTCAACAATTGGCAAGTGCATCCGGGTCGCAAAGGCATAATCCCGCGTATCATGCGCCGGAACCGACATGATCGCTCCGGTTCCGTAGGTCGCCAACACGTAATCCGCAATCCAAATCGGAAGAGGCTTGCCTGTGACCGGATGCCTGGCAAACGCTCCGGTGAAAACCCCGGTCTTCTCACCCAATTCGGCTACGCGCGCCCGTTCGCTCCGGCGGGACACTTCTGCGATATAGGCTTCCACCGCCGAACGTTGCTCGGGGGTCGTGATGGCCGTCACGAATGCATGCTCCGGAGCCAAGACCATATAGGTGGCCCCGAACAGGGTGTCGGGACGGGTAGTAAACACCTCAATCGGTTGTTGTTCATGCCCCACGACCTCAAAGAAAATTTTGGCGCCTTCCGAACGGCCGACCCACTCCCGCTGCATCCGCTTGATGGATTCCGGCCAATCCACTAACGTCAAGTCGTCAATCAACCGCTCGGCATAGGCCGTGATACGGAGCATCCACTGCCGCATGGGCACCCGCACAACCGGATGCCCTCCTCGCTCGCTCTTGCCATCGATCACTTCTTCGTTGGCCAGCACGGTTCCCAGCGCCGGGCACCAATTCACCGGAACTTCGGCCAGATACGCCAGCCCCTTTTCATAGAGTTTACGAAAGATCCATTGCGTCCATCGCACATACTCGGGGTCCGTGGTATCAATTTCCCGTGACCAGTCGTAATCCATGCCCAGGGCTTGGAATTGCCGTCTGAAGTTTGCAATATTCCGTTTGGTGGTTTCTCGCGGATGGGTCCCGGTTTCAATCGCGTATTGTTCTGCCGGCAGGCCAAAGGCATCCCATCCCATGGGGTGCAGCACGTTCCAGCCCCGCATCCGTTTGTAACGAGCGATGATATCGGTCGCAATATAGCCTTTGGGATGGCCCACATGGAGTCCCGCTCCCGACGGATACGGAAACATATCGAGGACGTAAAATTTTGGCTTCGTGGAGTCGATGTCAGAACGAAAGGGCTGATGCTCACGCCAGTAAGCTTGCCATTTCTTTTCAATGGCTTGGTGATCGTAGAGTTTGGACATGGGCCGGATGGACGCGGTTGGGCACTGTTCGTTTAGGATGACCGAGACGAAAGAAAAATGTACCACAGCGATAGGCAGGCGACAAGATACTAGCTGCCCGCAACCGTAGCCGTCATCGGCTCTTGGCAGATTGCCGATTTTGTATTATGTTCCACCTCTTGAGCCGGACAGGCCTAATTGCCGACGCCGGACAATCAGAGAAGCTGCTCCATACTTGATTATTCAGCCTTACTTATATATGATTTATGTAAGGAGAAACACCATGATCGTCAAGATTACATCAAAACGCCAAGTCACCTTCCCGGCGAGGGTGTTGGACGCGATGGGCGTAGGCCCAGGCGACCAGCTCGAACTGCAAGAAGGGCCTGACGGTTTCATTCTGCGGCCCAGACGCATTGATTATTCCCGCCTCGGGACGTTGCGCAGTAAGATCCCACCAGGACATCCACCATTCGACATCGAGAAATTCCGAAGTGAGCCCTATGATCCGTCGCTACGGGATTGACACCTCGGTACTCGTGCGGTTGCTTACCAGAGACCCGGAAAAGGACTTCGAGTATTGCGTGCGCAAACTTCGTGCCCTTGTTGATGAGCGGGGCGGCGAGATCTTCGTATCAAACCAGGTCGTCGGAGAAGCCTACGTTGCCGTGCAGCACCACTATGGAGCGTCAAAGGCCGCTGCCCGCGCTTCCTTGCTTGACGCGCTACGTAGCGGTCTGGTCTTCCCCATGAACGGCCGCTCAGTCATCGAAGCCCTGGAGGCAACCGGCGGCCCCGGCCTGCTCGACCGCCTCATCGCCGACGACTATTCCCGTGCAGGTATAGAAGTCCTGACGCTGGATCGCAAGATGGCCACCTTGTCCGACGTGCGGCGTCTGTAGCCGGCATCCCGAAGAGCCGGGAAATTCCGCATGCCGACGACCGCCTCCTCATCGCCCACGCCGAAAAAAAGCGATTTTTTCTCACGAATAAGGCATATCCCTAAAGTGATTTACGCCACCCGTCTCGCCTGGGCAGCTTTGGCCAGATCATAAGTCGCCTGCAAGTTTAGCCAAAGCTTCGGCGAAGTCCCCAGGGTCTCGGCAAGATCGAGCGCCGCCTCTGCGGTTATGCCTCGCTTGCCTCGTATCAGCTCATTCAGGCGCGCTCGGCTCCAACCGATCTTCTGCGCGAACGCTGCCTGGCTTATTCCCATGGGCTCAAGAAATTCCTCAAGCAGCATTTCGCCAGGATGAAAATGATTTTTCGGTTGTTTATCCACTGCTTTTTGCCTCCCTTAGTGATAGTCAAGGGCCGTTAGAACATTCGACTTATTTGCGGGTTTTGGCCGATTTCGACAGGGGCATCACGAAGGCTTGACCTCGGAGTTTTCGATGGTAGGTAATGGCAAAACGATGCGCTTCGTCCCGGATGCGCTGGAGTAATCGAGAGACGTGCGATGTGGGAGACAGAATGAGTGGGTCGCGACGCCCGAGTGCGTATATTCGTTCTTCTTTCTCGCCTTTGGCTTTGGCTAATCCGATCATGGGAAGGTGGCCAAGGCCGAGATCCCGTAAGGCGTCCACCGCTGACCCTAATTGCCCAATTCCCCCATCGATCAGGATGAGATCGGGAAGAGGCAACGCCTTATTGCTTTGGGTGCCGAGGGTTCCGCCATACCGGCGCTTGACGACTTCCTGCATGCTCGCAAAGTCATTTGCCCCCTCGACTGTCTTGATACGAAACCGCCGGTAATCCGATTTCTTCATTTTTCCATCTTCCCACACCACCATCGAGGCCACGGAATGGGTGCCCATGGTATTGGAAATATCAAACCCCTCCACACGACTCGGCACCTTCGGCAGCCCAAGGAGACGCTGCAAGTCTTCGGCTTCTTTTTGTTCCACCGCGCTGTTGCGCAAATGCTCCCCAATGGCCGCGGCGGCATTTTCTTGGGCCAATTGGAGCAGTTGGCATTTGGCGCCTCGTTCGGGAATCAGGATCCGTACCCGCCGGCCTCTTTTTTGACTGAGCCAGCGTTGAATCAATTCCTGATCGGACAGCGCTTCGGACACCAGCAGTTCCTTCGGGGGCGTCGTTTCTTTATTGTAAAATTGTTCAATGGCCGATCGAATCAACTCCTCATCGGAAGCCTCTTTCGTATCAGCCCAAAAAAAGTCCTTACGGCCAATCAACAAGCCGCCGCGCACAAACAACAGTTGCAAATCCGCCGCCGGCCCCATTCTGGCCAAGCCAAGAACATCTTGATCCACTGGCCCGATTTGAGCCACGCGCTGTTTTTCCAATGTTTTGGAGATGCTCGCCATGCGATCCCGCAGTCGGGCCGCTTCTTCAAATTCTTGGTGGTCAGAAGCCGTTTCCATGTCCTTTCGCAACCCGTCCAGCAATTCCTTATCCCGCCCCTCCAAGAAACATCGAACCTGTTTGACGATGCGATGATAGTCTTCCTGCGATTGGTTGCCGGTACAGGGCGCCATGCAGCGCTTGATTTCAAATTCCAAACAGGCCCGGTCGGCCGTTCCATCAATGTCGATCTTGCACGTCGCCAGCGGAAAAACTTTTTTGATGACTTTCAAGGTTTCTCGAAGCGCTCCCGCCGGCACATAGGGGCCAAAATACAAAGCCCCATCGTTCTTCACGCGACGCACAATCGAGAGACGGGGGAAATTTTCCTTCACCGGCAGACGGAGGTACGGATAGTGCTTATCGTCACGAAGCACCACATTGAACCGAGGACGATGGCGTTTCACCAGATTGCTCTCGAGCAAGAGGGCTTCCAATTCAGATTTGGTGACGATCGTTTCAATGTCATGAATCAACGCCGTTAAGATGCGAATTTTAGGGCTCAGGTCGCTTCCTTTTTGAAAATACGAACGCACCCGGTCCGCCAACACCCGGGCTTTCCCGATGTAGAGTATTTCGCCACCCTTGCCTTTCATCAGGTACACGCCGGGCTGATTGGGTAGATGCGCCAACGTCGATTCAAGTGAAGAAGTCGGATGAGTCATGTGTTGCAATCTGAAATCTGCTACGCAATCACCGTACCCGGCGGTCGTTCAATCAACTCCACTTCATAGCCATCCGGAGCATCGATGAAAATAAACCGGCTGCCCGAAGACGTTCGAGTCGGACCATCCGTGATGGGGACATGCTTGGCCTTCAACTGATCAATCGCCTGATCAAGATCATCGACTTCAAACGCGAGATGGACCAGATCTTCCTGCACGCTGACGGGACCACTCGCCGGGAAACTACACAGTTCAATGAGTTCATCGCTATTGGGAACCGCTAGAAAGGCTAAATGCGAACCGCGTGGCGAGACCTTTCGTTCCAACACTTCCAGCCCCAGCACGTCCCGATAAAACGCGATGGTTGTCTCCATATCACTGACGCGCATTCGTGTGTGCAGCAATTTTTTGACGATCATCGCAGGAGTCCTTTCCCACCCACAAAGGGTTACCCTCATTGTACTGAACCTCACGTCTTCCAACAATACAGCCGGGTTTTTTCGCCTTCTGTCGATTTCGATTTCAGCATCTTGTCTTGTATTGCCTTCGCTGCCCCATTGACGTAGAGTCAGACATTTCCTTAGCGGTCATCCCGAGCGAAGCGCCTGTTCATGGAATCATCCCGGTTGTCTTACTGATTCATGCCTTCTCTCCCCTACCATGCTTCTTTCCTCTGCTCGCCACCATTCGCTATGATTCAGCAAAGAACCCATCCCGGCCCTTCTTTGTTCGCCCTGCTTCTTGGGGCCCTGTTGGCACTCGTCCTGGCAGCGTGCTCTTCTCTCCCGGCCTTTGGTGAAGGCTTCAGGATTCTGGACCAAAGCGCGGCGGCCACGGCTCAAGGCGGAGCATTTGCCGCCCAAGCCGATGACCCGTCAGCCGTGCATTTCAACCCGGCGGCCATAACAGACCTGCCGGGCCTTCAAATGACGGCAGGGACGCTTCTCGTGAATGGGAACATTGAGGTCAGGCCCTCCTCAGGACCGGCTATTGAAGGTGACTTTGGCAGTACCTTTGCCAATCCTCCGCCAAGCAGTTTCTTCGTGACCGCCAGACTCGGTGATTTGGGTATCCCTTCGTTCGATTCTTTGACCCTGGGACTGGGGGTCTATTCGGCCTTTGGCAATCTCACGAACTATCCCCGTGATTCAAGCCTCGCTCCTGTCCTCACAAGCTCGGCTGCCCCGATTTTAGACATTACACCGACCGTGGCGTTCAGGGTGCACCCCTTGTTAGCGCTTGGAGCCGGGTTGGATATTTATACGTTCTCCGACTTGTTCGGCGAGGGCCACGTGGAGGTGCAGCAAACCGGTGCAGACTTGGCTCAAGCTGGTTTTCCGTTTGCCCCCGACGACGAAATCGAACTGAATGGCCGGGATACGGCCGTTGGGTATCACGTTGGTCTTCTGTTTACGCCTCTTCGTAATGAACAAGAGCAACCCCTGGTCAATTTTGCGTTTGTCTTTCGAAGCCAGGCGACATTGAATTTGACCGGACAGTTTTTGAACAAGAGTCAAGGGATTGTGTGGGGAGCAAAGGCTGATCTGAAT
Organism: Nitrospirales bacterium; assembly: GCA_965247845.1. Classification (GTDB taxonomy): domain Bacteria; phylum Nitrospirota; class Nitrospiria; order Nitrospirales; family UBA8639; genus Bin75. The sequence goes on along the minus strand of OZ252040.1, from coordinate 1,821,357 downwards.
CTGCCGCAAGTTGTCACTGCCGGCCTTGCGGTGTGGCCCGTGCGGGATACTCAACGCGAGTGGAAGGTGGAAATTGATTTGGATTATGCGGATTGGACCTCGTTCGACCACCTTGACGTGACCTTGTCCGATGGCACAGTTATTCCCAACCCACGAAACTGGCAAAGCTCATATGTCGTGATGATCGGCACCGAATACAAATTCGTAAAGCCTGCCCTGTTGCCGTCTTGGGACGTGGCCATTCGTGGCGGGTACGTGTTTGCCGACAGCCCGGTGCCGGAACAGACGTTCAAGCCTGATGTTCCAGGGTCCAATTCTCATTCGTACTCCGCCGGAATCGGGTTTCTGTGTCAGCGCGGCGGGCTCTTTCTGGGTGTGATTCCTTGCGGGACCGGTCAGGACGGTTTCGGGGTGTCCGCCATCGGATTCGATGTGGCCTATCAGGGCATTTTCTACCAATCCCGTAGCATTTTTAACAATGATAATCCTCGGGTCCGCGGAACATGGGACACCACCATCCATGTGGGGTCACTGAATCTCCGCGTGAATTTCGACGTCCCCCGGCCATCCTGATTCCTCCGGCCCTTTGTTCTGCCTATTTCACATCCGACCATCGAGAACGAGTTGAGTGCAGGCCGTTGAGTTTGAGACCGTCGTTATGTGATAACTTGCAGACTCCGTCTTTCACACGTAGGGACTCTCATGGACATCAATACCGAGACTCAATTGTGTGGCGTCCTTGGCCATCCGGTGAAGCATTCCCTTTCTCCAGCCATTCATAATGCGGCGTTTCAACACTTGGGCCTGAACTACGTGTACCTGGCGTTTCCCGTGGAAGACCTCCCCCAGGCCATTCAAGGGATACGCGCCCTAGGGAACCTGAGAGGGTTTAGCGTGACGATTCCTCATAAAGTTTCGGTCATGCCGCTGCTTGATACCATTGACCCCACGGCGCAACACATTGGCGCCATTAATACCATCGTCAAATCGGGGCACACGCTGTCGGGATTTAATACCGACGCCTCCGGGGCCCTTCAAGCTCTGCAGCATGCCGGTGTCGAACTCGCGGGGACACAGGTGGTCATTCTTGGATCCGGCGGAGCCGCCCGGGCCATTGCGTTCGGACTCGCCTTGAACACGCCCATCACGCAACTCACCATCCTTGGGGTGGAAGAAGAGGAACGGCAACGGCTGGCCAGCGATCTTCGTGAAGGCACGAGGCTTCCCATTGACGACCGACCGCTCACTGCGGAAACCTTGGGGCCGACCTTGGCCCAATCACAACTCATGATCCACTGCACCCCCGTTGGGATGGATCCCCACACCGAACAGACCTGTGTACCCCAACGCTTTTTCCATCCGAACCTGACGGTCATGGATATCGTCTACAACCCATTAGATACGCAATTGCTGAAGGAGGCTCGGGATGCCGGATGCCCGACGATCCGTGGATTGGAAATGTTCTTGCATCAGGCCGTCGCTCAATTCGAGTTGTGGACAGGCCAACCCGCCCCGATCCCCGTCATGCGTCAGGTATTGGAGTCTCGGTTTTCATGAATCTGGTGCTCATTGGTTATCGAGGAACCGGGAAAAGCACCGTTGCGGAACTGCTTGCGACGCAACTCGGGTGGAGGACCGTTTCTACGGATGCGCAAATTGTTGAAAAGGCCCAAAAAGCGATCCCGGACATTGTCGCCCACGACGGGTGGGAACACTTTCGAGATCTCGAAACGGAGGTGTGCCTCGCGCTCACAGACCAAGACCGCTTGGTCATTGATACCGGCGGAGGAATTATTCTACGGCCGAACAATATGGAAGCGTTCAAGCCCAATGGCTTGGTGTTTTGGCTGACCGCCACGGTGACGACGATTACTCGGCGCATCGCAGAGGACACGCAACGTCCATCGCTCACCGCCGGGAAGACGTTTCTCGAGGAAATTCAAGAAGTCCTGACCGAGCGGACTCCGAAATACCAGGCGGCGGCCGATCATAGCATTGCCACCGACGACCTCTCACCAGAGGAGATCGTCTCTCAGATTTTGACCGCTGTTCGCCACCACGATGTCGATCGATCGCACTAACCACATCGTGGTTTTTCTGTACGTCCAGGACGCATGAACACCGGTTCCCCAGAGCGATTGCCTCCCATGGACCTCACCTGGATTCGCTGGCTCCTGGAGAGCTATGCGTTCTGGTTGAAATGCGAACTCATCGAGCGGACCGGCACGCTTGATGAGCAAAGCGAACGGCTCTATTTTTCCCCGTTTGTGGTGGCCTCCCACACCAATGCGGACGACCCCATCCTCAATTACGGCAATCAACAGGCGCTCGCCTTGTGGGAAATGACCTGGCAGGAATTTACCACGACCCCTTCGCGATTAACCGCAGAACCTATGAATCAAACCGAGCGGGCTCAGATGCTCGGGCAGGCAACCACGCGCGGCTTTATTACCGATTACCAGGGGGTACGTATTTCACGAACAGGCCGACGCTTTCTCGTGAAACAGGCCACGGTATGGACTATCCTGGACGACCACGGGACTCCACAAGGACAAGCCGCCAATTTTTCACGGTGGATACCGCTCATTCAGGATTAGCCGTTATCACCCGAGTTCCACCTCGTTGCAAACCGTCATATGCTTCTTTTATGGTGGCCATTCGGCAAGAGGCTGATTCATCCATCGAGTGTGATACGCCGCAGAAACCTTATCATCGAAACTTACTGAAGGGACAATCATGATTGTAGCGGGAGACATTGGCGGAACCAAAACCTATCTTGGACTGTTTGATTGGCAAGAGACACGCGTGGCCCCTATTCGGGAGGAGAAGTTCTGGAATGCAGACTTCGAATCTTTTGAGGAAATCCTCGAAGAATTTTTACGGCCCCCCCCCCCCGCTGAAGAAGGCGATGAAGAAGGTGCTGAAGAAGGCGATGAAGAAGAATCTGAAGACACGGACGTTGAGGAGGAAACCGTCCAGATTTCCCCGACCATGCCTCTCCAGGCGGCCTGTTTCGGCGTCGCCGGCCCGATCGTCGACAACCGCTGCCGCACCACAAATCTCCCCTGGGTCATCGACGGTCACGCCCTGACCGACACCCTAAACACCTCCTGCGTGCGCTTGCTTAATGACGTCGAAGCCATGGCCTACGGCGTGCTGGTCCTTGAGCCGGAAGAAACCGAAGTGGTCCATGGCGAACGGCAGGAAGACGGCACAAAAGTCCTGATCGCTCCAGGAACCGGACTGGGAGAGGCCATTCTTTATTGGGATGGGGAGCGGTATCAGGCGTTGCCGTCCGAAGGCGGGCATGCCAGCTTTGCCCCGACGAGCGATCTTGAGATCGACCTGCTTCGGTACCTGCGCACGAGTTTTCTGCACATCAGTTACGAACGGGTGGTATCCGGAGATGGCCTGCATGCCATCTATCAGTTCCTTCGTGATACCAAGAAAAATGAGCCGACCTGGTTTGCCGAACGCCTTCCCACTGGAGACCCCCCGGCTCTGATCGCCGAAGCCGGGCTCGCCGGCAAGCCTGATATTTGCGTACAGGCTTTGGAGGTCTTCGTTTCCATTCTGGCTGGGGAAGCCGGGAATTGCGCCCTGAACACGTTGGCGCGGGGCGGGGTCTATCTCGGCGGTGGGATCGTTCCGCAAATTATCGATAAGATCCGCGAGCAACGCTTTGCGCAAGCGTTCATCAACAAGGGACGGTATAAACGGTTGCTCTCATCGATTCCAATCCACGTCATCCTGAACGACAAAGCCGCCCTTCTCGGCGCGGCTTCCGTGGCCGCGAGCATGGGCACGGATTCGTAAGCCATCCATGATGCTTTCTCCACAATCTCCCGATCCACAAGAAACCGGCAAACGCGTAGCCGGCGAGGCAGCCCTGGATTTTATCCAAGATGGGGCTCTCGTGGGTCTGGGGAGCGGCTCGACCGTGAAATATTTTCTTCTGGCCCTCGGCAAACGAGTGCAAGCCGGGCTACGGATTCAAGGCGTACCCACGTCTCGCGAAACTGCGGAATTGGCCAAGCAATTGCAGATTCCTCTTCTCCCGGAGCAAGAAGAGTGGACATTGGATGTGGCAATCGATGGGGCGGATCAAGTTGATCCCCAGTTTCACTTGATTAAGGGTGGAGGGGGGGCCTTACTACGAGAAAAAATTGTGGCTGCCGCCGCGCGCAAGTTCATTGTCTTAGTCGATCACACGAAATGTGTCCCGGTGTTGGGCAAGCCCATGCCGATTCCCGTGGAAGTAACCCCGTTTGGATGGCCACATTCCGCTAAGCAGCTTCAAGCTTTGGGCGGCATCCCAACGCTCAGGGAAAAACAGGGAACGGTGTTTCAGACTGACGGAGGCCATTATATTCTTGATTTTCTGGTGGACTCGATCAAAGACCCCGCTCAGCTCGAAGCGCGGCTCAATCGCATACCGGGGGTCGTGGAAAACGGGCTCTTTGTCAACCGAACCTCGACGTTAATCATCGGATCGCCGGACGGCATTCACATCAAACACCACGCTTCTTCCTCACCGTCTTCAACGTTGCAAGATTCCTGAAACAGCCTGCCGCTCTCGTCGATTGCACGGCGCGTTTCGGTAATGGTAGAGTTTTCCCGTTTCAACGCATCAATCATGCGTGATCGATGGGCTTACAGGTTTTTCAGGACGTACCGAGCATAAACACCATGACCCTATAGGCGGTCCCATCGTCTAGCTTGGCCCAGGACGGCACCCTCTCAAGGTGCAGACACGGGTTCAAATCCCGTTGGGACCACCATTTCCCACCCCAAACATTTATCAGTCATTACCTCATGATGAAATGCCTCTTCGACCAGTCGTGTCCTTTGGGATGGGCAAGACCTCTGTTGATCCCATCTCGTCTTTTTTCACGACGCCCCCAACTCGTGTTGGGCACGGTCACAATCAGGGAGCCTGATGATGCGAACCTTTCATGACGGGGCTGACGATGGACTCGAGGCTTTGGAAGCCCTCGATCCTGAACACATTCATTCCTTCTCCGATCTTCTGACCGCGATGAAAAAAACCGCCTTTGGGGGCCGACGGCTCGGGGAAGCCTTTGAGGTTCTCAAAGCCATGATTGAGGATCCCGACTGTTTTGTGGTCATGACGCTTTCAGGTGCCATGACCATTGCCAAAATGGGGAAAATTATCTGTACCATGCTCGATCGAGGGATGGTACAAGCCATCGTCTCTACCGGTGCGTTGATGGCCCATGGCATGAGCGAAGCCGTTGGACAAACTCATTATAAATATCAGCCATCGATGGATGACGTTGAACTATTTGAAAAGGGGTATAATCGGGTCTATGACACACTCGAAATGGAATTGAATCTGAACCATGTCGAGGAAGTGGCCACTGTCACTCTGAATCGACTCCATCCCGACGAACCACTTTCTTCGGAACTTCTGAATCGAGAACTGGGTCGCACGCTGACTGAACAATTTCCTGGTCCGGGTATCCTTAAAAGTGCGTTCCTGCAACAGGTCCCGGTGTATATTCCCGCATTTACGGATTCCGAATTAGGCCTGGATACTTCCATTTGGTCCATGAAAGATCAGGGGCCGACTCAATCGAGTGCAGCACCCAAACCGGACGATGACCAGGCGATTTGGGAACGCTTACAACACCATCGCCCGGCCTTTAATCCGTTTCTCGATCTCAACAGTTATACACACAACCTCTTGGGCGCCAAGCGACTAGGAATTTTTACCATTGGTGGCGGCGTTCCCCGCAATTGGGCTCAACAAGTTCCTCCGTACATCGAAATTTTGAATATGCGGTTAGGCACCACCATCACCCCTCCCCGATTCCACTATGGCGTCCGCATTTGCCCGGAGCCTGATTATTGGGGAGGTCTCAGTGGCTGCACCTATCAGGAGGGCATCTCTTGGGGGAAATTTGTTCCACCTGAAGAAGGGGGACGATTCGCAGAAGTGTTGAGTGATGCGACAGTGGTCTGGCCGCTTTTGCTCATGGCCTTACTTGAAGGGCCCTCCTCTCAATCAGGCTCCGGGTAGGGGACGGCCCCCGTGTCGTCCCGGCTTGACAGAAGCCTTCCGTCAACTCACACTATGAGAAATGGTTTTCTTCATGAAAAGGGGGACACGATGAATGCCTCTTCACCATCGGCGTATACGCCTTCCCCAATGCCGTCTACGCATTCGAACATCGTCGGGAGGCTGGCGATTGCGGTTTTGAGCCTCGGGCTCGTGTTTTCTTCCAGTGCCCAGGCTGACAATGCGTTTACCGAGGAAGATGACCGGGTCAGGGGCAATCCTCAGGCTCCGCTCACTCTTTTGGAATATTCAGATTTTACGTGTGGGTTTTGCGAAAAATTTTTCCAGGAAACCTGGCCGAGTCTGTTTTCCGAATACATTGACACCGGGAAGGTGCGCTTCGTGTACCGTGATTTCCCACGAGCCCCCAGCGGTCCGAGTGTGGATACCGCCCTGGCTGCACGATGTGCAGGGGAACAGGGACGGTATTGGGCGATGCACGACCGTTTATTTTCAAGCAGCGACAAATTTTCGCTCACACAACTTCAGCAACAGGCTGAAACACTTCAACTCGATGTCCCAGCGTTTACCGCATGTTTTAAAGAGTCACGATATCTCAAAGACATTTTTGCCGATCGGAGTGAGGCAGGCGAACTCGGGTTTCGGGGCACGCCCAGTTTTGTTTTGTATCCGACAGAAACCCCTCAAGAAGCTGTCGGGATTCCCGGCGCATTTCCCTACGAAGTGTTCAAGGAAGAGATCGACAAGCTGCTCCAGAGGGTTTCTTCCCCCAAAGTTTCTTCCGAGCCCTTATAAGATGCGCGGGGAACCCCTGTGATCATGGGAGTGCGGCTGAACGTGTAAAACTCATTTCTCCGTCTAATTTCCTCCCATCCAAGTGTCTGTGGAAACCATTGCTCCTATCCTTGTTGGTTCTGAATGGCGTGAAACTCCCACACGTCAAGCCGTAGCCAACCCGTTTACCGAAAACCCGATTGCGGACGTCTGCCTCGCCCAACCGGCAGACACCGAGGAGGCTATTACCCTCAGCCTACAAGCCTTTCCCAGTCTCGCCCGATCCTCTTCTCATGCCCGTGCCACGGCACTCCACCTCATTGCCAACAGACTGAAAGAACAAAAGGAAGACTTTGCCCAAACCATCTGCCTGGAGGCGGGCAAGCCCATCACCGATGCCCGGCGTGAAGTGGACCGGGCGATTCAAACCTTTTCGATCGCGTGCGAGGAAGCCAAACGGATACCGGGAGAAGTCATCCCGATGGACAGCAGCCCCGGCATGGAACACCACCTGGGTCTTGGGCAACGCGTACCGATCGGGCCGGTCCTGTGTATTACGCCGTTTAATTTCCCCCTGAATTTAGTCGCGCATAAAGTGGCACCTTGCCTTGCCATCGGCAATCCGATTCTGCTGAAACCTGCTCCGCAAACCCCGTTAACCGCGTTACGGTTGGGGAGACTCTTTCAAGAACTCGATCTCCCGGAAGGAACCTTGAGTATTCTGCCGTGCGAAAACTCCCTGGCAGAATCCATGGTCCGCGATGCAAGAATTCAAGCCTTAAGTTTTACAGGCAGCGCCGCCGTCGGCTGGAGCTTAAAAGGCAAAGCAGGGAAAAAACGTGTCCTGCTTGAGCTGGGGGGAAATGCCGCGGTCATCATTGAACCTGATGCCGACCTTCACATGGCCGCCCAACGATGCGTCACAGGTGGATTTTCGTATTCCGGGCAGACCTGTATTTCCGTCCAACGCATTTACATCCATGACGAGGTGTATGACGCCTTTCTCGACCGGTTACTTCCTCTTGTTGAGGCCCTCCCGATCGGGAACCCTGCCGACGATTCCACGGTCATTGGTCCTTTGATTAACGAACACGCGGCCATCAGAGTGGAGACCTGGATCCAGGAAGCCGTCCAGCAAGGCGCCCAAGTCATGACAGGCGGGACTCGTCACCGGTCTTTGATGCACCCCACAGTCTTGACCGACGTTGACCAACGCATGAAAATTTCTTGCGAAGAAGTTTTTGGTCCGGTCATTACCCTCTCTCGGTATCAGCACCTTGAGCAGGCCTTCGATATGGTGAATGACTCCCCCTATGGACTCCAGGCTGGTATTTTCACACGCGATGTCAATTCGATTTTCCGTGCCTATCATACCCTTGACGTTGGGACGGTGTTGGCCAATGAAATCCCGACGTTTCGAGCCGATCACATGCCATATGGCGGGATGAAAGATTCCGGGTTGGGACGTGAAGGCGTCAAATATGCGGTCCAAGAACTCTCGGAACAAAAGCTGTTAGTCTTACACCTACCGCAATAACCCCTGACCCTGTTCGTCAGCGCTGCTTCCTGAGCTCGTGGGCCCCAGCATACGATTGACAAACTCGTCTTGCGGTTTCCTGCAAAAATTTGTCACTATAGCGCTCGTTTTATCCTTCTACACATGAATGAAGAGAGAAGAGAGCCAAAGTCGGTTCAGAGAGTCTTGAGAATCTACGCAGTATTGCAACCCTCAAGTGCCGCCTGCCCCTGGTGGTGCGTCCTACCTTGAGAACTGGGAGGAAATATGGTTCCTACGCATATTTTTCTGACCCGAGGGGTCGGCGTCCATCGAGAAAAACTGGCCTCGTTTGAAGAAGCCTTGCGGGGCGCCGGTGTGGCCTACTGCAATTTAGTCAGTGTTTCCTCTATTCTGCCGCCCAATTGCAAAATTATCCCACGGAAGCGAGGTGAAAACCTTTTGAATCCGGGTGAGATCACCTACTGCGTCATGGCCAGGAGTGAAACGAATGAACGCAATCGGTTAATCTCTGCCTCGATTGGTGTGGCAATCCCCCAAGGCCGACATAAGACCTATGGCTATCTCTCTGAACATCATGCGTATGGGGAAACCGACGAAGAAGCCGGCGAGTATACGGAAGATCTTGCAGCCCAAATGCTGGCCACGACCTTAGGGATTGATTTTGATCCGGATGTCGCATGGAAGGAACGAGAACAAGTCTTTAAAATGGGCGGAGAAATTGTTCGTACGCAAAACATCACCCAGTCGGCTATTGGCAAACCCGGGGTGTGGACCACCGTGGTGGCCCTCGCGGTCTTCATTCCACCTGAAAACATTCCCAACCCCACGAGGAAACGACGAATCCGTAAGTAGCTGAACAGAAAAAAACGCCCTGTCGGCGCCTATGCCTCAACAGAGTCCCGGTCGAATCGGACCACTACCTTCTTACACGGAAAATTCAGCCCAGAGCACGGTATGGTCTGACGGAGTTTTTCCCTGCCTGGGCTTGATATCAACTTCGACGGCCGTACACCGCCGAGCCAATGATTCGGTCGCGAGAATGTGATCCACTCGCCAGCCACGGTTTGCCCTGAGGGCACTGGGTTGCCGGTAATCCCAAAAGGTAAACTGTTGCCGGTCTGGATAGAGACGCCGAAACACGTCTTCGAACCCCCAATCGACAGCATGCTGGTAGACTTTCCGAGCCTCATAATGAAAACAGACGTGGGTCAGGTGTTTTTCCGGGTGATGTACGTCAATAGCCCCCGGAGCCACGTTCATGTCCCCACACCAGATAGCGGGCTCATCGGGAGACAGGTGACGAGTAAAATACCGGCGTAACCGTTTCAACCAATCCAATTTGTATTGATATTTCGGATGGTCGATCTTAAAGCCTTGCGGAATATACGTATTGACGATGGGAATGCCGTCCACAACGGCGTGAATCAAACGAGGCCCCTCTCCGCCGGGACCCTTGTTCAAGCCATACGAGACCCATTCAGGCTCACGCCGGGTGAAGAGGGCCACCCCGTTGTACCCTTTCATCCCACAAAACCTCACGTGATATCCCGTAGCGGCAAGTTCCTTTATAGGGAACTCTGAATCTTGTACCTTCGTTTCTTGAAGACACAGCACGTCGGGCGCATGGGTTTTCAACCACCGTTTCACCACGGGCAACCGCTTCCGAATTGAATTCACATTAAATGTTGCCAGTTTCATGAAACATCTCCGAGCTTGCAGTCTTTTTCCAGACCATGTCAGGATGCCCGCGTTTGTGTTTCACCCTCATCCGCGTGACATTGCGACTCATGAATTTTACCTCCCAAGAAATTTCCTTTCTTTCCGACACCGACTTCTTTTCAGCCAAGGCACACATCTCCCCAAAAATTCGGCACCTCTTGGAACAGATCCATGAATCCTTTCAACACGAACTCAAGGCTCATCAACTGCTGGCTCCGGCAGCCTTCGATCTCGACGCCTGTCAATTCGTCAAAGGAGAACACTTAGAAGATTTCCCTTATCAATATCTGGATTACCCCCGGTTTTTTACCAGAGACGTCAAATTTTCCTTTCGTTCACTTGTCTGGTGGGGCCACCACATGGTCTTTGCCCTGATTCTCGAAGGGGGTCATCTCCGGCGTTACAAAGAAAATCTCATCAACCGCTTTCCCTCCGTCGCAGACAGCGATATCCGCCTCTGTTTGAGCCATTCATTATGGGAGTGGAAACAGGGTCCCGGCTACACGCTGGAACTCACCCGTGGGCGACACTCCGAAGTGGCAGCCGTCCTATCGCATCGGTCTTTTTTTAAATTAGCTCGATTTGTTCCGTTTACTGACCCCGCCGTCCAGAGCGATGCCGTTCACCGCCTTGCCCATCAAGCGCTTCGCGCCATGCTCCCGGTGATTACCGAATAGACGTTCTTTGTTGGAGCCTCGTCGCTTCACACCTCTTCTTGGAGTCCCAACAACTCGGTTAATTGTTCCACACTATACTGGGCCTCCTGATCGAGTCGGACCACTTCGATCTCCGCCGTATGCAACAGTGCGTCTATCAATTGTTCCTGCGAACTCGAAGCAGGCACAACGTGGCCTGATTTTCTGACGAAAATGGCTTTGACGGGCAGTTGGGTTCCCGGATGGGCGGCAACAAAATCAACCGTCATATTGCGAATGGCATTCCCCAAAACACGTTTGTCAGAATCGTCATTGATGCGTAGTTGTACAAGGCTTCTCAAAGGAACTTTCGCCAGTAACAAAAAGTGGTCGCGTACGGCCAAAAGCAAGAGGTTAAACATCGCGACCTCCGAGCTATTCATGAGTGGCCGAGCCTGTACCGCGACCCTCTCTATAATGCTGTCAGCCCACGAGCCAGAAGCAGAAGCGACTTTGGGTCTCCGGGGCCGTATCAACTGGACAAGCACAAGCCCTGTCACAATAATCAGCCCCACCACGAGCATCTGAGAGAGCGGGGGGTGAGATGCAATGGGGAGCCAATCAGGAAGCCTTTTGAAAAAATCCATGATCCCTCTGAAGCTCTATCTTTTAGAAGCGAATGGAGACCGGTTCCGTCCCGGAGTAATCGTGCCCAGCACGACCGGAGACGTTGCGCCGGTGACCGAAGGCAGATTGGTCGGCACGCCTCTGATGGTCTGATAGGCAAATACCGCAAAAGCCATGGCTTCCACAGCCTTGCTATTGACACCGGCCTGATCCATGGACATGACATGACTCGGCCCGAATTCCTGTTTCAGGGCCCTTAGAAGCCCTCGATTTCGCACACCGCCGCCCCCAACGATCACCTCATCAACCGCCCATTGCCCGGACCGGCGAATCGTTCGCGCAATACCGGTGCAACTCGACGCCAACGTATCTTCCAAAGACAGGTTGTGTTGTGTGGCGACGTGCCAGATATGCCGGACATAGCGTTCACCGAATTCTTCACGCCCCGTGGATTTCGGAGGTCGCCGTGCAAAGAACGAATGCTGAAGGAGTTCATTCACGAACACGTCTTGCTTGCGCCCGCGAGAGGCCAGGGCCCCGTTCCGATCGATCGACCGTTGTCCGTGCGTGGCTTGTGCCATCAACCCATCCAACAGCAGGTTACAGGGGCCCACGTCAAAAGCGACAACGTCCTGCAGGCCGCCTCCGCGTGGCAAATAGGTCACGTTCGCAATCCCTCCGAGATTGACGGTCAGCCGCGACGTTTTCCGAGACTGAAACAAATGATGATGAACATACGGCGTCAACGGAGCCCCTTCTCCGCCTGCAGCCAGATCCCGGGCACGGAAATCAGCGACCGTCATGATGCCCGTTCGCTCGGCAATGACTGAAGGATCTCCAATCTGCAACGAGGACCGGATCGATCCGACCCCGGGCATCGACACCTTCTTGGGGCTGTGCCACACGGTTTGTCCATGAGAGCCGATGACGGCGATATCCTTGGCCGACAGCTTCGCCTGCCGGATGGTCTGGTTTGCCACGCGAGCGAACACCTCTCCCACCGCGACGTGAAGGTGGCAAACCATTTCCGTGGTGCCGATGTGGGCGACCGAAAGGAGGTGTTCTCGAATCGCCGGTGGGTACGGGCGCGTCCGGTGTGCGAGTAGCGTGATCCCTAATTTGGTGCGACTAGGCCGAATATCGATGATGGCACAATCCACGCCATCCATTGAGGTCCCCGACATTAACCCAAGACATTTCATGAATGGCGGTTTTTCTCCTACCGGCGAGCCGGGGCATCCTTCCAAAGACCGGGAAGCTTTTGTACGGGTTCAGACTCACCATCTGCGCATCAAATCATACCGCAGTCAGATGGTGAATGATACTATATGGGTCCACCACCTTTGGTACTCCTCCTGGGTCAGAGCGCCACGTGCAGCGCGTCACCTCCAGGATCAGCCGGCATCAGCTTGTGCCGATAGACCCGATCTCGGCAATGGCTGAATGGCTGATTTTTATAATACCGAACGGCCCACCATTCCCTTCACCTGCATTCTCCGGTACAATCCCTCCTCATCAACCACCCCGAGTGCCAAAGCCTGTCCCCGATCCTCAATCGAGCCGAGGACAGGCTCTGATCGGGGATCTCATCGGGGAGTCGTGGACGTATACACGTTCTGATTTATGGATTTTTAAAGGATATGTTTTCTTGGATGTAAATTCCAACGACGACAGTCGTCCTGGCGATAGCCAACAGCACGATCACGACGGTCGTAGTCACGGCCAGCATCGCCACGGCTTTGGCGGGCAGGATCATTCCCGTGCGTTGCGCGGGGCGAGCAAGCGCAGCTTGATCTCCGCTTTCGTACTGATTGTCGGTTATATGTTCGCCGAAGTCATCGGCGGTATCCTGTCCGGCAGTCTGGCGTTGCTTGCCGACGCGGGACACATGCTGACCGATGCGGCATCCATCGCCCTTGCTCTGGTCGCCATGCAGTTCGCCACTCGGCGTGCTTCCGCGGAACGCACCTTCGGCTATCATCGTCTTGAGATCCTGGCAGCCTTGCTGAATGTTTTCACGCTCTGGCTGATCACTGGATGGGTGTGGTTCGAAGCGTACCACCGCTTCATGGACGTGCCCGAGGTGAAAGGCGGGCTGATGCTGACCGTAGGCGTTATCGGTCTTTTCGTCAATATCGGGGCGGCTTGGATCCTTCACGGTTCCGCCGAGCACAGCGTCAACGTCGAGGGAGCCTTTCAGCACGTCATGGCTGACCTGTTGGGGTCCGTCGGCGTCGTCATTTCAGGCATCCTCATCTGGGCCTTCGGGTGGACACTCGCCGATCCCATTATCAGCGTGGGTATCGGCATCCTGATCCTCTCAAGTACTTGGCGTCTGCTTGCCAAGGTCGTCCACGTGCTGATCGAGGGCACCCCCGAACATATTGACGTGTATCGCCTGTGCAGCAAGATGAAAGAGGTGGAAGGCGTGTCCCTGATCCACGACTTCCACGTCTGGACCATCGCTCCGCATTACGAAGCACTCACCGCGCACGTGCTCATCAATCCCGATTACCAGGGCGACCTCGACGCCCTGCGCCGCCGCCTGCGGGAGATTGCCTCCCATGAGTTCGGTATCGGCCACATTACCCTTCAGTTGGAAACATCGCAGAAAGGATGCACTGAAGACCACCATGTTGACTATCTGCTCGCCCATGCGCGTCCGGTCGACTGAACGTGTGAGCCATCATGGAACATTCTAACTCTCTGCTGCTACTGACGGGGTACTCCGTCGCCATCATCGCCATGTCGCTGTTTGGGGGGTGGCTGCCGTCCATCTTCCGGATGACTCACACCCGCACCCAGATGGTGACGAGCTTTGTGGCAGGCGTGATTCTGTGCGTCTCCCTGTATTATCTCCTCCCCCACGGGATGACGGAGATTCCCGGCGAACACGCCATCGAAACGGCCATGGGGTGGATGATGGTGGGCATCATCCTGATGGTGGTGTTGTTGCGCGTCTTCTCCTTTCACCAGCATGACTTCAGCCATGCAGACGACGATACCCACGATCATCACCAACAGGGCAATGCCATGGTGCATCCGATGAGTTGGGGTGGTATCGCTCTGGGCCTGGGACTGCACACAGTGACGGAAGGGCTTACGTTGGGTGCCAGCGTCCGGGCCAGCGCTTCCGACGGCACGATCGGTGCGTTGAGCCTCAGTGTGTTCCTGGCGATTTTGTTCCACAAGCCCCTTGATGCACTCTCCATTATCGGCACGATGCGGGCCGCGGGTTTCAGTGAGCGCCTGCGCATGTTGTCCAATATCGTCTTTTCTCTGATCTGCCCGGTGGCGGCTTTTTTGACTTTCTGGGGCGTGGGACTGGTTGGCCAGTGGGAGGATTACGTGGTTGGTTGTGCGCTGGCGTTTGCGGCCGGCGCGTTACTGTGTATTTCCTTGAGCGACCTGCTACCGGAAGTTCATTTCCACAGTCATGATCGCACCAAGCTCACCCTATCCTTCTTCGCGGGAATCGGCCTCGCCTATATGCTTCGCTATATCGAACCCTCCACCATCCATGGGTTCGGCGGTTAGCGGGCACGGCTGCCTACGAGTCAGTTCAGCATGCACAACACAGGAAACAAAGCGGGAAACGTTCTTTATATGGTTTCGTCGCGGTGGGGGGAGGAAGATTGTTTCCGTCGATCCCAAACCATGCCGGTCTGTTCCTTGGCACTGAAGCCAAGATTTTCATAAAATGTGTGTTTGTCACGAGTACAAAGCCAGAACAGTTCGACACGTTGGAGGGCCGGATGGTTCAAGATCCGGTGAATGATTTCCGTCCCCACGTCCTGTCCCTGGTAAGCCGAATCCACAATGACGTCCCAGATGGAGGCGCGATACACATAATCGGTCAGGACCCGCCCGCACCCGATTAACCGACGATCGTCCCACGCCGTGACAAACAGATCGGTATGAAGAACCATGGGTGTCGTCTCGGTCACGGTCCTCCCACGAGCCCAGGGCGCTTGCTCAAACAGGGGTAACAAGGCGGCGGGGTCAAAATCCTTATGGTCGGCATAGGTAATCATGTAGAGAACGGCAGCCCATTTGTATTACACTAAATCAATCGTAATTACCAGCAGGATGCCGAACACCCGTCAATGCTCGAGGTTTTGTCAACACCCTATCAGCTAGGAAAGCCATTATGCCTATGCTTGTCAGAAAATGTCCGAAATGTGAAAAACTCTTTTGGATCAAAGAACAAGACATCGACTATTCAGATAGGAATACCCTGCGGATCACCTGTACCCACTGCCAGCAAGTTCTGCGAATCCCGCTTGTGACCGAAGGCGCCAATGCCGGCGCTCCAAAGATGGGCCATTAAGCCTGCCCGCTCACATTGCTGAAAAGTTGATTCTGATGCGCGTGCAAACGTATGGGGGGCTCGATGTCCAAATCGCGGGAGGGCCGGATCGTGAAGGCGGCGGGAACGGACCCGTGGTCATTCTCCTTCATGGGTTTGGAGCGCCCGGTGATGATCTGGTCTCCCTGTGGAGAATGTTACGGGTACCGGACACGGTGCGATTCGTGTTCCCTGTTGCCCCTCTGAAGCTGGACGAAGGCCTTCCAGATGGAAGAGCATGGTGGATGCTCGACATGGACCAGATCGCTCAGCATATGGCTCGTGGGCGTGGGCGTGATCTACATGTCGTTCCTGACGGGTTAGCAGCGGCCCGCGAGCGACTTCTCGCAATGCTGGATGATCTCGACCAGCATGAGGGTCTTCCTCCGGATCATGTCTTTCTCGGTGGGTTTTCTCAAGGAGCCATGTTAGCCTGCGATACGGTGGTTCGAAGCTCTCGCGCCTTTGCAGGGCTCATCATTCTGTCGGGAAGCATTATTGCGAAACAGGAATGGGAAGAACGATGGCCTTCTCGAAAAGGCCTTCCTGTCTTTCAGAGTCATGGAACAGACGACCCTTTACTCCCTCATGAAACGGCCACCCAACTCAAGGACTCCTTACTCCGGCATGGGCTCCCCGTGACCTGGCATGAATTTCGAGGGGGGCATGAAATTCCCTTGTCGGTTCTAGACCGGCTTGGCCCGTTTCTCAGCAACCCTGGCGGTTCAAATTGAAGAAGAATGCCGAATTCATCATGGACAACAAGCCGCTCAAGGATTGCATCTCCCGACACCATGACGTGACAAAACCCTATTTAGCGAGAAACGCCTCTGGGAAAAGGGGAGAGATAGGGTGTATGCCGGTTTTGGGATTCCCGTATCGCCATCAATAATTGCAGAAACTCGTTGTCTTCAGTATCATGCTTCAAGGCTGGTCCATCTCCCCAGCCTTGACAAGAGGTAGGTTGCGTCATGATTACTCCTCAAATCTTAACGGAATATGTCCAGCAAGTCTTAACCGATGCTCAGGTCACCGTCACGGATCGAACGGGAACCATGGATCACTTAAACGTCCGGGTAATTTCAGATATGTTCAAAGGGAAAAACTTATTAGATCGCCACCGTCTCATTTATCAAGCCTTGGATAAGCCGTTGAAAGATGGACGGATCCATGCGCTTGAACTGACGACTGAAACAACGGATGGCTCATAGGAAGGAAACACGTATGGCACCTCCAATCGAAGAAGAAATTCAACAGGAATTGAAACAACACAGAATACTCATTTACGGGAAAGGGACCAGAACCGCCCCCCAATGCGGCTTCACCGTCGAAACCATGGAGTTTTTCGATCAATTTGGGTATCCCTACGAACTTATTAACGTGTTAGAAAATCCAGCAAAACGAGAAGCCTTAACACAAATGACCAATTGGCCAACCCTGCCCAAAGTGTTCATCAATGGCCAATTCTATGGTGATACTGATGTCTTGGGGCCTATGCAGTCGAAAGGAGAACTGAAGCCTCTCTTGGAACAGGCCTTTCAGACCAAAGCCTAGCGCGTACATTGTTCTTGACTGACTTTGTCGACGTTTCCGCGATGCGTCTCGGTATGGCGGCGTGTACATGGTTCTCTGCCTTCTTGAGCGAAACCACTCACCACGGCCTACTCCAGCCGAAAGCTAACAGCTTGTTGAAAAACTCCGTCGGCATCACGCCAACCTCATATTGTCGATGATCTGGACAGGCAGGATAGGCGAGATTCTTGCCTTCGACAAGACCCTTCACACCGGCTTCCTTCGCTTCGCTCAGGGCAAGCAGGCCATAGCACCGCGAGAGCAAGGCTGCAGGGCTTTTTCAATATCCTGCCAAACGGTTCGACTGGTCCGCTAGTAACGGTCGCCGCTATCCTGAAGGTTGCAAAAATCCGGGGAGCAGGGGAAGACCGGGAGTTTGTAAAGCCAGCACCTCAAACGTACTCCCTAACTGGGCAGGACTTGTTAATTTTTCAATATCACGGGCTGAATCGTATGGAGAAACCCCATGTTCCTGATACTGGTCAATCCCGAGAGCCTGGAGCCATACTCCTTGCCATCGGCGGCCTGCCAGTGCAAAGCCGGCATGCGTGGCGGCCCTTTCTACCGCTGTAAAATCCAGATCTGTGGTCAGATCTTGCTCCCCGACCCAATCAAAGGCGTTATAGACCTGTTGTTGCTGATAATAACAACGGAGGGATCCATTTCTTCGGGAGTAGTGGTACAGCTCTGAGGCCATCATTCCATAGTCGATCACGACGAAATACCCCACTGACAATACGGAACGCGCGTCCCTCATAAATGAGTCCAGCTCTAGATTAATGTCTCCGATCTGTCCACGGCCCAGCCTAATCCCTTCTGCATCAAGCCTCGCGGCTAGCAACGGCGTCGAGGGAGCATCAAAACATTCTACAAGCTCTCCATTGCCATCCAAACCTACGTACATTTCTTGGATCCCACCACGTCCATCCCCCATCACCCGATGCACGGGAAAGGCATCAAGCACCTCATTGGCCAGAAGGAACGAAGGACGCGGGTTCAATTCGGAAGGGTGTGGCACCGCGTGTAACCCCAAGGCCTGTTGCTTTTTCCGAAGTCCCGGACTCGTTTCCACCACGACATACTCATGCGGACACTGAAAAAACGAACCCATTCGGCTTGCTAATTCCCCGGTTCCTCCTCCAAACTCGACAATCCGTAAGGACTCTCCGACCAACGCCTCGGCGCGCTCGATGGCCCTGGCGAGACAAAAGGCAAAGGGCCTGTACATGGCGTTCGTATTAAAGGTGCCCCTCGGGGAGCCGATGTGGGGACCCTTCGTATAAAAACCGAACTCAGGATGAAAGAGGGCCTGCTGCATAAACTCCCGAAAGGGAAGGGGCCCTTCAGTGCGTATGGATGTTTTTAAGATCCGGCAGAGCTCGGTTTCCATACGACTCTCATTTCCCTCTTCGTTATGAGGCCGCCCCCCCTATCGAGACGTAGAGATTCCCTCTGGCCGCTCCGGACAACCCGGCAGACAAAAAAATGGGGGCTCTCTCACGTGAGAGAGCCCCCATTTTACACTATCAATAAACTGAAAAAAGTTACGGCATGACGGTCGAGGTGGCCCCACCCGGGTTGATGTCTACCTGGTTCAAGGCCCCTTCAACTTGCGGCAAGACTCCGGCGCCCTGAGAGGCTTTCATCTGCATACGGTTGGGGTCGCTCGTATTATTCATGGCAGCAGCATCAGCAGTGGAAGCGCCTGCCATCGATGCTTCGGAACCACCTGCGTTAACTTGCCCAGCATCATGGCTTGTCCGCGTCCCATCCACGGGAGAAGAGGTTTCTGCTGTAGGATAACCAGGATGTGAAGGCAACATGCTTGGATTCGCAAACGCCAATGAAGCCATCAAGGCAGTACCCGCTACTGCAATAAGAAGAAGGCGAATACTTTTCATAATTTCGCTCCTTTGTTAAGACAGGTTATGGACGATAAAGACATGAATTTCCGATCTAACAGTTCACATTCAAAAAGAGAGGTGAATCTTATTCATTTTCACTAGGAGGTGTCAAGCATGAGTACAAAGGAGGTCAGGGGACCCTCATAAGCCTCTAGGCCAGCAGGTCTCCGTTCGTTATTGCCGCCTTGGCGACCGACCTCTCCGCCGATAGGGGGCTCTCGGGCGCATGGCCGGTAATTTAATGGTGACCAACGTCCCTTCCTGTGGACGACTGTGGATCGCAATGTGCCCCTCATGTTCCTCCACAATCTTTTTCACCATCGCTAAGCCCAATCCCGTTCCCGACCGTTTTGTTGTGAAATAGGGTTCAAAAATTTTTTCGCCTAATTCTTCGGGAATTGGGGCGCCATCGTTGTGAATGCGTATGCTCATTTCAGGCTGGCGCCCACGTTTCTGAGACACGGAGATTTGCAAATTCCCACCTGGTGACATCGCCTCTAAGGCATTCGTAAAAATACTGAGGAACGCATGTTGTATTTTCTCTTTATCCCACCGAACCTGCTCTAACCGCGAGGGGAATTCCTTTGTGACCTCAATCCGGTTCACTTTCAGGTCCGTGGCAAGCAACGCGAGCGCTTCTTCGATCAAAGCGGTGACATGGCAAGGACGCCGGTCCAATTCGAGAGGTTTGGCAAAATCTAAAATGTCATTGAGCAGACTTTCCATCCGCATCAGATCGCGCATGGCCGCTTCGATGCAGGTTTGGGATTCGAAGTCGAGTGTGCCTTCACCCGTCACTTCCTCCAATTGAGCACGAATATATCCCATGGGTTCCCGAATCTCGGTTGCGAGAAATGAGCTGACTTCATTCAAGGCCGATTGCCGTTCCTGACGCCGAATAGCCGGCTCTGATGCGCTGGATACCGGCGACTCCAGCGTAGGGGGGGCAACCACATCGGGTGAAGCAAAGACCGAGAGCTTATGGGAAGGTTCTTCAAAGAGTTGGACTAATTGGGTCGTGATCGGTTCGAGCTTGCCTGATTCAGCTTCCGCTGATTCATATTGGGCGGCCGTCTTAGACGCCAAGGTGATCGTGCCGGCTACACGCCCCCGGACAAAAAAGGGAACCACGAACGTGCACCGGAATCGGTCACGGTACAACTGTTTATAATCTTGGAAGCGTCCTTGCGTGGATGCCAGGTTTTGATCAACACGAGGCTTGCGATGCCGCACCGCCCAACCCGAAGCGGATTCGTTCAAAGACAATCGCTGACCCGGGAGAAGCTCTTTTTTATGCCCAGCCAGACAGCCTAAGACTTCCAAGACTGCGGCTAACGGATCATATAATGTGACCCATCCCCGATCAAACGGCACCAAGGCCTGCGCCTCGGTCAAACTTCCGGCAACTCGTTCCTGAATCTGAGGCGAGGTATAGGTTCGCATCGTCGATTCGGCAGCCTCCGGGAGGGGTTCCTCAGTCCCTGGCTCTTGCAAGACCCAGGGGCGTGCTAAGAGCACGGAATGATCAAAAAGATTCGCTTCTCGTAATTGATCGGTCATCCGGTGACTGACTGAGTCGATCGTGGTTTTTTCCCGCTTCGTAAAGGGCCTCCCCTCCTGTTTTCCCACAACCAACACCCCATAGACCGCTTTTCCGTCCTGGAGGAGCATCGCTAAAAGATTCTTCGAACCAGGGGTCACCATTCGAAGCTCGATAGCCCCATTCCCATCCGCCCTCTCGGGACTCCAGAGGCGACTATCTCGCTGTCCTTCTCCTCCTGAAAGAGTTCGGAGCATGGCGCGGACCTCACGGGCTGAAAACCCTTTTGTCACCTGAGACACCAATGGGCCCTTGGGTTGGTTCATAATGGCCACCGCCGCATCCATGCCCAAGTCATTGACCGTCATGGTTAAAATTCGCTGAAGCGTCGTCTGCTTCGAGGTCCGAACCGAGTCCATAGCTTTCTTTCTATTCATAGGCATAACCGTGCAAGGAGAATGTCGCGATTGTCACGAAGAGCAAGGGCAACCTCAATTAATATGCCGAACCTTTCGTGGTCGAGACTGAGACATGACCATCTCCACATGGCCCCGCTCAGATACCATCAGATTCATAATCCAACTAACGAGGCTAATCAAAATAGCCCCTCCGACTGCCGGCCAAAATCCATGCACATGAAACCCTTCGACCAATACGGAGACCGCCTCCAGCAAGAAGGCATTAATCACGATCATGAATAAGCCAAGCGTCACGACGATGAACGGGGCGGAGAGCAAATACAGGAGCGGACGGACCACGGCATTCAGTATCGCCAACACCAGCACACCGACCGCCCCAGCGGCAAACGAATCGATGGTCAGGCCCGGAATTATTTGGGCCGCGACAAGAACCGCAACACCCGTGACAATGAAGCGAAGAACAAACCCTCTCATACACACATCCTGAGCATACTCTCTACTGTGGAGCCACCGTTAAATCCAGAGACTGTTGCCGCCTGGTCACTGTATCATTGGGATCATAATCGGCCACAAACGTTTTCTTGACGCCTTGAGCCGAAACTTCGACCGTCGATCCGGCATTTTTATTATGCATATGCAGGAAAATTTCGTAATACCCGGCCTCATTCGTCTTACCTGAAGCCCCATGCCCCCCCTTGACCTTGGGCATCACATGAATCGCGACACCAGCCACCCCCTGGCCCGATGGATCACGGGCATACCCAAACACCGTAAATCCATGTTCCACGTTGGACTTCACAAAGATAGGTTTCGGGGTCTTAGCCGTGGGATCTTTGAGCGTGGACAAATAGGTCGCGAGAGCCAGCACTTCTTCCTCCGTCATCAAATCTTTATATTTATCCGGCATCCGACCCTTCTTATGCTGTTCCTCAAATCCTTCCGCATAGAGATACGTGGGGTCGAAGATTTTTTGCTTGATATCATTGATCGTCAACAAACTGCCAATGTTGTCTAAAATGGGGCCCCGTTTTTTCACGCTCCCTTTGCCCCCGATTTTGTGACAGTTATAACACTCATACAAATCATAGACCTCGGCCCCTCGTTCCACCACCGTGAGGGCCCCGCCTTGGTCTTGAGGTGCTTCCACCCCCTCTACCATTGGGGCGAACCGGCCGAGCCGCGCCACCACCGTCTGCGAATTATCTTGGAGCGCCTGTACCTGTTGGAGCAACTGTTCCACTTGGCCACTCTCAGCCAACGCCTTTTCACGCTTGCGTTTGAGAATTTTTTCGATTTTCCCCTTTTCCACCTCAGGATCATATTGGGGCCAAGCCGACGCCCCCATGATATAAATCGCTGAAAGCACGAAGTAGAAACCAACCAGTGCCGCACCGGCAACCCACCCCGACAACCTGATCATGGGAGGGGCATCGAGAAGCAGAAACACCACAAGGCCTAACGCCACATAGGCCACAAACATCACCTGGAACACGTGGGGGAAGCCAAGGGCTCCGCTCCCAAACCAGGCCGCAAGCGCCAACACGACCGCCACCGCAATTTTTTTCATACTATGACCCTGGAGAGGTGGTGGCCATCATGCTCATACGGCGCTGTCCCTCATCTCAGAAGGGAGGGGGGAACGCGCTCCTGGTTGATCGTTCAGGGGAATAGGCAAGCCTTGAAAGGGCATTCAATTCTATCTTACCCGGGCTACCAACTTCATACAAGCATTGATTCCATTCACGCACGCCGCTTCACGGACATCGTTGAGGAGGAGGAAGCAGGAAGCAATGATCGAATCCCCGCTTAGATCCCCGATCAGGTCGGGGACAAGCGTCGGGGACAGGTTTTCAGGATCGCCAAGGCGGTAAGAGGAAGATAGATCACGCACCCCACGATGCCTAACAAATATTCGCCGATCCAGAACGTCACAAACAAATTAAAGAGCAACACCCCATAATACAACCCGCATCCAAGCAATACCTCCTTAGCCGGGATTGTGTGGGGAAGCTCGGGCAACATCCCTGTACGCTGGTCCACCAATCGGTATCCCGACATCGCAACCAATCCCACCACAAACCACCCGGCAAAGTTGGCCAGGGGCACGCCAAAATACACACCGGGATCGGGATACCCATAAATTTGTCCTAAAAACCATCGTTCCCCTTGAAGCGCCACCGGATCGATCACAATATCGATAAACATAAAAAACAAGCAGGTCAGACCGATCACTGGCCAGGAGAGCGTTTCGCGCGCAAGCAGCCGCCGACCTGATTCTGGCGAAGAGGATTGAGAAGGCAAGACAAACCAGAGGGCCAAGCAATAACTCGCATACAATAAAAACGTAAACGACAACGAATCCATGAACGGAATATTGGCAATATACAATTCTTCGCCCACGGTCGAAGCCGTGTAATAGTAGTCGCCAAAGGGGAATCCAATACGGGTTGATAAAAATTCACAGACAAACGCGGTGACCCATGTCAGACCAAACAACACCCCGGTGCGTTTCCATCCCAACAACCGTGATGCTGCGACCAACGATACGCCCAAAAAGAAAAAGACATAGGGCCGAAGCAGGAGAGTCTTCAAGAACAGAAGGGGAATGTCCACAGGCAGGTTCGCTCATTCACAAGAAGGAAAGGATCTGGAGATGGCGTTTTCTTGTCGCATCACCCGTTACGCATAACGATGATCCCGAAACCATTTGACCGCCTTTTCCAAGGCCACCTCCACCGGAGTCTGGGGCAACCCCAGGTCTCGAATAGCCTTGGAGCAATCATAATGCATCACGTACCGAGCCATGCGAACTCCCTCAAGCGGAATGCGCGGGGTTTGATGCGTCACATAATCCGCAATCCACTTGTTGACATGGGCCAAGGGCAGGATCAACCCGCGAGGAAGCTTCAGCTTCGGCGCTTTGACTCCCGTCAACCTGCTCAATATCTCGAACACGTCTTTCAGCATCAGATTGCGACAACCGAGGATGTACCGTTCACCAACCCGTCCACGCTCCATGGCTTGGATGTGGCCCACGGCCACGTCTTCCACGTCGATGAGATTCATGCCGGTTTCAAGATAAGCCGCCATTCGCCCTTTCATAAAATCAACAATGATTTGCCCCGTCGGGGTCGGCTTCACATCGCACACCCCCACCGGAGCCGAAGGATTCACAATCACAACGGGCAATCCCGCCTTTGCCAACTTCATGACTTCTTGCTCAGCGAAATACTTGGAGCGTTTATAATCCCCTGACATCTGGGCCAAGGAGATTGCGGTCTCTTCAGTGCCTAACCCCCCACCTTGGGGCAATCCGATCGCGCCGATCGTACTCGTATACACAATACGTTCAATACCTGCCTCTCGCGCCGCAGTGAGTAAGGCCTTGGTGCCCTCGACATTCACTTTGTAGAAGACGGAGGGATCACGAGCCCACAGAGCATAATGCGCCGCCACATGGTACAACTGCTGGCAGCCCTGAAGAGCCGACCGAAGGGAGGCCGCGTCGCCTAAATCGCCGGGCACGGTTTCAAGGGCCAGCCCCTCCAGCGCCTGTTGGGCTGTTCCAGGTCGGACCAACCCTCTGACCTCTGTGCCGGCCTGAATCAACGCACGCGCCACGGCGGATCCGATAAAACCCGTTACCCCTGTGACCAAGGCTTTCATGATGAAGAGATGACTGGCAATGAAGGGGGTTCGTCCGTCATGCTGAAATGCGGGGCCGGTTAATTTCTGCGGCTGACAATATATTGGGCAATCCCTCTTAACGGATCGGCCTTCTCATCAAAGCTGCGGAGTCGACCAATTGCGCGGTCGGCACATTCCTGGGCAAGGGTTTGGGCACCTTCAAGACCATAAATCGAGGGATACGTCTGCTTGCCCCGTTCGCTATCCGTCTTGGCATTTTTGCCCAATTCCTCCCGTGTGCCCGTCACATTCAACACATCATCCGCAATTTGAAAAGCCAAGCCAATATCTTCGGCATATCCAGTCAGATGCTCAAACTGCGTCATATTGGCCCCGGACAGAAGCGCACCGGCTCGGACAGCGGCACGAATCAGCTTTCCCGTTTTATGTGCATGAATCATGTGTAATTCCGCCAATTCAACCTTCTGATTTTCGGCTTGAATATCCAACACTTGTCCACCCACCATTCCTGCATTACCGGCCCCCAGCGCAAGTTCTGCGATAATCTGCACCTGACACCGCGGATCCAAATCCGTCACGAGATCGGCCCGGCTACACCATTCAAACGCCATGGTTTGCAACCCATCGCCCGCTAAAATCGCGATCCCTTCTCCATAGACTTTGTGATTCGTGGATTGCCCACGGCGAAAGTCATCGTTATCCATCGCCGGCAAATCGTCGTGAATCAGCGAATACGTATGGATAAACTCAAACGCGCAGGCCACGGGAAGCAAGGAGGCGGGGGGAGGCCCGATCGCCTCCGCCGTGGCAATCGTCAAGATAGGCCGAATACGTTTTCCTCCAGCCAACAGGCTATACCGAATGGCCTCGTGCAAGATTGCCGGTGAGGTCTGCGGGTCAGGAAGGTGGGCTTCCAAATATCGAACGACGACGTCCCGTTTTTGGTCAAGATATTTCTCAATATCCACGGACATAGAGTGCCTTTCCGAAAAGATTTCCGCGAATTTGGAACCTAACAAAGGCCCGGGGGGGTGTCAAACAATGTAGGGCGGCATCCCGAGTCATGGCCCGGGACATGCCTTATGCCGCCAGAAGAAGGCGCGATCCCCGCCCCCCGAGCGGGGATCGCGCGCCGCGACAAAAGAGAGGAAAGGGTGAGGGGACATGACAAGACATTTGTAATGACCCTGATCCTCTGGCTATACTCCCCCTCAATGAGTATTCGGAAAGGTGCCGGCGAATGGAAACCCCTTCTTTTGGGTATTGAGCCTGAGAACTGTGGGGTGTGCCAGCAAGGGCTGTATCGAAACACCACCATGCTCAAGGGGGGATGGGAACGCTGTTCGGTGTGCCATCGGTTCGTGCACTATGCGTGTCTCGTCAGCGGAAAGGTGAAATTCCTCAAACGACGGCCCCGCGTGTGTCTCAACTGCGAGCACACTCTCGTAAAATCTGCAACCATCGAACAGCCGTAGACCTGGACCATCGGGGCATGAACTCCATCCCAGACTCACAAGAAACAGGATTCGGGAAGTTGCCCATTGCTGCCCTCGTCAACCTCGCGCTAGCCATCCTTCTCTCAGCCTGGAGCGGCTTTTTTACGATGGACTTCATACTCAGCGGGGTCTATACGTGGCCCCGTTCAAGTCGAGTCATGACCCTCACCTTCGCGGTCATCATTCTGGTCTATGAATTTATTTACAAAGAACATCGCACCCAGTATGCCGCCCTCACGGGCATCGCGCCGCTGAAAGTGGTCGTTTATTCTTGCGTGCTCCCGTATATGGCCGGCACGTTGGCCCTGTTGACCTTAGTCAATTTCAGCTAATTCATGCCCACCCCGAAGGAGCATGGTCGAAAAAATGGGATTCAGCGGCCTGACGTGACCTGCCCTTCTCGTAACACTTGCGCTGTCCAAAACGTCCCGGATTGAATCAAATCGGCAGGAGTGCCTTCTTCCACAATCTCCCCCCCGCCATCTCCACCATCCGGGCCTAAATCCACGATCCAGTCCGCATTTCGAATCACATCCAAATTATGTTCAATCACGAGCACGGTATTCCCATGTTCGACTAACCGATTCAAGACGTCGAGAAGACGTTGTACATCCGCAAAATGCAACCCTGTCGTCGGCTCATCTAAAATATACAAGGTGCGTCCCGTGGCCCGCTTGGAGAGCTCACGACTGAGTTTCACGCGTTGCGCCTCGCCCCCCGATAACGTCGTGGCAGATTGCCCGAGCTTGATATAGTGCAAACCGACATCAGCCAACGTCTGCAGTTTTCTTGCAATCGGCGGGATGTGAGCAAAAAATTCCAAGGCCTCTGCCACGGTCATCTCTAAGATGTCCGCAATCGTGTTTCCTTTGTGTCGGACATCCAAGGTTTCACGATTATACCGCCGTCCCTTACACGCTTCGCAGGTGACATACACATCGGGCAAAAAATGCATTTCGATTTTGAGAAGGCCACCACCTTGGCAGGCTTCGCACCGACCACCTTTGACATTAAAGCTATAGCGCCCGGGCCGATAGCCACGGACACGAGACTCCGGCAGCCCGGCGAACAAATCTCGAATAAAGGTGAAGAGCCCCGTGTACGTGGCGGGATTGGATCGCGGCGTACGGCCGATCGGCGATTGATCGATATCGATCACCTTATCCAAGGCATCAGCCCCCTTCAGCGCCCGGCAGCCTTCCATCTTGGGGTTTTTCTGATACAGCAATTGCGAAAGCGAGGGGAACAAGACTTCCAGCACCAGGGTGCTCTTACCGGACCCGGAGACGCCGGTGACGCATGTCAACAACCCAAGCGGAATCTGGGCATTCACCGATTTTAAATTGTACTTATTGGCTCCAACGATGGTGAGCGACCCTTTGGGTTGGCGGGTTCGTTCAGGTAACGCGACCTGTTTGTCCCCACGCAAATAGTGCCCGGTCAGCGAGTCGGGATGGTTCATCACCTCTGCGGGCGAGCCTTGCGCCACGATATGCCCGCCATGCACCCCAGCACCGGGTCCCATATCGACAATATGATCGGCAGCACGCATGGTTGCGGCATCATGCTCCACCACCAACACGGTATTGCCCAGGTCGCGGAGCCGAAGCAAGGTTTGAAGCAACCGATGATTATCCCGTTGATGCAGGCCAATACTTGGCTCATCGAGGATGTACAACACCCCCACCAGTCCCGACCCGATTTGAGTGGCCAGTCGAATGCGTTGTCCTTCCCCACCCGACAGGGTCGCGGCTGCTCGATCCAACGTGAGATAGTCCAATCCCACGTTGAGTAAAAACTCCAACCGTTCTCGAATTTCTTTTAAGATGCGCTGGCCGATCAAGCGCTCCCGTTCGGTTAAGGCCAAACACTTGAAAAACGTCTCGGCCTCGCGAATCGAAAGCCGCGTGACTTCGGCGATGGATTTCCCGCCAACCCTGACGGCTAAACTTTCCGCCTTCAGTCGAGCACCCCGGCACACCGGGCAGACGTGGCTGTCGGAATACTCCTGCCCCTCCGGGCAAACGGAAACCTCATAACCGATCCCATCACACGCGGGACAGGCTCCATGAGGGCTGTTAAACGAAAAGACCCGTGGCGTCATTTCCGGATAACTGACGCCGCAATGAATACAAGCCAACTGTTCACTGTAGAGCACAACCTCATGCTCGTCCGTCAGAATCCCCACCAAGCCCTGGGTCAATTTCAAGGCCGTCTCAACCGAATCCGCCAACCGCCGCCGCAACGATTCCTCGTCTTTCATGATCAGTCGATCCACGATAATCTCAATCGTATGTTTCCGCTGTTTATCCAGCGTGATCGCCTCATCAAGGCCGACAAGTTTGTCATCAATCCTGGCTCGCACATAGCCGGCACGCCGAGCTTCGGCTAATTCCTTTCGATATTCTCCTTTCCGCCCCCGTACGATCGGGGCGACGACTTGAAACTTCGACCCGGCTGGCAACGTTCCAATGGCATCAACCATCTGCTGAACGGTCTGGGCCGTGATCGGCTGCCCGCAATTAACGCAAAACGGTTGCCCCACTCTGGCAAAGAGCAAGCGAAGATAATCATAAATTTCCGTGACGGTCCCGACCGTGGACCGGGGATTGTGGCTGGTACTTTTTTGCTCAATGGAAATGGCGGGAGAGAGGCCTTCGATCGAATCGACATCGGGCTTGCCCATTTGTTCTAAAAATTGGCGCGCGTAGGCTGATAACGACTCGACGTACCGCCGCTGCCCCTCGGCATAAATCGTGTCAAAGTTGAGAGACGACTTGCCGGACCCGCTCAGCCCGGTCACCACGACCAATTGATCGCGCGGGATCACCACATCGAGATTTTTGAGATTATGCTCGCGGGCCCCTTTAATATGAATATGTCGGCTCATAAACTTGGTGAAGACACCCGGTCAAAAAAGTTGGAGTATACCATAGCCCATCATCGCCTTACGGGAAGCGGCTGGCTCTTCTGCTTCTCATCCCGGGCTTTCCGTCTATTTGATTCTGCGCAGACCGTTCGTTACAATCACAGAGTACTATGTTCTGTATTCCAGTTTCGTAACGCAAGAGAGGGTCTTTTACCAGACTGGGGGAGGAGAATTCCATGCGCATACTGTCATTGATCGGATTGGCCTTTTTGATAGGGGTGGGGGGGCCGTTGGTCGCCACCGAAACCTTGGCCAAGAAATACGAACTTACAAGGAATAATGTGCAAAAACCCGCAGACATCGACAGCACGACTGTTTCCCTGTATGGCGTACGATTGGGAGACTCTGAAATCGATACCGTGGAAATGCTGATCAATGAAAAAATTTCTGGAGTCCGGGCTGAACAAGAAGGGGTCTTCGTGTTGTTGTGGGATCAATCGAACCCCACCGGGGCCATGGCTGGTGTCCGGATCATGGATGGCCGCGTCGACTTGATTTTCATCAATAATCGCTTTACCCACAAAATCCGGGGAATTTTCCGGCGAGTGCTCACGGCCCAAAGTGCGCAAGAAATCCGCGAACTGTTGGGCCCCGAAGACTTTGGGGACGAAAACGTCATGGGTGCAATGTTGCACTATCAAAATCAAGGATTTCTCGTGAACTACCTGGGGCGAGACATTAACGTCGAATTCCAGTTTCCGTAAACACCTCTCATACATCGATCTCGGGGGGGAGGCTCTTCTTGCCCCAAGCCCATTATCCAACCAGACGGCTTCCGAGTTGCTTTCATGGAAGATCGCTTAGTCACCAACCACCTCCTGGAAGAAGAGCAAAACGCCGAAGGCTCTCTGCGCCCACAGACACTGGAAGAATATATCGGCCAGGAGCGCATGAAGGAATCGCTTCGGGTCTGCATCCAAGCGGCACAACGTCGAGGCGAACCGCTAGACCACGCCATTTTCTATGGTCCACCCGGGCTGGGCAAGACGACCATCGCGCATATCATTTCCAAAGAAATGGGGGGAGGCATTCGATCGACCTCCGGGCTCGTCCTCAACCACGCGGGAGACCTCGCCGCAATTTTGGCGAATCTCCAAGCCCACGACGTCTTGTTTATCGATGAGATTCACCGCCTGCCGGCGGCCGTCGAAGAAGCCCTGTATCCCGCCATGGAGGATTTTCAAATTGATCTCGTCATCGGCCAAGGACCGGCCACCCGCACCATGAAGCTGGATCTTCCCCCGTTTACCCTAATCGGCGCCACCACGAAAGCCGGCGCACTGACCTCCCCGCTTCGTGAACGGTTCGGGTTGGTGTATCGGCTCGACTTCTATACGCCGGACGAATTGGAAATCATCGTCAACCGCTCGGCAGGCTTGTTGAACATTGCCATTGAATCCGAAGGCGCGATGGAAATCAGTCGACGCGCGCGCGGGACGCCACGCATCGCCAACCGACTGATCAAACGGGTCAGAGATTTTGCCGAAGTCAAAGCCAAGGGCGTCATTACCCGGAAGGTGGCCCAAGAGGCCCTGCACTGGCTGGGTGTGGACGGGGCGGGTTTCGATGAAATGGATCGAAAAATCTTGTTAACCATCTTGGAGAAATTTAACGGCGGGCCGGTCGGAGTTGAAGCTC
Organism: Nitrospirales bacterium; assembly: GCA_965247845.1. GTDB lineage: Bacteria > Nitrospirota > Nitrospiria > Nitrospirales > UBA8639 > Bin75. The sequence goes on along the minus strand of OZ252040.1, from coordinate 1,790,546 downwards.
TGGCCTCTGCGGTCCAAGAAGAAAAAGCCACGCTCGAAGACGTGTATGAACCCTTCCTCCTCCAAGCCGGCTACCTGGACCGCACCGCTCGCGGTCGCCAACTCACCGCCAAAGCCTTCCAGCACTTCGGCAAGAGTAAAGATCAAGATTTGTTTGGGTAAGCTTCACCTTTTCCCTGCCTTCCTTCCCCCCCTGCCCATTTGCCTTGACAAATCCGCTGGGCCGGTGCTACCTCCTGACCATGGTGACCTCCGTGGAACATCCTGTCGGCGCCTCAACGGGCAAGACGGTGTCACAATGGGCCGGCGCTCCTCGGGAACAGGCTGTTCAGCGCATGTTTACCGCGATTGCGAAGCGGTATGACCTCAACAATTCCCTGCTCAGTTTCGGACTGCATTATCGATGGAAAGCGCTGGCCGCGAGCTATATTCCCTTCCACACACAGGGGCGAGCCTTGGACCTGGGCTCGGGAACGGGGGATCTCGCCCTGTTACTGAATCGCCGGATGGGGAAGCAAGGCCGGGTCGTGGCGATGGATTTAAATTTTGCCATGCTGAAAGTCGGCGTGGAAAAGGTCATGCGGCGAGGGTTAACCTCCCGTATCGCCTGTTTTCGCGGTAACGCCGAACGGATCGTCTTTCACGATGAGACCTTCGATGCGGTGACCACGGGATTTTGCATTCGAAACGTCGGAGACCGAGCACGGGCCTTTCATGAAATTTACCGCGTGCTCAAACCAGGAGGCCGCTTTGTGTGTCTTGAATTTTCTCGGCCGGTTTCGGCCTGGCTTCGGTGCATGTATGACTGGTATTCTTTTCGGCTCCTTCCCGCCATCGGCACCTGGGTCGCCAAGGATCATACTGATGTGTACACCTATCTGCCCGAATCCATTCGAACCTTTCCCCATCAAGAACAACTGGCCGCCATGCTTCGAGAGGCCGGCTTTGCTCAGGTGGACTATCACAATCTTAGCGGTGGGATCGTGGCCATTCATGTGGCCGTGAAGTAATGGGTGATGAATTCCCTCCTCTACGTTTTTCTACCGTGTAAAAAGGTCTATCCGACCGGCATTACGTACTTAGCCGACTTCATTCACCGACGCCGTCCTGACGTTCGTCAGCATATTTTGGATCTCTCGCTTTTTCCGCGTGCTGCACGGTTTCGTGCGTTGCGTGAGACCGTACAACAATTCAAGCCCGAACTCGTCTGCTTTTCGTGGCGCGACATTCAAATCTTTTCGCCCCACGAAGGCGATGCGTCGTTGGAGCAGGCGTTTAACTTCTACTACGCCAGCAATCCCTTCAAGCGCGTCGTAGCCTCATTCCAAGGCCTCAAAAATCTCTATCGTTACTATCAAGACATCCGCCTGAGTCTTTCATATCCGTGGCTCATTCATCGAGAGTTTTCGGACATACGCCTCATGATCGGCGGGGGGGCCTTCACCGCGTTCGCCGATCAACTGATTGAAAAACTCCCTGAAGACACGCTCGGGATTTTAGGCGAAGGAGAGGATGCGATCCTCAAAGTCTTAAACGATGAGCCCCTGACCGACGAACGGTTCATCATCAAAGCAAACGGACAAGTCACCAAGGGCTCGAAACATACCCCGGCCATGCTGGATTCGTTGACCGTCGATCTTCCCTATCTGACCTCGATTTTTCCACAGTACGCGGAATACGTGGGTGAGTGTATCGGGGTGCAAACCAAACGGGGCTGTCCCTATGATTGTGCCTTTTGTCTCTACCCCTATATCGAGGGAAAACGCGTCCGCTATCGACCGGCCCAAAACGTCGTGAAAGATATTTCGCAGTACTACCATCAATGGGGGGCGCGGCGCTTTTGGTTTACCGATGCGCAATTCATTACGGGGAAAGATGCGTACCCGCAATGCACGGAAATTCTCGAACGGATTATTCGCGAAGGCTTGGAGATTGAATGGTCGGGCTACGTGCGCACGTCGCTCATTTCAGCCGAGATGGCAAAGCTCATGGTTCAATCCGGTGTCGGCGACCTGGAAGTCGCGATCACCGCAGGCTCGCAGAAGGTGCTCAACAGCTTGCACATGGGCTTCAAACTCGAACACCTGTATGACGGTTGTCGTTATTTAAAAGAGGCAGGTTTTGCAGGTCGCGTGATTCTCAACTATTCGCTCAACTCTCCAGAGGAAACCGAAGAAACACTGCTGCAAAGCATTGAGTCGTATAAAGTGGTCGCGTCAATTCTTGGAGAAGAGCGCGTGTTCCCCTTGATGTTCTTTCTTGGCATTCAACCGAATACGGATTTAGAACAGCGGTTGTTGTCGGATGGCTATCTGTCGGCAGGCTACAATCCACTCAGCCTCACGCCCTGGAACATCAAAAAACTGCTCTACAATCCCGCCCCACTCAACACACTCATTGCGAAAGCTTGCCTGACGGCCTGGGACAAGAAACATGGCAGTCGTGACCCGCGTCGCTGGTCAGGCAGTCTTCGCCAAAGCGCGACAAAGGATCACGGCCACACCTACGCCGACCAAAGTCTCTCTCAGGGCATTGAGGCCAACTCGGGCCGTGAGGCATTGCTGACACTGGAAGAAATTTTGCAGTCACGAACGGCGACGCGGAGGCAATCGTCGCTCACCCCGTAAGCCCTCCCTCTTCAGGACGCCGTCGTTCTCAAATGTATTTGTAGGGCCGCATCTCATGCGGCCTTTCCCTGCAGAGCGGTATCTTATGCCGCCAACGGCAAGCCCCTAAGCCTGTCCCCGGCCCTGATCGGGGGATGATGCAGCTACAAATACAAAAGAGAGAACAGGAGGGGGCCGGTGCGCGGCCGGGTCGCAGGATAATCGCGCGATCAATCCGTGATCGTAAATGCCATGGTGCCGATGACATTAGGTTCGTAGAGCTCTTGCCCCGGACTTTCGAAATAGAGCTTGACCAAATACTTCCCCTTTTTCCAGCCGCCTTCGGGTCGAAAGATTTCGAGGTACCCTGCTTTTTCGTTCATTTCCATAAACAGGGCATCGGTTCCAGTGAGTTCTTTTAAAGGGACTTGTCCATCCGGCATGTGATGCCACGCCGCTCGATACTGAGACGGCGCATCGAGGGCCGATACTGCAAAGACGAGATAAAATATTTCCGTATCCGAAGAAAATTCGGACACCCCGGGATCCACCGGGTCCACGTAGGCGTCATCCGTCATCCACCCCTGTCGCCCGAACGTGTCCCAGGGAACTTTGATGCCCCGGGCCATGGCAATCCATTTAAAGGCTGATTGCGGGCGCTGCCAATTTTCTTGGTCCAACGCCATCAGTTCGATCTGTGTCGTCACATTCCCCTCACTCTCCTTTGTGGCAGCCTTGGAGGTAAACCCCTTTTCTTCTTCCCCCCAGACGATTGAGGGAACAACGAAGGAGAGGAGGAGGAAGAAAGGAAGGCTGATGATGCTGAGGGACCGATGGGTAGGATGAGAGTCTGGATTATCTGGGGAAGATGATTGCTTTTTCATAAGACACCTCCCTCGGCCTAGGGATTTTTCTGCTTTTACTTTATCCCTCTTGGGAGGTTTACGCAATCTTTTGTAGCGGCGGGATTCCATGACGCTTGTCTTCCCCCTCTTTCGTAGTCGCGTCATCTTATGACGCCCCCTTTGACCGCCTGAGGCATGTCCCGGGCTTTGACCTGGGATGCAGCCCCTCCACTTTTATTGAACCAGCAGCAAAAGCCGCATAACACGTTATTGAATCGAAGCGTCTAGCTTTAGGACGACCCAACGGCTAAAATGCCGGGATTGGAATACTGTAATGGTTTGCGGTCATTGCGGACCATGTCGTGATGCTTTACCACCCGGTAAATCAGAGGTTGATTTTAATGTTGCACGGCTTTCGACACTGCCACACTGTTTTTGCAGTTGGTGAGCTTGTAACCGTATGAGTGTTAAGTCATGGCAGAGCTATTGGAGGTTTTCTCAAGAAGTGACACGAGGCAATCGGTACAACCATAGCGACGAGGTGAAGGTTTTTTTGTCGAATGTCCGGGAAACAAGCGAAGCTCGCGTGACGCCCGTTAAACCTGGAAGAGTATTTTGGAGAGCACAGCTAGGAAGCGATTGGCTTGAAGAGACCGTTGGGGAACCTATCCAGCTACCGCTTTCACCAGAGAGAATGAAGCCGGTTCCATTTGAAGCTTCAGAAGGCAGAGTAAATCCTAAAGGAATTCCATACCTCTATCTTGCGACAGATAAGGAAACAGCCATGTCCTAAGTGAGGCCATGGCTTCACTCAGATATCTCGGTGGGGCAGTTCAAGACGGTAAGGGAGTTAAAGCTGATAAATTGTTCTGTGCATCCTTCCAATGGATTGATAGTCTATTTTGAAGAGCCAGACGACCAGAAAAAAGAGGAAGCGGTTTGGGCGGACATTGACAGGGCCTTTTCTCGCCCCGTTACTCCGAGTGACAAATCATCGGATTATGTTCCAACGCAAATAATAGCCGAGCGATTCAAAAACAATGGGGTCGATGGAGTATTGTACAAGAGTGCATTAGCAGATGGTTTGAATCTTGCCCTGTTCGATATTAATGCTGCTACGACGGTTAACTGCTTCGTGTATGAAGTGGAAGAAATCAAGTTTTCATTTCGGCAATCCGTGAACCCATACTTTCTTAAGAGCGATGGAGACAAGTAAAGCCCATAACAATCACATGCACTCGGACAGTAAAAAGTGTCGCTCGTTCCTTGCTCTGCTTTTTGCTGTCGATGGGACAAGGCATTACCCCGAGTAAGTTGGCGTTATGGTGGAATTCGAGTGGAATCCTGAAAAAGAGCAATCGAATGTCGAAAAGCATGGTGTCGATTTTACAGAAGCCGCGACAGTATTCGGAGACCCACTGGAGCTTACCATTGCGGACCCGGATCATTCTGTGGGAGAATTTCGGTTTCTGAGTATGGGCTTCTCCTCACTCAATCGCATTCTTGTTGTGTCATATACTGAGCGTGAGGAGCGCGTCCGTATTGTCAGTGCTCGGGTCGCGTCATCAAAGGAGCGGAGGCAATATGAGTCAGGAAGGTGAACAGGACATTCTGCGTGCAGAATACGATTTTTCAAGCGGCGTTCGTGGCAAGCACCACGAAACCTATCGCCAAGGTACGAATTTAGTCCTATTGGAACCTGATGTCGCCGAAGTTTTCAAGGATTCCGCAACGGTCAACTCTGCGCTAAGAACGCTGGTCAAAATTGCCCGGGAACACATGTCAAAATAGACCGATAGCTGACAACCTGGGGGAGCATTCTTGGCGGCATGAGGTCTGTCCCGGGCCATGAACCGGGATGCCGCACTACAAATACATCTACATTTACGGCAGAGGGGCGGGCACCCGCGTGGCGTCAATGCCTTGTCGCCGGCGTTCGACGATCCCGTCGGCGATTTCGGTCAGGCGCTGTTCCAGAATCAGGCGGAGTTGGCTTCCACTTCGATAATCGGCCGGGGCCATGAAATGCACGCGGTCGGCATGCTGCTTCAGGTCGTAACATTTTTTGAATGACCGTCTGGTGGGATCGTCCGGATTATACACCGCAACAGCCAGCCCTCCGTTCTTTTTGATGACGGTAAAACACGGCACGTCGGTCGGGCCGTCGCCCACGTAGATCATATGATGAAATGGCACTCGTCTGGCTTCTTCGGGCATGTGGTCGTTCACGTCTTGATCCGTGTTCAGGAGATTTTTGTTGACCCGAAATAAATATTGGGTTTTTTGCGTGTGACTAATGGTCCGTTTCGGGAAACTGATGTGACCGTCTGCTTCCGCAAACTCGCACCCCCACATGGCTTTGACCCACTTGGCAACCTCGCTACCCGCCAGTATCGCCTTCAGCCCTGAACTGACCACATAATGCTCAAGATGGATGTCCCACTCCTCATATTTAGTTTGCTGGACAATGGTGTTCAATTCGCCGAAACAATCGGGCACCCCGGGGAAAAACGTCAGTTGCGTCCCCATCCGTTGGAGGTCTTGGTTCGACAGGGACCGGATGGCTTCATATTCCAGCATCCGCTTCATATAGGCGAGTTCCTGATCATAGCCTTTTTCTTTGATAAGCGCGGTACAGCTGTCCCAGAATTCTTCAGGCGCGATCTTGGCATGGGGCAAGATCGTTTGATTCTGCATGTAATGCGGGCTTAACGTGAGATCAAAATCGTAGACGATCGCGATAATGTTTTGTGGTTCCGACATGAGGAGATCTGAAAACGCCTCTTTTTGTCACCCTGCGCAACGCGCCGACGTTGTCATCCTGAACGAAGTGAAGGATCTGTTTTCAAGGCATTTGGTTGTTGAGTGACAGATTCCTCGCTTTGCTCGGAATGACAGAGGGAGGCTTGGAATGACAAATTCCGGTACTGACAGATTACTGGATTCCCGATTTAATCCCTTAAAAGATTGCTTTTACCAGCTCTTGAATACTGCGATGCATATCGAAATCGTCCGTGATGGGCTGAATCACTGCAGCATCACAAGCCCGCTCCGGGGCGACCCCTTGCCGCATCAAGGTTCCGGCGTAAATGAGCAGTCGCGTGCTGACGCCTTCTTCGAGTCCATGGTTGCGCAAATTCCTCACCTTGCCGCCCAGTTTGACGAGCTTTTGGGCCACGTCTTTGGAGATACCGGCTTCATGCTCTATAATTTTCGTTTCAATCTCGGCAGGGGGATACGTAAATTCAATCGCCATAAAACGCTGTTTCGTGCTTTGCTTTAATTCTTTGAGCACACTCTGATAGCCGGGGTTGTAGGAAATCACGAGCATAAAGTCATCGACCGCTTCGATCACCTGTCCGCGTTTTTCGATCGGCAGAAACCGACGATCATCACTGAGCGGGTGCACGACCACCGTCGTATCTTTTCTGGCTTCGACGATTTCATCTAAGTAGACGATGGCCCCATGTTTGACCCCAAGGGTCAAGGGGCCGTCAACCCACACGGTTTCTTCATCTTTGAGGAGATAGCGGCCAACCAAATCCGACGCGGTCAAATCCTCATGGCAGGCGACCGTAATAAGCGGACGCCTCAATCGGTAAGCCAGATGTTGCACAAAACGGGTCTTCCCACAGCCCGTCGGGCCTTTCAGCATCACCGGCAGATGCTCTTGAGCCGCAATATTGACGAGACCGATTTCGCCGTTGATCTCTTCATAAAACGGCTCTTCGTTGATCCGATATTGTTCGATGTCGATTTCGTGTCCTTTCACGTGTTGTCTGCTTCCTTACCCCGATCAGAGTCGAGGGCATGCTTCGATTGATGGGGCCACTTGATGGAGAGATCGCCTGTGAAGGAGCTATTATACGTGGGGTGCCGACGATGGACAAGAACCGTTCTCGATACTGCCCAACCTCTCTTTGTAGGGCGGCATAAGATGCCGCCCTACAGGGAATCGTGATCAGGCACGCCATGGGGGTCGTCGCTTGTCTAGCTCAAAGAGGTCATGGTATCATGTTGTTCTGTTGTCGTCCTACGAACTCCGCCAACATCCATTCTCCATTCAGGTACACTCCATTATTACGATCCATCCCGGTATAACTCTCTCATGGCCCACCTCTCGGCGACATGTCCGATGATTCAGAGGTGTTCAGACGCATCGGCCCCTGCTGCCTTATCTCCTGCTCCAACGACTCCCCTCCGCGAAGAGAGTCAGCGATGCCGTTCTGTCCAACAGGCCCTTCAAGCGGCAGGGATTTTTCCCCTACAGTCAGCACCCGCATGGCGTCTCTCACCCTTTCCGTTTCAGTTGACTGAAAGCGACGTTTCCTTCTTTGAGAACCTGGGGCCTCAGCTATGGTCGTTCTCTAAAGCACTCAATCGACTGTATCTCGACAGTCTCAAAGGCACGCAACCAGGCTGGGTTCACCACTATCTCGACCAAGGCAAGCCGGAAGCGCTGTTGGAATATGCTCGCATGAAACGATTTCGTGAGGCGATTCCTCAGGTTATTCGCCCTGATGTGATTCCGACCGAGGCGGGCATGACGATCACGGAACTGGACTCTGTCCCAGGCGGAATTGGGATCACGGGAAGCTTATCCTCCGCCTACGGCGCCTTAGGAGATTCTCTCATTGGCGGTCGCAACGGCATGATTGAAGGCTTTGCAAAGCTGTTCCAAGGCCGACTCGGCGGGGAAGCGGGCTGTCTTGCCATCGTGGTGTCTGATGAGGCTGAGGAGTACCGGAACGAAATGGCCTGGGTGGCTTGCCAGCTACGAGCCGCAGGGCTGGAAACCTATTGTGTGCATCCTCGCGATCTTCGGTTCACTGAACAGACGTTGTTCACGTCTACCCCTTCCGGAGAACAGCCTGTCTCGTTCATCTATCGATTTTTTGAACTCTTTGATCTCGAAAACATTCCAAAATCTGAATTACTCATGTCCAGCGCCCAAAAAGGGCAGGTGAGTGTGACGCCACCGTATAAGCCCTGGATGGAAGAGAAGTTGGCCTTCGCGCTCTTGCATCACCCTATGCTGGAGGGGTTTTGGTCCGACGCGCTGGGGATGGAGATCTTTCATAGTCTCGGACAGCTCATGCCCAAGACCTGGGTCGTCGACCCTCGTCCTCTTCCTCCATCCGCAGTCATCCCGAATCTCACGCTTGATGGAAAGGCCGTGTCCGATTGGCGACAATTAGCCCAGGCGACACAAAAGCAGCGACACTGCGTGTTGAAGCCTTCAGGCTTTTCGGAACTGGCTTGGGGCAGCCGCGGGGTGATCGTCGGGCATGATATCCCGCAGTCCGCATGGGCGGCAAAATTGGAGCACGCGCTGGACTCCTTCGCCTCGACACCTTACGTCTTCCAACCATTTCACAAGGGCCGACAGTACGGGATGACCTATTTCGATGCGCGCACCGGGCAACTGGAGCCCATGGATGGGCGGGCTCGACTGTCACCCTATTATTTTGTGTCTGGAGATGAGGTGACCCTTGGCGGAATTTTGGCGACCATTTGCCCCAAGGATAAAAAAGTGATTCATGGCATGCGCGATGCCATCCTGGCACCATGCGCGCTGCCATCGGCGTCGCAACAGAACTGGTCGGCCGACGACGCATGAGGGAGAGATGCACTCGATAACGTTGTATCATAGGAACCGCTGATTTATTGTGATAGCGGGATGCAGGGCAAGGCGTCCCGCAGCGAAACCCGAGCCCTATCACAGAGATAGGCGAGGGTTGAGCGAGGACACAACACCGCACTGCGCCCGATAGTGCAATAAATCAGCGGTTCCCATACTGAATGGTGCCCGGAATGCGCCTTGGTTCGTCACCAACTGGATGAGTTGGAGATCGAGTATAAAAGTGTTATGGTTCCCACGGTCCGTCCGTTCAGAAAACAAGTATTTGAGATATCGGGACAATATTATGTCCCTGTCTTGGTTGATGGAGACACCGTCCTGACGGAAACGCAAGACATTCTCAACCACCTTGACGCGTTAGCTTCAACCCCGAAGGGGCCCACCCCGGAGGGGCAGGAACTCGTCGAGAGCCCAATCGAGGCCTCACCGAGCCCCCCGGTCCCATGACCCACGAGGAGCCCTTGCTGTCTGATGCCGACTCGCGCCCTCATTTTCACCCCTATTGACGAGGAATGCAGATGGATGATTGGAAACGTATCCTAGCCGAGAGCATCACCAAACCCAAAGATTTAGCGAAACATCTCGGCGTGGATCCCAAAGAAGTGGAACAGGTCGTGGGCCCGTATCCTATGCGGATCACACCCACGGTGCTCGCCACGATCAAAAAAAAAGGGGACGCCATTTGGAAACAGGTTGTCCCAGAGGCCATTGAGATGGAGGACTTTGACGCGCCCGACGACCCCTTGGAAGAAGACACCGATAGTCCCGTGCCGCACCTGGTCCATCGCTATCCGGACCGCGCGCTGTTGATGGTCACGAATCAATGCCCAATCTATTGCCGATTTTGTACTCGCAAGCGGTTAGTCGGAAAACCGGGATTTTTGAAGAAAGGCGAATTGGATCAAGCCATCGCCTATCTCCGCGAACATACGGAAGTTCGGGATGTCATCCTCTCGGGCGGCGATCCCTTGTTGTTGCCCGATCACTTGATCGAACGCATTTTAAAGGCGCTTCGAACCATCCCCCATCTCGAACTCATCCGATTCGGTTCCCGTGTTCCCGGGACGCTGCCACAACGCATCACTCCCCAACTGTGCGAGATTGTCAAACGGTATCATCCGATCTACATGAATTTGCATTTTAATCATCCTGATGAACTCACCCCGGAAGTCAAAGAAGCCTGTGGGCGCCTGGCCGACGCCGGTGTGCCGCTGGGTGCGCAAACGGTGTTGCTGAAAGGGGTGAACGATGATCCGGAAATCATGAAACAGCTCATGCATCAACTCCTTCTGGCCCGCGTGAAGCCCTATTATTTGTACCAGGCCGACCTGACCAAAGGCACCAACCACTTCCGCACGACCGTGGAAACGGGACTGCAAATCATTCAGGCACTCCAAGGGCATACCAGTGGCATGGCCGTTCCCCATTTTGTGATCGATGCCCCAGGGGGCGGAGGAAAAATTCCGCTTTTACCCAATGACTATTTGCTGAACCTTGATGAAAACGGTGCCGTGCTGAAAAACTACGAAAACAAGACCTATCATTATCCTCAGCCTGACCAGGGTCGAATGCGGGAACTGCCCATGGTCGGCACCTCGGCGCTTGGGGGACTCTGTAGCGCCGGAGCCATGGACGAGTAACGATGGGTTCTCCTCGTAAGCAAGGCATTCTTTCCGACACCCACCTGAAGAAACTGATTCGGGAAAAAGCGATTTACGCCTCTCCCCCCATAACCGAGAGCCAAATCCAACCAGCCAGCGTGGACCTTCGTCTCGGCAAGAAAGCCTATCGGTTGCTCAGCAGCTTCCTCCCGGAACGGTCAGAGATCAGCGCACGCTTGAATGTGTCGGATCTGTATCAGTCTGATTTGGTCATGTATGAAATGGACCTCACCCAAGGCGCCATTCTGGAAAAAGGGCATGTCTATTTGGTGCCGTTATTAGAACACCTCGCGCTGCCCCAGGACATTCGCGGACGGGCCAATCCTAAAAGCTCCACAGGTCGATTGGATATTTTTACCCGGCTCATTACGGACCTGAATGCGGGATTCGATGAAATCCCCCGTGGGTACCAAGGCCCACTCTATTTGGAGATCGTCCCTCGATCGTTTACCATTCGCGTGCAGACCGGGTTAGCGTTAAACCAACTTCGGCTTCTGACGGGTCGTCCCACGGTCTCCGATTCGCAACTGCGAGCCCTGCACCGGTCAGCCAAACTGCTCTACCACAATGATGAGGACCCGGCGGAAGCCCGTCCCCTTGCCGCTCAAGACATCCGGGTGGATCACGGCCTCTTCTTGCGGATTGACTTGCGGGGGGCTGGCTCAGACCGCGACATTGTGGGGTACCGGGCGAAAAAAAACAGTCATGTGGTCGATCTGTCGAAGGTCGGCTACTATTCGGCCCTCGACTTCTGGGAACCTATCTACCGACACACCAACAATCTGTGGAAAAGCAAACTCTTTACGTTATTGCTCGAGCCCGAAGAGTTTTATATCTTGGCCTCAAATGAGCGCATTAAAGTGCCCGCCGGGTACGCAGCCGAAATGGTTGCCTATGAAGCAGCCTTCGGTGAATTACGCACCCACTATGCCGGGTTCTTCGACCCAGGCTTTGGAGCCGGCAGCGGGCCACGAAAAGGGACACAGGTTGTGCTCGAAGTCAGACCTCATGATGTGCCGTTCCTGATTCACGACGGCCAGACGTTTTTCAAAGTCGTGTATGAGAAAATGTTAGAACTACCGGAACACCTGTATGGGGCCTCCATTGGGTCCAACTATCATCAGCAAGGGCTCACGCTCAGTAAACATTTTAAGTGGTAACTCATGGCACAAGAGACGAAACCGCCTGACCCTTCCCACGTCCCCGAGCAGCCCGAACCGCCCAGACGGCAGGTGCCCGGGGTCCACGTGGGACCGCCCAGTCAGAATTCCGACGTAGACCAGGAAGCGCACGAAGCCCTGCAAATGAAAGTGGCCATGAAGATGGTGGGCTCCGCCATGGTCTTCATCGGGTTCATTCAGGTGTTCCTGTCCGCCAGCACCGGCGCGGAGATTTCCATCTTTCCCATAATTCTGTATTTTTCTGGCCTGGCCCTGTGGGCCTATTCTTCCGTGAAAATTCCCGCTGTTCGATACGGGGTGATTGCCTTTTCCCTCCTCTGCATCTTGGCATTCATCCAACTTGGCGAAGTGCTCTTTTGGCACAAAAATGTTATCTACTGGGGCACCATTGCTTTGGTGGTCTATTTTATGTTTCAGAATCCCAAGAAACCATCCAAACCGTCGTAGCAGATTTGAACCATCGATTGCGTGATGGGGCAACCGTGAGGAGAGGCCGTTTTTTTCTCATCGCTCAGGACTCTTCCTTTTTCACGCATTCTGCCGGATGCAACTCAATATGCCCGCCTCGATCGCCGTCGTTATTCCAACCTTGAACGAAGAGCGAGCCCTGCCACGGACGCTCCTCGCTCTTCGACAGCTTCGATTTGATGAAGTCATCCTCGTGGATGGTGGCAGCCGGGACCAGACGGTTTCCATTGCGCAGAGCCAGTTGCATGGGCTCAGCCGGCAACCCGCAAAGGTTCTTACATCGGAGCAGGGGCGCGCCAAACAAATGAATGCCGGTGTAGAGGAAACTCGATCCGACATTCTGCTTTTTCTGCATGCCGACACGCTTCTTCCACCAGAGACGCGAAATGAGATCGGCCGAGTCTTGGAAAATCCCAAGTATGTGGGGGGACGATTCGACGTACGATTCGAAGACGATCGCGGGTGGGCCTGGCTCATCAGTCGTCTGATGAATTGGCGATCACGCTGGTCAGGCATTGCCACAGGGGATCAGGCTATTTTCATTCGTCGCGCCGTGTTTGACGACCTAGGCGGGTTTGCCGACATGCCCTTGATGGAAGACATCGAGTTGATGCAACGCCTCAAACGCGTAGGATCCGTTGCCGCCTTACGCACCAAAGTGACCACATCGTTTCGACGATGGGAGCAACAGGGTGCCCTCCGCACCATTGTGCATATGTGGCTCCTCCGCTTTTTGTACTGGATCGGCATACACCCTAAAATCTTGCATCAATTGTATGGCGCGATCAGGTAACACCGCTTCGTCTCATCGAGACCGCCGCAAAAGGAGAGGCGGGCCATCTTCAGGGCCTGCCGAAGGTGCGATCATTATTTTTGCCAAGGCGCCGGTGCCCGGAGAAGTGAAGACGCGCATGTGTCCTCCCCTGGCTCCCGATGAGGCGGCGAGTCTGCACGGAAGCATGGTCATGGATACCGTGGAACAGACCCAGTCGCTTCGGGGGTTTGATATTTTCTTAGCCTGCACGCCCAGCATGGATCATCCGTTTTTTCAAACGTTGGCAGCCCGGCATCGCATTCAATTGTGCGACCAAGTGGGTGAGGATCTTGGACAGCGCATGGATCACGCCCTCACCGCCATGTTCACCCGTGGGTACGCGTACGCCTTGCTGGTTGGCACGGATATTCCCACGCTTTCTAGCCACCACTATCACCACGCGAAAGAGGTCTTGCAAGCCACAGATGTGGTGTTGGGTCCCACGAAAGACGGAGGCTACTATTTGGTAGGAACGAAAAAACCCGTCCCTGAACTCTTTGCCACTATCTCTTGGTCTACCGACAGCGTCCTCACCCAAAGCCAAGCACGCGCTGAACAGGTGGGGCTTGCTGTCGGGCTGTTGGCTCCCGAACGCGATATCGATACCTTTGACGATATGCAGGCCCTTTTGCACGAAGAAACCGGATCCGGCAAAAAAACATTGTCGACTCGAACGGGCAACGTGTTTCACACATTGATCCAAAGGCATGGGAACCCTTCGTCCACGTAACAGACGACTGGAAGGAACCATTTCCCTGCTTCAAGACTTCACGAGGTCCTCAATTCCAATTTGCTTACTCTTCCCGTTGGGCAGAGGGCCAGAGTGCAGGGCATGCTCGATTGTCAAGTCAACCCGTTCATTGAAGGGGGAACGTTGATGGAACCAAACGTCGTACTGATCACCGGTGGCGCACGCGGCATTGGAAAAGGGATTGCACTCGATCTGGCAGCACAGGGATGGGCTATTGCCCTTTGCTATCGAACCAGCGCACAAGAGGCAGAAACCACCACAAAGGCCATCATCGCACAAGGAGGCCAAGGAATCGCCGTTCGCTGCGATGTCTCTGATCCCACGGCCTGCAAAGATTTAGTCAAGCAGGTTGAGGGGCAATGGGGAAAGATTGACGTCCTGGTGAACGGGGCGGGACCGTATCATCGGGTCAATTTGTTCAACGAAACACCGGAAGGCTGGGAGGAAATGTTCACCAATAACCTGCATCCGATTTTTTATTTAGCCCAGGCAGTTGTGCCCGGCATGAAAGAGCGGAAGTATGGCCGCATCATTTCGTTCAGCATGGCCAACGCGGACAAGATGGAAGCCCAGCCCATGGTCACGGCACACTATATCGCCAAGGCAGGCATCCTGATCCTTACGCGAACCCTGGCGAAAATGTTAGCCCCGGATGGGATTACGGTTAATGCGATTTCACCAGGCTTCATTGATTCAGGGAGCGCCCCGCCAGGAGAACTCGATGGTATGGCCAAAAAAGTTCCAGCCGGGTACATCGGCGAAGTGAAAGATACCATCTCGGCTGTGAAGTATTTGTTATCCGATGAGGCTCGGTATGTGACGGGAACGAATATTCACGTCAGCGGCGGGTGGGGTCTGTAACAAGGATTCCTTCCATTCCAGCCCAAACACTTCCCCAAAAGACCGTGCGATTTGGTGACGGACGTTGGCAAGCTCAACCTCCCTACGCAACACTTCCGCCATCGATGTCACGCGGCAGCCGTCAATGCCGCACGGCACAATACCGGTAAATGGTTCAAGATTGACCGTGACATTGAATGCAAAGCCATGCAGGGTGACACCACGAGCAATCTTCACACCCATCGCCGCAATTTTGGCTAAAGGCCCATCGGGATTCGTGGGATCTTTTACCCATACTCCGACAAACTTTCCCACGCGGTATCCTTTGATCCCCCATTCCGACAACACTCGAATGATCACCTCTTCCAACATTCGCACGTATGTCTTCGGGCCTGAGCAAAAGCGTCTGAGCATCAAAATCGGATACCCCACTACCTGCCCTGGTCCGTGATAGGTCACGGAACCGCCGCGCTCACTTTCAATCACCTGAAGACCTCGATTTTTGAGCACGGCACGCTGTCCGTTCCAATGCGCTTTCTTCGTTGTTCGGCCGAGCGTCATCACCGGCTCATGTTCCAACAGCACCAACGTGTCCGGGCGAATATCCGCAATCCGTTCATCGTGAAGATGCCATTGGAGCTGACGGGCTGCCTCATATTCCATCAGCGGGATCGAGACCACCGCGCCAGGACGCCTCGGACGAGCACACTGCCGATGCGGCAGCACGGCGTCTGAAACGGAAGATGCGGTAGACGCCGATGCGAAAGGGCGACTCGTACTCACGGTTGCTGATCCTCAAAGAAGCTCGGGACCGATTGCGTCGTTGCGATTGGTACGCCCAACCGGTGGGAAAAGACTGTTCGTTTCTTTAGCACGAAGCGTACCTCTTCCTCTCGCGTTATGCGTTGATTCCTGAGCAGCAAAAGATGCGGCAGCGATAGAAACGAGCAAGGAGACATGCACTCATGATTGTACGCCCACTCTCCTTCGGGAAGCAAAACCTGGGAACGGGTGAGCGCTTCTCTCTCATTTTCCCCGATGAACCTGGATCCCCGATTAAGAACGTCGGGGACAAGCGTCGAGGACAGGCTTCAAATCCCCCTGGAAAAATGTTCCTGGCTCACTTGGCCATGAAACACCGCCACGATTTCATGGTGATCGCTGGAACAGATGAAGAGTGCCTTCATAAAACAACGGCGGAAGAAGGGACCCTTCTTCCGCCGCACGTTCAGAATAGGCGAGGTGCTATTTCTTTTTCTTAGCCGCCGCTTTCTTCTTAGCTGGTGCTTTCTTCTTAGCGGCCTTCTTAGCCGGAGCTTTTTTCTTAGCTGGAGCTTTTTTCTTGGCAGGTGCCTTTTTCTTGGCTGGTGCTTTCTTCTTGGCCGGAGCCTTCTTCTTTGCTGTTGCCAATAGTCTCACCTCCTTTCAGATCTTTTCAGAAATTACGTTTTTCTCATTCATTACATGCGAAGTGCGAACCATAATTGTTGGGTGTTTCTTACTCTCTTAAAAAAAAATATTCAATCTTTTTTTGTTCATGACAAACGTTTGCTGCACGTGTTTGTCACGAGAAAGAATGTCGTTGATTGAGAAAATTTTTCTGAATCGTTTTTCATCTCAAACTGCCCACTCGTTTTTCTCCAGCAATTCCCTGCACACGGAAAACAGTTTCGTGAGAACATTGCGGGACACATTTCTTCATTCACAGATGACGCTCGCAGCATCTCGGGAAACCAATGGGTGATCGGTGAAGGACCCTTGAGTATTTGAAGGCAAGATTCTTCTTTCTTGCGAACATGAGAGTGAGGCTGGCTGGGAGTAGACCGTTCTACTCCCAGCAGTGTCGTTATGAAGGGAGGGTTGTCACCGTTTCTTGGCTGGTGCTTTCTTCTTAGCAGGTGCCTTTTTCTTGGCTGGTGCTTTCTTCTTGGCGGCCTTCTTAGCCGGAGCTTTCTTCTTGGCCGGAGCCTTCTTCTTTGCTGTTGCCAACAGTCTCACCTCCTTCCAGTGTTGAGGGAATGATCATTAGATGCGCTTTTGTTCATCGATTCACTCTCGACCTCTCGGCCAAGATAACTCAAAACCAAGTCTTTGATTTTATACGGCCTGATTCAAAGGTTTCTCAGTTGGCTCAACATTCTCAAATGTATTTGGTGCAACTTTTTTAAAACGGGGATCACGTTTAAGGGACGTGGCAATTGAAGTCACCGGCGTTTTTCCTCGGATCTGCATCCCTCCATCAATGAGACGCTGACACAATTCTTTGGCATGCATCGGCCCTCGCGCTTCCCGAAAAATGATGAACGCGGCATCTGGGACACTCATGCCCACATACTTGCTTCGTCCCAGAAGAATTTCCCTGGATTGATCGGTGACATCCGTTACCGGCAGTGGCGGTGCGCCTGTTTCATCCGAAATGATTTGGCTGGAGAGACTGGCCAATTTCGCTTTGTCCGCTTCAACTCGATATAAAGTCTTTGCCAACTCCAAGTATTTCTCAATGGTCGCAATTTCTTCATTGAGCCTCTCCCTTTTTTTCTTGAAGTCTTTGAGCTTGGTCTCATACGCAGTAATGCGTTGCTCCAAGCCAACAATAATATCCTTCAGTTCATCTTTAATTTCTTCCATAAGCAAGCTTGACTCTTGCTTGCTTTTATCATTAACTCTAAAGCAAGTCAATAATAAATTTTTAAATTTTAAAATCGATTTATACGAATAGAATTTTAAGACAATTTAATATTTTTCAATTTTAACAATTTTTTTTAACATTTTATATTATAAGAGCTTGCTGTCACACAATATTTCTAAGCCTATATTTTGTAGTCTTTTTTTCATATCCACAAAATATAGAAACCATATGTATTGTGAAGAACGATGGCCTCGCGGTCCATCCGGAGGTGCTCTGGGCTGACTTCGGGAATTTTGTATTTTTTGTATTCTGTGGATTTGTTGTGGTGAATTTCTCACCTATGATAGGGTTTCTCAATTCTTCACCCATCATTGCCATGACCACTGTCACGTCAACACCAACCAATCTTATTGCTCTCGATTTTGAGAAAATGGCTTCCCTCGTTGCACAGTTGGGTTGGCCATCCTATCGGACCAAGCAAATACTTCAGTGGATTTACCAACACCGGATTCGAGACATCGCCCAGATGAGTAACCTCTCATTGAAAGATCGGGAGGCGATTGGGAATGGGGCCATTATTGAACGATTGGAGTCTCCGACTCTTTTCCAAAGCGTCGATGGGACCCAAAAATTACTGTTTTCCCTCCAAGACGGCCTGACTATTGAAAGTGTTCTTATCCCGGATGGGGAGCGGTTGACCCAATGTATTTCAACCCAAGTTGGTTGTACCTTGGACTGTCGCTTTTGCGTCACGGGACAAATGGGACTCAAGCGAAATTTGAAGGCACATGAAATTGTTGATCAAATTTTGACGGCCCAGGATCTGCTCAAACCCGGACACCGAATCACGTCTCTGGTTTTCATGGGCATGGGCGAACCCCTAGCCAATTTTGATGAAGTCTCGGATTCCCTCATACGACTGACCAATACCAATTGGGGGATGGGCTTTCCCAAAAGACGCATTACGATTTCGACGGCAGGATTTTCTCAACGACTTCACGCCATCGCCAAACTCGGGGTGAACCTGGCGATTTCATTAAACGCCTCGACTTCTGAGCAGCGAGACCGGCTCATGCCGATGATGAATCGCATACACCCCTTACCCGACCTACTCGCGGCGTGCCGTGCCTATCCCGTACCGGCGAACCGTCATTTAACGTTTGAGTATGTGTTATTAAGAGGGGAAAACGATTCGGCAGACGACGCCATCCGCCTGAGCCAACTGCTTCAAGGCATTCGTTGTAAAATTAATCTCATTCCGTTTAATGAATTTCCGAATAGCCCATTCTATCGACCGACGGACACCGTCATTGCGACATTCCAGACGATCCTCCGGCAAAAGGGGTATGATGTATTCATTCGGCAAAATCGTGGGCGTGACGTATGGGGGGCATGCGGGCAACTTGGAAACCTGTCCGCGTGAACCGCTCCCACACCTCATCCAAGGAGCCTGATGCAAGCACTGCGACTTCCTCCCCTTCCCAAAGGCCTTCAGAGCAAAACGGAGAACCTTCTTCACTTTTTTCAAGGGCTGGAGGGCGCGCTGGTCGCGTTTTCCGGAGGGGTTGATAGCACCCTCGTCCTCAAAATAGCTTCGGACGTCTTAGGCCCCCGGGCTACCGCAGTCACCGCCGCTTCGCCCACTTTGCCGCACGAGGAGTTGGAGGCCGTTCGGCAATTGAGTGAAGACATTGGGGCACGGTTGATCGTTGCCTCAACGAATCAACTGAACATCGAGGATTTCGTTCGCAACGACTCGATGCGATGCTATCACTGTAAAAGTGATCTGTATCAGCTCTTTGCTCCCATCAAACAAGAAACGGGAATTTCCACGATTGTCGATGGCACCCATGTCGACGACTTGGGCGATGATCGACCGGGGATGCAGGCGGCCCAACAGTTTGGCGTTCGCAGCCCGTTGGTGGAAGCTGGGTTTCGTAAAGCTGATATTCGCACTCTGGCCAAAACCTTGGGCTTATCCAACTGGGACAAGCCTGCGGCCGCCTGTCTGTCCTCTCGTATTCCTCGAGGCACAAGGATTACCGAACAAAAATTACAGCGCGTGGGACAAGCCGAACGATTGTTGAAGGAAGAAGGATTCAGACAGATTCGTGTCCGCGATCATGAAGGCATCGCG
Source organism: Nitrospirales bacterium (assembly GCA_965247845.1). Classification (GTDB taxonomy): domain Bacteria; phylum Nitrospirota; class Nitrospiria; order Nitrospirales; family UBA8639; genus Bin75. The sequence goes on along the minus strand of OZ252040.1, from coordinate 1,770,974 downwards.
CGTATCGAGGTGGACCCCCAAGAACTCCCAAAATTTCTGGAGCCCGTTCGACGTCACCGCATGACCCAAGGGTTGAAAACCCTCGGGTTTCAATTCGTCACGTTAGACTTGGAAGGCTATCGTCGAGGAGGGGTGAAGTAATTCCCGGAAAAAGTTGAAGCGTCCATCCGATTCGACGTACTCACCTCTATCATCACGCCTTTTCTCTTCTGTCATCCTACACAAAACACCAGACTTGTCATTCCGAGCGAAGGGAGGAATCTGCTTTTTCCCTTCTGTCATCCCCGACCTGATCGAGGATCCAGCGTCGTTGTCTTTGCATTCGTAGCCGCGCCATCCCTGCTCAAGGGCAGGGACATGCCTTATGGCGCTGTCTTTTAAGTTATCATTCCGAGCGAAGCGCTTGTCCTGCGTAGTGCTGCTTCGATGGGGCGGGTTGGGGATTCACCAGCATGCCTTGCGCATGCATACCGTCAGGCTGTATCTCCGGCGGACTCAAAGCTGATCCTGAGCCGGGTACCGGTGGCCCGTGCGACCTTCCCCAACGTTCTGGTGGAGGGGTGGATGCGCCCGCCCTCAAGCCGGGCCACGACAGACTGCGAGGTCTTCATGCGCTTTGCCAGTTGTGCCTGGGTCAGTCCGGCACCGATACGGGTCTCAATCAGTGAGCGGGCCAAGTCGAACTCGGGCTTTAGCTCATCAAAGGCCTTCCGATACTCTGAATCCCGACTCCATTTCTTATGCAAGTCGATGACTTTGCTCATTTCAACACCTCTCTGGCTCGTTGCAGCGCTAAGGTAATCTCTTGCTGAGGCGTCTTACGTGTCTTCTTGACAAAGACCCTCACGACCAGGATTCGTCTGTCTCGGACAGCAACATACAGTGCTCGCGATATCCCGTCCCTGCCACGCATCCGCATTTCCCAGAGCGGGCCGGTAGGTGCTTCACATACGACGCGCCAACATGCTCAAGCCCGAACTGTGTGATCAACTCGCAGATACGCACGAACCGTGCCCGCATATCGCTGGGTAGAGCGTCAAGCTCCTTATCCACGGTCGCATTCAGGGTCTCTACGGTCCAGTTCATGTATCATGCAAATTAAGAATATAGCAAATTTGATATGTTCGTGCAAAGTCGATCGCTTGAGCAAAACCGTCCGGCATTATCAGACGCGCGCCCATCCACCACGCCGTCTCGGTGGAACGTTTAGAACGTTGAGTGATATCGCCTGGGAGTAAGCGTGAAGTAAAGGGTTACTCTTGAGATTCGTTGGCGGCCACGGCTTGCAACGCTTCCTGAGCCAGACGACGATGGTCATCATCCGAGAGACTTCGCGCCAGGACTTTTTCCGCGACCATCAACGCCAAATCCGCAGCCTCGCTTCGAATGTCTTGAAGGGCTTTTCGCCGCTCCCGCTCGATTTCCCGTGCAGTCTCGGCCTGGATACGCTCGGAATCAGTTCGCAGCCGCTGCTCGTTTTCCTCCAGCAAGCGTTGAGCCTTGGCTTTCGCTTCCGCCACAACCGCCTCGGCTTCTTGCGCCGCACCTTTCAGTTTCGCTTCGTATTCGGCTAAGCGTTGTTCGGCCGCAATCCGATTGTGATCGGCTTGCTCGATGCTGTCACGAATTTTTCGTTCACGCGTTTCCAGGGCTTCTAAAATCGGCGGAAATGCAAATTTGTACAGAACCCAGACCAAGATGCCGAACGAGAGGAGTTCCCAAAAAATGAGGGATGAAAAAAAATGAACGTCAAATTGAGGCATGGTGTTCGCGTCCTATTTCCTCAAACCCATAATGATAAAGGCGATCACCAGCCCATAGAGGGCGATCGCTTCGACTAACGCAAAGCCGATCCACATATACTTGCCAACCCGTGCCTCCGCCTCTGGTTGACGGGCAACAGCCTCAATCATTTTTCCGAAGATATACCCAATGCCCACACCGGCGCCGGCAAACCCTGCGGCCGCGAGCCCCATTCCCAATAATGCTGACGCTGCAGAATCCATTGTGTTTTGTTCTCCCTGGTGAAATCGTTAATAACAGTCCGTCAAAAGGATGCTTCGGGTTAATGGAGATGAAAGGCATCTCCCATATAGACACACGTCAATATCGTAAAGATGTAGGCTTGAATAAAGGCAATCCCGACTTCCAATCCGTATAACGCCACCGTAAAGGAAAAAGGAAGCCACCCAATCAACAACCCACCACTAATCGTCAATCCAAAGAGGACCCCGAGAATGACATGCCCGGCGGTCATATTGGCAAACAATCGAACGGCTAAGGAAACGGGACGAGCTAATTGACTGATAATTTCAATGGGAATCATGAGAGGTAACAGCCAACCGGGAGTCCCTGGCGGAACGAGTATCCCCAGAAATTTCGCCCCGTGTAATTGAAGGCCGACTAAGATACTAAGCGTATAGACCCCCAGGGCAAACACGCCCGTGACCACGAGTTGACTGGTGACTGTATACGCGCCGGGCATGAGCCCCACGAGATTACAAAATAAAATAAATAAAAACAGACTGGCGATCAGCGGGAAAAACCGCATCCCTTCCGGTCCCATGGTCTCGTGAATCATGCCGCGAATAAACTCCACCAGTAGTTCGGCCAGACTTTGCAACTTCGTGGGGACAAGGGATCCTGCCGAACGCGCTTTCGTCATCAACAGGATGACCAGTCCCACAACCAGAAACATGACGATGACAGCCTTGTTGATTGAAATATCGAGACCGAAAAGGGACAAGGGGACAATCGTATGAAGCTCAAAGGGATGCAGTGGATTTTCCAAAGAAACCTCGTTTTCGTGTCATAAGGAAACGCTACGATTGATCCCAGCGTTGGGCACTACGGTAGGCGTTTCGAATACCGGCAACCAGCCCGAGGATCAGGCCTCCCACCAAACACCACGGTTCAGTTTGAAACAGGTAGACGTCCATGCTCCAACCCAATCCTCCGCCTACAATAAGGGTCGCAAGCAAACTCGTGCCTACTCGCACGGCTTGCCCTAACCCCAGATACAATGGATTTGGTGACGAAGGCATAGGACTGCTCTCTCGAATCCGAGCGGGTTATTCAAACAAAATATTGATTCTACTGTCAAGCAACGTATCGGAAGTGGCGCCCGTATTCCTGCACATTTCTCAGGGAGGGGCCTTTCTCTCCCTACCAACTCCCGTTATGATACACTAACAACCATCCGAGATCGTTCTGAAATCATGAGCCAGCCCGTTCTTTCTTCAAGTGCTTCGACTCGTCCTGACACAGGGCAATTTCCGCTGATCCGGACGAGGCCCTTTATTGACGCAAATCCCTGGGACATCTACCGACGGATCGCAACCCCTCACCGACCTTCCGTCCTTCTGGAAAGCGGGAAACAGCCGTCTGGTCTAGCCCGATATTCCTTTTTGGCTAGCAACCCGTACCTTATTTTTTCTGGAGGCCCAAGACACTATACTCTCGAAACGGCACAAGAGAAGACGCAGCATCAAGGGGAGCCGCTTCCCGCATTATTCAGGCTTCTGGGTCATTGCCTGGTTCCTCGTTCCGCTTCCCTGCCGCCGTTTATCGGTGGAGCCGTTGGGTATGTGAGTTATGATGCCGTTCGGCACTACGAAGTGCTCCCTTCTTTTGCGCTCCATGACCTCCCATTGCCCGATTTGGAGTTTCTGTTTTTCGATCTGGTGATCGTAATTGATCACCATACGCAGTCTCTTCATATTATTTTTACCCCAGCCCCTGCTCGGCTGCTTTCAGAATCCCATGATGCCTTGCATCGCGAAGGAACCGCTCGGATTGCCGAGCTGGACAGCATCGTGTGCTCCCCATTGGTGAAGACCGGCCTGTCAGGGTCTCCAATCGTTGCCTCAACCATGCAGGGCACACATTCCGAACGGGAGTATGTCGAGCGCGTGCAACGGTGCCAAGCGTTCATTCGGGCCGGCGACATTTATCAAGCCAATCTCGCCCAACGCTTTTCCGTCGAATTTAATCCGGCAGAGGACCATTCGCTGCAAGCGGCCGGGCAAAACTTGTATCACCGTCTGCGCATAGTGAATCCCTCGCCGTTTTCCGGATTATTCGTGACCGAAAAGCTTGCGTTGGTCTCCTCGTCGCCTGAACGACTCGTCCAAGTCACCGGCAACCAGGTAACTGCGCGTCCTATGGCCGGCACTCGACCACGAGGCCGCACAGTCGTTGAAGATCATGAATTTATGGACAACCTTCGGATCGATGCGAAAGAACGAGCCGAACACGTCATGTTGGTTGATCTGGCCCGCAACGATCTGGGTCGAGTCTGCGAATATGGGTCGGTTCACGTTGAGGAGTTCATGACGATTGAACAGTATTCGCATGTGGCGCACTTGGTATCCGAGGTCAGGGGAACGCTGAATCCCGCTTGTCGCACGCTAGACCTCGTCCGATCCGTTTTCCCCGGAGGCACGATCACCGGGGCACCTAAGATCCGCTGCATGGAGATCATTGAAGAACTGGAACCCGTTCGTCGTGGGCCCTATACTGGATCTTTGGGGTACGTCAGCTGGACCGGCGATGTGGACTTCAACATTCTTATTCGCACCATGGTGTTGACGCAGCAACATGCCTACCTCCAAGTGGGTGCCGGAATCGTCGCAGATTCCAATCCCCATCGTGAGTACCAAGAAACCCTCTACAAAGCCCAAGCCCTGTTTGAAGCTTTGCAATAAGACGTCACTTTTGACTCATCCTTCCATGTGGATTTATCTGAATGACCGGATCGTGCACGAAGAGCAGGCACGGATCTCTGTCTTTGATCGTGGATTTTTGTATGGAGAGGGCGTATTTGAAACCGTCCGAATCTATGACAGCCACCCGGTGTGGCTGGAGCGTCATCTTGCACGGCTCACCTACTCCTGCCAGCAGATTCACCTTGCCGTACCGTCACCTGAAAAAAATTGGGCAGAAGTCTTTCAGGCGGTCATTGACAAAAATCAGTTAGACCATGCGACGATTCGCCTGACGCTTTCCCGAGGTCAGGGACCCGCAACCCCAGATGCTTGCGCTGACCCGACAATCGTGTTGTTTCCACGGTCCCTCCCGCACGTGACACCATCTCAACGGCAGAACGGGGTACCGATCACCATCACCACGATTCGCAAGCCGTCACCGCTTTCGTATCCAACTCAAGCCAAAACCCTGAACTATGTGAACAATCTGTTAGCGAAACGGGAGGCTTCAACACGGGGCGCCTTTGAAGGGTTGCTGTTGACCATCGATGGGCATCTGGCCGAATGCTCCATGAGCAACATTTTTTTCATTAAGAACAAGACGCTGCATACCCCTTCACTGGCATGTGGCGTTTTACCCGGCATCACTCGAGGGGTCGTGCTCGAAGCGGCCCCTCCCCTAGGCCTTCAACCCCAAGAAGGCCGCTACACCCCTGAATTCCTGTATGACGCGGATGAATGTTTTGTAACCAGTAGCGGGATCGGCATTCTACCGGTTGAAAAAATTGACGGACGTCCCTTCCCGAAGCAAGTGTCCCGTTCCTGGGTTGCAACACTTCAAAACCGGTACGACCACCTGTTAAAAGAACAAAGTCGATAAGGTCTGTCCCCGACGGTTGTAATCGGGGAAAGAAATCAAGAAGGGGTCGGACGGTTACCCGGCACGATGCCGGGTTGTGGGAGAAGAACTGACAGACTCTGCCAGCCAAACCTGACTGTGCGTTTTCCACGCCGAACCTTGGCAACTCGGAAAATCTTCCCGGTAATGGGTCCCCAGGCTGTTTTCCCTCCACAACGCGGCTTCGGTCAGACACCGCGCAACTTGAATCATATTTTTGACTTCGAGGTCGGATCGCGTTTGCAGCGAAGCCTGAATCTGCGGGTCCCAACGAGAGAGCTGCGCAAGAGCCTGGATCAAGGAATCACCTGTCCTGATTAACCCGACCTTGTTCCACATCAGACGCCGTAAGGAATTTCTTAGTTTTTCGCTGTCTTCCAACGTGCCGATCGGTTCCGCCACGAAACTGGGGGGGAGATTTTTCAGACGAGCCCGCTTGAGGCCGGCAGAAAGGGACGTCGCTGACTTGGCGGCACGGTATCCGAATACCAGCCCTTCTAACAATGAATTACTTGCCAAACGATTCGCCCCATGTACCCCGTTGCATGCGACTTCCCCGGCAGCAAACAGGCCGGGCAAGGTCGTCTCTCCATCAATCCCTGCTTTCAGGCCTCCCATGAAATAATGGGCGCTTGGAGAAACCGGAATCCATTCCTCCGTGATATCGATGTCGAAACGCAAGCAGGTCTGATAAATCGTGGGGAACCGTTTTTTGATGAAGCCTTCACCCAAATGGGTGACATCCAAATACACGTGGCGCGACCGGGAAGACGCCATTTCCGACCAAATCGCCCGCGCGACGATATCGCGTGGGGCCATTTCCGCCGCCGGATGATACCGTGACAGAAACAACTCCCCCTTTCGATTTCGCAGCACCCCTCCTTCACCCCGCATGGCTTCGGACAACAGAAACGGAGGGCTGGAGGGAAGGTACAACGCCGTGGGATGAAATTGGACAAATTCCATGTCTTCCAAAACGACCCCCGCCCGATAGGCCATTGCCATGCCATCGCCCGTGGCATTTTCTGTATTGGTGGTCCTTGCATAAATTTGGCCTGCGCCTCCAGTGGTCAGGATCACCGCCGCCGCCGGAAGTATTTCCACATCCCCCGTGGTTTCATTCACCACAACCGCGCCGGAACACCGACCATCTACGACCAACAGATCCTTGGTAAAATGATGATCAAGCCATTGAATGTCCGGATGTTGTCGGGCCCGTCCCAGCAAGACGCGAATCATTTCATTGCCCGTCGCATCGCCCCGAGCCCGCAGAACTCGGTTTCGGCTGTGAGCCCCTTCTTTGGCAAAGGCAAATTTCCCGCCGACCTTATCAAACTGCGTACCCCAGGTGATTAATTCCTGTATACGAGTCGGCCCTTCTTCCACCAAGACACGAGCCGCAGCTTCTCGACCAAGCTGGTGCCCGGCCCGAATCGTATCGGAAAAATGCAGGTTCACATCATCTTCGGCATTCATGGCCACGGCGACTCCGCCCTGTGCGTACATCGAGTTACTTTCTAAGCGGCTGCCTTTTGTGACAATCAGCACTCGTCCGTGGCGACACAACTCAATCGCGGCACGCAACCCTGCGATACCGCTTCCAATGACGAGAAAATCAGCTTCCGGCCCCCAACGATACTTCGTCGCGACTGTTTTCATGGGCATAACGATCTATGGGTTCTTAGGCCGTCCGGCAACATCGGCACCATCAAAATGGAGCAAAATGGTCCATGCGCTGCGGCCTCATCAGAATAGGCGACAGGGGTTAACGGCTGGCCATCCCGAACGGCAGATCCCCTTCCACTCCTGCCAACAAAATAACCTGTGTGCCACTCCAAACCAGTATCCCGTGTCCATGACCCGTCACCAACGTTTCTTCTGGGGAGCGTTGCCATTCTCCCTCCCATCGCACATTAACCGTGACCCATGCTTCTTGAACGTAAATTCGCTCAATCGTCATGGTTAAGGAAATCGAGGAAGACGTGGCAAAGTCCTGTTGCATCTCACGTTGGAGCCGCTGAAATCCTTTTAACGGCAACATTAATTTTCGGATCGCGTCGAGATTTTGCTTTTCATATGCTGAGCGCAAGGCATCCACCGCCTCCACAATTCGCTCAAATCGCGCGTGGTCTTCGGGATATTTGTGGTCGTCCTTAGACTGACACCCCGCCATAAACACGACGAGGCTCAAGAACAGGGCCCAGGTGAAAGAAGAAAGACCGGAGTGGGATCGAGACATGAGCCCATTATAGCGAGAGCGCGATGAAACCACAAAATGAGGCAACAGGGAGAGAAGTTCCGGCATAGCCCTCACCGCGGTCAAGTTCGTGTTGAATCCAACACGGTGAACGAATCCTCTCTTTTCTTGACACCTTCTGGAGCGCTGTGTTAACTCTGGCTTCCCTGCACCTGTTTTGATCATGCGTCTCCTTAGCCATGAGTGAGACCCCGATCAGCGAAAAGTTCCCATCTTCCGCCTGAGGAAGAAAAAGGAGTGTGAATGGCGAGTGTAGTCAAAAAACGGCGAAAAAAAATGCGGAAGCATAAACATAAAAAACTTCGCCGACGCATGAAATTTGCCCGTCGACGGAACTAAGATTCACTATTCCAGTACCAAGTTGGCCAGCACCAGGTGCGGGAAATGCGCCTGGGAAAACAAACAACAATCCGAGTGAAGGGCTGCAGGGGGAGTCGGGAATTTGTTGATTTCCATGGATGTAGAACCGTATCGCGGCCCTTTTCAAGGCCACCCTGTGCGTGAGATCGCCCTCACTGCGGGTCATCAGCGATGGACGAAAAGACCACACCGGCTTTGCGGCACCCCAGACCACGATGATTGAGTCAGTGAATTCATCGGAATAGTCCTCCCTTTCCCAATTGTTTTCGAGCCTGCTACAGCCCATGCCTCCGGTTTTTCCGCACGTGTTTCTCCATTCTGCTACGCCTAACAAATGTCCCTTGCCATGAGTCAATTCTCTCGCCTGTTTCCGTTTCTTCGTCCCTATCTTTCTCAAATGATACTGGCCGGAGCCTTGATCATGGGTGTGGCGGCCCTCAACCTGACGTTGCTGAAACTCGGCGGCACATTATGGGACCTCATCACGGTTCAACGTAACGTTGAACTCATGACGCAAACCATTTTGCTTTTTCTGGTGATCGCCATAGTCCAAAGCGCCTTGACCATGGGGCAGACCTATCTGACCACCCGCCTGTCGCAACTGATCATCGCCGATTTTCGCACACACCTGTTTCGTCATTTGCAAACCCTGTCTCTTAGTTTTTTTGCGAAACGACGAACGGGGGAAATTCTTTCACGGCTTATGAACGACGTGGGGGTGATTCAGAACCTCGTGACCGAAACTCCCATTGATTCTGCCAAACAACTGGTGACACTGATTGGCGGAATCGGGTTTTTGTTATTCATGAATTGGAAACTCTGTCTGCTTATCGTTTTATTGCTTCCGCTCTTGGTCTTCGTGGCCCGGTTGTTTGGAAAGCGATTGAAATCCCTCTCTACGCAGATACAGGACCAAACTGCCTCTCTTTCTACGCTCATTGAAGAAGTGATCTCGGGGATTCGAGTTGTGAAATCCTTTGTCCAGACGGCCCGAGAGGAAGGACGATTCGGCACTGCGGTACACACGTTGGTTGCCAGAACACTCTCCCGTGCCAAAATCCTCTCCGTGTTTATCCCCATCATCACCCTCTTGACATTTATGATGGCCGGGGCGGTCCTATGGTACGGCGGCAAACAAGTCATCGATGGGGCCATGACGCCTGGGGACCTCTTAGCCTTCGTGTTGTTTGCGGGGATTTTAATCGGTCCTTTTGGATCAGCGGCACGAATCTTTTCAAAAATGAAGGAGGGACAGGGCGCCCTGCAACGCGTCTTTGAGTTACTCGACACCACGCCGGAAGTGACGGATGCCCCACAAGCCAGAGCGTTGCGCGACATTCAAGGCCATATCAACTTTTCACATGTGAGCTTTGCGTATGATCCGCGTCACCCCGTGCTCACCGATCTCTCCTTTGAAGTGCATCCAGGCGAAATCGTGGCGTTGGTCGGTCCTACCGGTTCGGGGAAAAGTACAATCGCGAATCTGTTACATCGGTTTTATGATCCTGTAGAAGGGTCTGTCACGATTGACAACCATGATCTCCGGCACGTGCAATTGGCCAGCCTGTATCAACAAGTGGCCATCGTGCCCCAAGAAACCATCTTATTTGGCGACACGATCCTGGAAAATATTCGATATGGACGAGAAGACGCGTCAGAGCAAGACCTTGTTGCAGCGAGTCGGGCCGCTCATGCCCACGACTTTATTTCGGCTCTGCCTGATGGGTATGCCACGTTGGTCGGCGAAAAGGGCGTCAATCTCTCAGGGGGTCAACGGCAACGCATTGCTATTGCCCGCGCCATCCTCAAAAATCCTCGGCTTTTAATTTTGGATGAAGCGACCTCGGCGCTGGATTCCGAATCCGAGATGTTGGTCCAGCAAGCTTTACAACGACTCATGGCAGGACGGACGACCGTGGTCATTGCCCACCGTCTCACGACCATTCAGGAAGCGAACCGGATTTTTGTTCTCAACAAGGGCAGGATAGTCGAACAAGGCACGCATACGGCACTGATGCAACAGGACGGCCTGTACCGCCACCTGTATACACTGCGGATGGTGGAATTGGAAACAGACTCCCCTGAATACTAACATTCGACAATGAGGGTCGTGAGGGGGGGGCTGTCTGAGAGACCCGATCTTTCTTGCCCGTCACACTTATTTTATCTTGGAAAAGTCTGCCTCAATACTAATCAATTGCCCATCTGGGAAAAAGACGACAATATTCGTCACAGCCTGCGGGTCAAAATCCTGATAGGCAAATCGGGCGGAAAACCGAGACGCATACTCCATCTCGGATCCAGGAATTTTCCGGCCACGGCTGGGCTTACCTTTATCCACGGCCATCACGTTCGTCGACCCTTGTTGCAGTGCCACATCAGCCCCTTCAGCAAAAAACTCTTCTGGCCCGCACAGCCCGATCTCCATTTCAAGATTAGGCATATTCAGAATTTCTTGGATGTTGGCTTCAGGCATCCGGACTTTTTGTTGAGCAACCTTGGACCGTCGGCCTTCTTCGCGTCCAAAATATTCGAACCAATAAGTTTTCGTTCGTAAAATCGCGCTACTTCCACAGGGGTTGATTGCAGGATCGTCCCCAATGCGGGAGTTTTTATCCGCCGCTTTGATGATGCCAAACATTTCATCATTGGAAGCAGCCTGCTCCATGGGCTCTCGGGCTGAGTCCATGATCTGCCTGGCTTGCTCCAAGGTTAACTTGACGTCAATCGCAAACGCCGGTGAACCCATTCCTCCCAACAAGAACAGCAGCATGAGCCCGAGTCCCTTTTTCTGGTGGTTGTATCGTCCATATGAACTCATGCAGTCTCTCCTTTTCGTTGAGAAATGGATATGGATAATGAAGGGAGCAACAAAGAACCTACTCCCCGGCTAAATTGTAAGAAACCACCTTACCTCTTTTCAACGCCTATCAGCCCCTTAGTTGTCACACCGATCGGGACGGATGAGAAAGGATGGAGAAGCAAATAGTTGACTCATCGTGTGACGTAGTGTTAAGGTCGATTCCTTATCGTGCCCGTTCCAGTTGGGCCTTCCAACGGTTATTGAACATAACAGGGTCGCGCCCGTATCACACCTCCTGAATTAGCGTTATTGTAACTGTAACTGACTGATCGCTCAAATAAGCATAGGTATTGTGTGGAAAACAGAATGAACCAACAAGAACGGGCTATGAATCTTGAAAACCTGGAGCGGGTCTATACGAATTACTCTTCGGTCTATGACCAAACCTTCGGGAAGGCCTTTGATCAATCACGAGAATCGGCCGTCAAAGGCCTTCACGTCTCTCCCAATGATCATGTGCTGGAAGTCGGCGTGGGCACGGGCATGGCATTGCCCCTGTATCCGGCCCACTGTCAAATTGTGGGGATCGACCTTTCGGAAGGCATGCTGAAAAAGGCTGAGGAGCGCATTGCCAAGCATGGGCTTGATCACGTCACGCTGCAGCGCATGGACGCGGGACAAATGTCTTTTCAAGACAATACCTTCGACGTGGTCATGGCTGCCTATGTCGTCACCGCCGTCCCGGATTATCGGAAAGTCGTGTCGGAGATGATTCGCGTCTGCCGCCCTGGCGGTCGCATTGTCATGTTGAACCACTTCAGCAACGGAAATAAATTAATCGCCGCCGTAGAGAAATTGATTTCCCCTATATGCCAGCGGATAGGCTTCCGCACGGATTTATCCCTACATCATGTGCTTGAAGGCACGACCCTTCAGGTGATGAAACAAGAAAAGATGAATCCCTTCAGGTATTGGTATTTGGTGGAATGCGTGAATGCCAAAAACGGCTCGCCTCGTTCGTAATTGCGACGTTCTAATCCCTTCCTCAATCCGTCGTCACCATGAAACAGGCCCTCTGCCTCCAACACGTTCCCTTTGAAGGTCCCGGCGTGTTTCGACAAGCGTTAGAGGAACGTCATTATCAGCTCAAAACGCTGCTTGTCCCTCAACAGGAGCTTCCTACCACGCCTCCTGATTTCCTGTTGGTCATGGGAGGACCCATGTCCGTCAATGATTCCGATCCTTGGATTGAGAAAGAACAAAAGTTTATTCGACACACGATCGAGGCAGGAATTCCGGCTTTAGGCGTGTGCCTGGGCTCTCAATTCATGGCAAAGGCCTTGGGGGGACAGGTCCGTCCCGGCCCTCGACTGGAAATCGGACCTACTCCGATCACACGCACCGTCGAAGAAGACACGGATGCTGTTTTTGGAACATTTCCTCGCCATGTTACGGTCTTTCAGTGGCATGGCGAAGGGCTCACCCTGCCACCAGGGGCGCTCTTGCTCGCCTCATCCGAGTTCTATCCCGTTCAAGCCTTTCGGTATGGGGAACGCGCCTACGGACTCTTATTTCATTTGGAATTGGAAACCAAAGGAGTCGAAGCCCTATGCCGCGAATGTTCCACCGATGTGGAACGGGCACAAACCACAACAGAGGCCTTATTGGAATCAGCGGGAACAATTCTTCCTGAATGCCATCGGCTCGCCGACCGCTTAATCGCCCACCTCGCAGCATAGCAAAGAGACCAACCTTTGACGATTCGGCCCTCTCTTTGCCTTTTCGGCAGAGAACATGCTCGGCTGAAATTTTAGTCCAAAAAGTCCTTAAAGAGGCTCATTTCTACCGTTATCTTCTCAAAAAATATACTTTTTGAGAAGATATGGTGCTATATGTGTCAAAATGTGTTTTTTTCAGAAGCGATAAAGGCCGGAGAACTGCTGAAAGAGAGTTACGTTGGAGAAAAAGTCATGAAGAGAAAGCGAAGAAATAAAACGAACGAAAATTTGGTCATCTACCAAGCTAAAAACGGACAAATTGAATTCCGCGGGGACTTTGAACGCGATACGGTTTGGGGAACGCAAAAACAGATAGCAGATGTTTTTGACATAGACAGATCGGTTGTCACCAGACACATCAACAAGATCATGCAAGATGGAGAAGTCGAACAAAAAAGCAATGTGCAAAAAATGCACATTGCAAATTCAGACAAGCCAGTAAATTTTTATTCCCTTGACGTCATTTTAGCAGTGGGTTATCGAGCGAATTCTGGCAAAGCCATTGCGTTTCGCAAGTGGGCGACAAATACCTTGAGACAACACCTCCTTGAAGGCTACACCATCAACAAAAAACGCATTGCTCTGAATTACGAGCGGTTCCTGCGGGCAGTTGGCGATCTCAAAACACTATTGCCTAAAGATAATAAAATACAGACACAGGACGTTCTGGAGCTTGTGGAGGCTTTTGCTGGCACTTGGTTTTCCCTGGATGCCTACGACACTGAAAACTTCCCCAAAAATGGGGCAACGAAAAAAGAGGTGACGTTTACGGCCGATGAACTGACTCAGGCCTTGCACGAGCTAAAGCAGGAACTGCTCGTGCGAAAACAAGCAACGGATCTTTTCGGTCAGGGAAAGAGCGATGATGCCGTACACGGGATCGTCGGCAACGTGTTTCAATCCTTTGGCAATCAAGACGTGTATCCAACGGTTGAAGAAAAAGCCTCACACCTTCTCTACTTCATGGTGAAAAATCATCCCTTCGTGGACGGTAACAAACGAAGCGGTGCGTTTACATTCGTCTGGTTTTTACGCAAAGCAGGGATTCTGCGGGCAAGTCTCACCCCGGAAGCTCTGACGGCTTTGACCTTATTGGTGGCGGAGAGTAACGCGAAAGATAAAGAAAAGATCATTGGTTTAATTCTGTTGTTGTTACAAAGAAGGTAACTGGATTCCTGCTTGCGCGAGAATGATAAAAAAATACCGTGCACTAAAATGCAGATTGATGCAGAAACTGCTGACCGGGAAATGTAGAATTAGCACCAAAGAGCTTATAAAGCGCACACGTCTCCGCGTCATCGTCAGCCGACCTTCGTGAGCCGTTCTTGATTATCGCCCTTCTTGTGCAGTAACGTGAACCCTCTTTGTTTTAAAAACGAAACTCTCAAAACGTGTTCGATCATTGAAGAAGGAGTGGCAGGAATGAGCGGTGTTCCCATCACCTATGCTGAACGCATCAAAACGTTACCCCCCTATCTCTTTGCAGCCATCGACGAGATGAAGCAACAGGCCATGGCTCGTGGCGTCGATATCATCAACTTGGGAATCGGTGATCCCGACTTGCCCACACCCGATCCTATTCTGCAACGAATGCAAAAGGCGGTGACCGATCCCCAACATCATCAATATCCTTCCTCAAGCGGGATGCTGTCGTTTCGCACCGCCGTCGCCGACTGGTACAAGCGGCGATTTAACGTGACCGTCGACCCCAAGTCCGAGGTGGTCACCTTAATCGGTTCAAAGGAGGGTATCGGCCACGTCCCCATGGCCTTTATTGACCCGGGCGACGTCGTTCTCGTACCAAGCCCCGGGTATCCCGTGTATCCGGTGGCCACCAGCTTTGCCGGCGGTACCGCCTATGAAATGCCCCTGTTGAAACGCAACGGGTTCCTTCCCGATCTGAATGCCATTCCCCCGGACGTGGCCCAAAAAGCGAAACTGATGTTTTTGAATTCACCGAACAATCCAACGTCGGTCATTGCAGGCACGGCATTTTTTAAAGGCGTGATCGCTTTTGCGAAAGAGCATCACATCATCGTGTGCCACGATGCGGCGTATTCGGAAATTTTCTACGACGGCAACCGCCCATCGAGCTTTTTGGAAGCGGAAGGTGCCATGGACGTAGGTATCGAGTTTCACTCGTTGTCCAAGACATTTAACATGACGGGATGGCGGCTTGGGTTTGCCGTCGGCCGTGCCGAAGTGATTGCGGGGTTGAGCCAAATCAAAAGCAATTTGGATTCGGGACAATTTCAAGCCATTCAAGAAGCCGGGATTACGGCCTTGGAATCTGACGATCGACTCACCGCCGGGCTCCGGGCCATTTACCAGGAACGCCGTGACGTGTTGGTTTCGGGCTTAAGAAATCTTGGATTGCAGTTTGAGACACCCTCGGCGACGTTCTACGTCTGGATTGAAGTGCCCCAAGGATATACCTCTGCTTCCTTTACGGCCCATCTCTTAGAAAAGGCCGGGATTGTGACCACGCCGGGAAATGGGTTTGGGGCTCCGGGCGAAGGCTACATTCGCATGACCATCACCACGACGAAAGAGCGATTAGCCGAAGCCGTCGATCGCCTCAAACAAATTGGATGGTAACAGCCTCCTCCATCATCGCGCATGACGCCACAATGACAGGCAGCATCGATTCGGCCTTTTTCCCTCTCCTCCAAGAGGACATGAATACGGTGAAAGGGTGAGTGTCGAGACCGTCTTTATCGCCTTTGGATCGAACCAGGGGGACCGGCATGATTTTTGTGACCGGGCCGTGGCCTTGATGCGGCTTCTTCCTCATTCCACGCTGACAGGCATCTCTTCGTATTACGAGACCGAACCAGTCAATATGGAGCGTGGTCACGACGCCATGTGGTTTTATAACGGTGTCGTTCGTCTGGAGACACAACTCCAGCCGGAACACCTGTTGGCCATTTGCCAAGAAACGGAACGGGGCCTCGGTCGCGACCCCGGGCTTCGCAACGCCTCCCGCTCCATTGATTTAGACATTTTGTTCTATGGGCAACGGATCATCGAGACCCCGCCGCTCACCATTCCTCATCCCCGTCTGCATCAACGGCGATTCGTCTTAGTGCCGATGGCCGAACTCGATCCGAACTGGATCCATCCTCAACACGAGCAAACGATCCAAGCCTTGCTCGGCCAGCTTACGGATTCCCATCGCGTGCGAAAGCTCGATGTCGTTCCCGGTTCTCACTTCGCCACCCGACCCTCGTGTGCACTGCCTCCTGCTGACTAAATGCGCATCATCCAAACAACCCAGTCCCTTCGAACCTGGCGATGCCGACACGATTTGCTCCGGACCTCGATCGGGTTGGTTCCGACCATGGGAGCGTTGCATGCCGGCCATCGGTCGTTGATACAACGCGCTCGTCGAACGTGCGGGACGGTCGTGGTCAGTATTTTCGTGAACCCGCTCCAGTTCGGCCCGACCGAGGATTACCGTCGCTACCCGAGAGACCTGTCGCAAGATATCGCGTGCTGTCGTGAGGAGAACGTCGATCTCGTCTTTATTCCGAAATTGGAAACCCTGTACCCACACAATTTTCAAACGACCGTCGCCGTCAAGGCGCTTTCCCAACGATGGGAGGGAGAACATCGGCCTACGCATTTTCAAGGCGTGACCACGATTGTGACCAAACTGTTGAACCTTGTCCGTCCGACTTGCACCTTCTTCGGTCAAAAAGACTACCAACAATTTTCCGTGATCCGGCAATTGGTGAAAGACCTCGACATAGACACACGGATCACCCTGTGCCCAACCGTTCGCGATGCCGACGGGCTCGCCTTGAGTTCACGCAATCATTACTTGACGAAATCGCAACGCCAACAGGCTCTCGCCTTATATCGAGCCCTGTCAGCTGGGAAGGAAGCGATCGCAGGGGGGGTACGCCGCGCAGATCTGGCCGAAAAAAAAATGGCAAAGATCCTCGACGCAGGGCAACGGCTCACCATCGACTACCTGGCATGTTGTGATGCTCGCACACTTGAACCCCTTCCGCGTCTTCGGGGAACAGTCGTCTTACTCGGAGCGATCTGGGTTGGAGGGGTTCGATTCATCGATAATCTCATCGTTCGGATTCGACGATAAGGTCGTTCGTCACTCGGATCGGGCACACCGAAACCCGATATTGGGCGAACGCGTTGCGGGCGTCGCTCCATTGCGGGTGGCCGTTCGCAGAATCTGCGGCTGGCTTCGCCACGATCCGCCGCGCACGCTTTTATACCGCCCGACCTCGGGGCCTTGAGGATTCCGTTCAGGCATCAGGGGATAGGAGTCCGGACCAAACCAATCATGTACCCATTCCCGCACGTTACCAGCCATGTGATGGAGCCCGTAAGGGCTCCGTCCCTCTTCAAAACTATCCACGGCCGCGACCAAGGGAATTTGGTGAACGTGATACAACTTGAACACTGCTAAATCCGAGTTGGGCGGCTCGTCCCCCCAGGGAAACACTTGGCCTTCAGTCCCACGGGCGGCCTTCTCCCATTCGGCCTCGGTGGGTAACCGTTTGTCGTGCGTTCGACAAAACTGATCCGCTTCGTCCCACGAAACGTATAAGGCCGGCCACCGCGCCATCACGTAATCCGGGAGAACGTGGACGTCAATCAGATGCCAAATCAGATGGCGCAGTTTGTGCGGAACCGGAAGACCTTGCCGGTGCAGAAAGGCCACGTACTCGCCCATGCTCACTTCATCGCGGTCGAGTGAATACGCATCCAACCAAATCTGTCGTTGTGGAAACTCCGTGTTGTCATACTGCGTTTCCAACCCGAACGGATCATCGTCTTTGCGCACGGTCCCCATGAGGAACCACCCTACAGGAATCTGCATCATCGGAGATGGTTGAGATAACTCGGCAATCGCCACCAGATGAGGCTCCAACTCCTGGGGCAGAGCCGGATCGCCTTTTTCCGGAGAGGCGCTCTCCAGCCCCACGACAGAGCAGAACAGGAACAGCGCTCCAGTCACAACCCCCAGAGATTGAGAGACGGTCCGGGAGGAAGCCTGGGTCGATAGGGCTATCCGCTCTCTCACTTGTCGGCCTGTTCAGGAAACATGGTCAAGTTCATTTGTAGCTGCGCGATCTTATCGCGCCCTCGCGCTTTCACCTGTCGGCCCGTTCAGGAAACACCGCCATGGGCCTCCTGAGTAGGAGGAGTTGGCCTCCTTCGACCAACTTGCTCTTTGAGATCATGCCATCGCGTATCGTGTGCGCTTGGACCGTTGCAAGCAGCGCTCGTTCTCCAACGTGGGAATCGAAGAGATGCGTGACATCAAGAATGCCGGACGACTCCCATTTTCCAATCGCATCGGGCTTGCTATCAGCACTGCCTCTTGGCAACACGACGGATCGATTAATCTGAGCAATTCGTTGCACCTCACCCGTGAGAGGATCCAAACGCCAAAGCGAGGCTTCTTGCCCCGAATGACTCCCAAAAAACGGAGAGCGGTTTTTCGCATTGTCTTCTTGGATGTAGATCAATCCATCCTCCGCCCAATCCAGGTTATCCGGACTGCGAATACCCATGTCGGGGTGTGAAAATTGGGCGCCGCCGGCATCATCGCCATCGTATAAAATTTTGAGCGTGGCTCTCATTCTGCTCATATCGACATCAATTTGGTAAATGGTCCCCCACGCATCATGACCAGGAAACACCGAATCCCGCCCCGTCGAGGCCAAGACCGCCTGTGTGCCGATGGAGGGATGCGTACTCACATCTTCCGGCCGAGAAAATTGAAAAGCTCCACCGGCTTTCGCCTCTCGCCGAAGCGTCAATCCCGTTTTATAGCCAAATGGGTCATGCCCCTTTTCTCCGGCCTTCGTCCTGTCCAACACCTCGATTTTTTTCCAAACGCCCGTGAGAATAGAGCCTGTTCCTTTAAATTGCGCAACCGTTCGCACTCCATGCTCTGCAACAAAGTAATACAATTGCCCCACAAGTAATCCGTTCCGGTTCAGAAACGTCGTGTTTGCCAGTTCGGCATTGAACGGAAGCGCCTCTCGGACTTCAAACATCGAGGCATCTTTTTTACCGACATACAACCATAAGGGCGCCGTGACAAGATGGTCGGGAGACGTGTGCAGGTCGGCTTCTTGTCCAAAGGACTCGACCTCGTCGGTTTGCGGGACCGTATCGTCCCCGATTAAGAGGGCCACCGAATCATGCGGACCTAACAGCGGGGTCGTATTTTCTCCCGCCATTCGCCCCATCGTCGGCACCGCGTGGAGGGTCTGGCGTTCCACATCCAAGGCCCAGGCCGTTCCTCCATACGGATGGTTCAGAGGATCTGAGATTTCTTCCTGGGTCAAGTAGATCGTATCGACAAAATTAAACGTGCCCTTTTCGACCAATTGGCTCGAACAAAAGCGCGAAAAGCCTTGTTCGGTATGAGAGACCTCATTGACCTGAAATCCCGTTTCGACAATCCGACCTTGTCGATCACGAATGGTCTGATACGCCATGCCGCTATTGAGAATCTCTAAGGTCCGGCGATCGATATCCAGAAAGCTGACTCGAGCCCCTGTTAACGTCGCGCCGTTGTCGAGCCGGTACGGATACCCCGCCTTGCGGTCCAATTCATGATTCACCAGCACTCGGACGGTGTCTGCATCCAACCGATAGCCTCCGAGGCCATCCAGCCCACCCACAGGTCGATATGCCTGATCCGGAAAGCGACGGTCCTGGGAAGGCAAACGGTCTCCGACCGTCAACAGAGAAAGCACTTCCCAGGTTCCCCAACCATTCATCATGGAAACAGGGGATGGGGGCTTCGACGCGAATCCCGTCAATACCCCACAAAGGAGGGTGAGACCGACACACTTTAGAACCTGATTGAATGCGAGCGAATTTGCCGATAACATGCTTCTCCCCTCACAGAGGTCTCCTCAAAAGATCGACCGTTTCATATTCAAGATCCCTTCTAGAAGACATTTCCTCCCCATTTCTCAGCCACTTCTTTCTCTTGTTACGGATCTCCTACCGGACATTAAAGGGTTCCTTTCAAAAAAGATTTCACCTGTTCCTCGCTAGACCCCTTGACAGAGCCGATCTTATATAGTAATGATTATCATAATCATTACCTAAAAAGAGGGCGTGAACCTGAGGAGGTTCCGTCGCAAGAAACACTCAGGACTTTTTTATTTGAAAAAACCGGCAAGTTGTTCAGATCGGCAACAGAACAAATCAAAAGGAGAATCCATCGATGAAAGGTTCCTATACCCTTACGCTCCGACAACCTTCCCCCCCTATCCCCAATAAAGAAAATCCGTTTTGTCTGGTTCGAGGATTTCTGCAACTCATGGAAAGTCAGGATCCGCTTATTGTCGACCATTGCGAACGGACTGCTCAATTTGCCTTAGCCCTTGGGCATGCCATCGAGTTATCAGACCAAGAACTTCTCCAGCTTCACTATGCTGGCCTGTTACACGATCTCGGGAAATTTTCTCTCCCACCTCACCTTCGCACCGGCACCAATTTATCGCCACAAGAAGATATAAAACATCAATGCCACCCTCGGATTGGTGCCGCCATTCTTCAACAATGGCCCAGCCTCAATACCGCCGCTGTCTTGATTGCTCACCATCATGAACGATGGGACGGCTATGGATATCCGTATGGACTTCGGGGAACATTAATTCCGCTTGGATCCCGAATCCTGAGTATTGCCGACACGTTTGATAAATTGACTTCTCCTTGTCCTCACGGAGAAGGACAACCCTTTGAAAAAGCCATCCAAGTCCTCAAGGGGGGCTCCGGCCTGCGTTTTGATCCGGAATTGACCGAACAATTCCTTCTCCTCATTCCAAATTTATTTAACATGAGAAATGAGATCCAATTTTTCTTATCTCACCATTCCCCGGTCGGCAACTTGGTGAGTTAACGTGCCTATGCTACAATTGTCTCTGCCTAAAGGGTCGATGAACATGCCTTCAGCCATCACTCATCAAAAAACTTTCTCTGCAAAAAGCCACGTTGGACGCGATGCCACTTCTTATTGCGTCATGCAGAGCCCCGTTGGCAGGTTACTCTTAGCTGGGGATGCACACGCGTTGACGTACCTCTCGTTTCAGGACGGCCGGCATCCGATCAACCCGGATCCTCAGTGGACCTATTCCGAAACACCGTTTCAACAACCTATTCAGCAACTCAAAGAATACTTTTCCGGGAAGCGGAAAACCTTCACGATCAAACTTGCCTCGAAGGGAACCCCGTTTCAACAAGAAGTCTGGCAAGCCCTTCTGTCAATACCTTATGGACAAACGCTGTCATACGGGCAGATTGCGCAAGCCATTGGGAAGCCCAAGGCCGTTCGCGCCGTCGGAGCTGCCAATGGACAGAATCCTGTTTCGATCATTGTCCCCTGTCATCGAGTCATCGGAAGCAACGGGAAACTTGTCGGTTATGGTGGCGGACTCTCCATTAAAGAAGCCTTACTGACTCACGAGAACACGCACCGTCCCCTTCGTAAGGCGTTGGGACCTAGACGATGAGAGAGCCGCACCCTTGCCTTCATCCCCCTTGTTGCCTTTCGAGAATGGGCTCAATCTTGGCTGGCGAATAGGTTGGTGGTTTGACCCACTTGCCATCGTCTCGTTTATACCCGCCTACCTTGCTCATGTTTGAACGCTGAACTTCCCGAAACACCGGCTCCATGTCGATCCCATAGGAGACGGCCGTGCCATACACGACATAGAGAAGATCGGCGAGTTCTTTGGCAATGCAAGGAAGATTCTCTGCTTTCATGGCCTCTTTCAACTCGTCAAACTCTTCTTGAATGAGCCGTACGCGCAAGGCCACAGTCTTCTCATCCGGCACACTGGGGCTCTCCGCGGTGAGGATGTCAAACTCCGTGTGAAACTCCCGAACCATTTTTTGCGCTTCGTACATCCCCCATCCTTTCGGTCAAAAATTGTTTACAAGGCCAGAATCATATACAAGTCGTTCACATTCGTGCCGGTCGGTCCGGTGACGATATGTCCGCCCGCCCGATGAAAAAAACGATAGCTGTTATTCTCTCGAAGCGCCGCTTCATGGCTCATCCCTTTTTTCTGGGCTCGGCTGATGCTCTGCCCATCCACAAGGGCCCCTGCCACCTCCGTGGGACCATCGGTGCCATCGGTGCCGAACCCGATCACAAAAATATGGGACAACCCTTCGAGTGAGGGAGCAGCGGCCAACGCAAATTCTTGTGCACGCCCCCCAATCCCTTTCCCGTTCACGGTCACGGCGAGTTCTCCGCCAGCGAGAAGACACGCCGGAGGCCGGAGCGGGTTTCCTGAAACATGCATTTCTCTGGCAAGATCCCCAAAGAGCTTTCCGATCTCACGAGCTTCCCCGGAGAGGGTTGTCGTCAAGATCAGGGGACGAAGCCCTAACGCCTTCGCTTGTCGGGCTATCCTTGAGACTGCAGCCTGGTTATTACCAATGACGTGATGCTGTATCCGAGAAAAAAGCGCCTCACCTGGTTTTGGCGTCTCAGGTATGCGTCCTTGTACTCCGCGGTCCAAATGTTGTCGAACGGCCACCGGAATCCGGTTCCATATTGTATACTTGGCAAGCACATTTTTCGCATCTAAAAAGGTGGAGGGATCCGGAGCCATGGGGCCCGAACCAATGGTCGTCAGATCATCGCCAAGCACGTCCGAAAGAACGAGAGTTATGACTGTGGCAGTGGGGACACCTGCAAGCCGCCCGCCTTTGATCCCGGATACATGTTTTCGCACCATGTTGATTTCTTGAATGGTGGCTCCACTTCGGAGCAGTAAATTCGTGGTGAGTTGTTTGTCCTTCAAGGTAAGGCCGGCGGCCGGGGATGCCAAGAGGCTCGACGCTCCGCCGGACAGCACCATCAAGACCAGATCACGGTCCGTTAACGATTCAAGCAGCCGAACTATCCTGTGCGCGGCTTTTTCACTTCGATGATCGGGAACCGGATGCCGCGCCTCAAGCAGTCGTATCCTTTTCGTTTTCTGTCCCTGGCCATCGTTGACCACAACCAGGCCACCTTCCAACCTCGACTCGAATTGTCGTTCCAACGCAGCCGCCATGGCACCCGATGCTTTCCCTGCCCCGATGCACACGATGCGCGTAAACCTGGTGAGATCGTACTCCCGCGTCCCCACTCTGAGGCTCTTGTTCTTGATCCGAACGGCACGCTGAATTGCCGACTCAGGATCGGCGGCATCCAACCCCGCGAGGAGCAGTTGCCTGAGCATCGTTCGAATTTTTTTGTCGGAGCAATCGATATGGATTTTCACGTGTTTGCCGGCTCGTTCGTTATGGTACGATTCCTATGATGCGCAGCCTCAACGTTTTACACCAGACCATCGCTGATTGCACACATTGTCCACGATTGACCTCATACCGTCGAGACATCGCCGCCACGAAGGTGAAACGATTTCAGGAGTGGGAGTATTGGGGACGGCCCGTTCCCGGGTTTGGAGATCCCCGTGCCAGGCTCTACGTCATTGGATTGGCTCCGGCAGCTCATGGCGGGAATCGGACCGGACGCGTTTTTACCGGTGACCGAAGTGGAGATTGGCTCTATGAGGCACTGTTTCGATTTGGATTCGCCAATCAGGCTGAGTCTACCCATCGGAACGATGGGCTGCAGTTGACGGATTGTTACGTCGCCGCGGCCGTACGCTGCGCTCCACCGGATAACAAACCATCGAAAGAAGAATTTGCAACATGTCGGCCTTATGTCCTCGCAGAACTCCGTTTGTTGAAACGAATCACCGTGGTCGTGACCTTGGGGAAAATCGCCTTCGACGAATATTTGACAGCCGCCAGATCGCTAGGCCATGCCATTAGCAAGCCCGCCCTAAAGTTTGGGCATGGAACCATCTATTCTGCACCCTGGGGAGTCACCCTGTTAGGCTCCTACCACCCCAGCCAACAAAATACCTTTACCGGAAAACTCACTCGCCCCATGTTTCATCGCGTGTTTCGGCGCGCGCGTCAACTGGTGGACGGCATGCACTAACGGGGTTACCCTTTCGGCACGTTTTGGGCCTCCCAATCGGCCAAGAACTTTTTGAGTCCAATGTCCGTGAGCGGATGCTTGATCAATTGTTGAAAGACGCTATAGGGCATGGTGCAAATGTCACCACCTACCAGAGCGGCTTCGACCACATGCTGTGGATGTCTCACACTTGCCACAAGCACCAAGGTAGGAAAATCGTAATTGTGAAAAATGGTCACGATTTGCCGGATGAGTTCCATGCCATCACTGCTGACGTCATCCAAACGGCCGATAAAAGGCGACACGCACCACGCGCCGGCTTTGGCCGCCAGTAGGGCTTGGGTCGGCGAAAAACACAACGTAACATTCACCCGAATGCCTTCGCTGGCCAAGCGTTTGGTTGCGGCGAGCCCTTCTGGAATTAACGGGCACTTGACCACGACATTCGGGTGAATGCGGGCCAACTCCCGACCTTCCTTGACCATGGCATCAGCCTCAAGGCTCACGACCTCCGCGCTGACCGGGCCATCGACGAGCTGACAAATTTCTAAGATTAAATCCTTAAAGTCCCGCCCCTCTTTGGAGACCAATGATGGGTTTGTGGTGACCCCATCCAGGATCCCCATGCGAGCGGCTTCGGTAATTTCTTTGACGCTGCCGGTATCCAAGTAGATTTTCATCGATTTTCTCCCTCACAAGATTTTTAGGTAACGAATGGCTTCTTAATGATATCGTGTTGTATCATTGATCAATGATCACTTGTGATGATACTCATTCTAATTGAGCCAGTCTGACATTGGCAATCTGAAACACCTCCACATGTTTTCAAAGCCACCCCCATTCCTTCATTTGACTAGACACCACGACAGGGTTACGATTTTGCCAGACGTTTCAGGGAAGTCAAAGAATCAAGATCCTCCAGCACTCTCCTGTCTCCTCTTTTACGAGCAATTAAATGAAGATGTCCCTCAAACCCACAGGCGAAACACGATGAAGGCCCCGATGTCGCTCCTTTGCTTTCTGGTTCTCGGTGCGCTCAGTCTGGCTTTAGGCGGCTGTAGCGCTCCTCCTCATCAGGATGCCCCGCGTATCCCCGCTGAGGTCCAAGGGAAATCTCAAGCGTGGTTTGAAGAAAATTGGGGCAAGCCTAGTGCCAAATCAAAGCGGTTTTTTGGAGGCGAGACCTGGGTGTATTTCCGCTTTACCGGCGGCATGTCGTCCCTCCCGCTTTTCGATACTCTCCCCGCCGAATGCCAAATTCGTTTAGACTTTCATAAAAAGGGTACACTCGAAGAGTCAGATTATTCCGGCTGCTAAACGCATTGCCATTGTTTCACCTTCCTGACGCTCTCGCATGCCTGCTTCCCAACGAGATATCCAAATCTACTCGACTTCCCAATCTTTGCTGGAAGCCGTGGCACAACACCTTGTTCATCATGCGCGTCAGGCCATCGCGGCACGAAACGCGTTTACCATCGCCCTTGCTGGAGGCTCAACCCCGAAAGACCTCTATGCGATGCTGGCCGCCCCACCTTTCCACAGCCAACTCGATTGGACGAAAATCCGGTTTTTTTGGGGAGATGAACGTCACGTTCCCCCGGATCATGCGGACAGTAATTATCGAATGGCCCATGAAGCGCTCCTCAGACACCTGCCCATTTCCATGGCGCACATTCATCGTGTGCCGAGCGAACTCCCAGATGCCCACACGGCTGCCGAGCAGTATGAAGCTGCGCTGCGCAAGCAATTCGAAGTCTCCGAACCAGACATCCCTCGCTTCGATTTCATTCTGTTGGGCATGGGACCCGACGGTCATACCGCTTCCCTGTTCCCGGGCACCCAGGCTGTTCATGAAACGAATCGGCTCGTTGCCGCCCCCTGGGTGGAAACGTTTCAGACACATCGGATCACCTTCACCCCAGGCCTTCTTAATCACGCCCGACAGGTCACGTTTCTCATTTGCGGCAACGCAAAAGCCAAAACGCTCCATGCCGTGCTTGAAGGGCCTTTTCAACCTGACGCGCTCCCTGCTCAAATCATTCAGCCACAGGCTGGGACCCTGACGTGGTTCATGGATCAGGAGGCAGCCGGCGAACTGACCCTCCAACAATAGTCAGACGTTTGGCTTGATCATCAGACTTCGACCTTGCTACAACTGTCCCTCTATGAGAGGCTTATTCCATTCACTGATACGCCGGTAAGGATGATGCCGATTCCTGTGCTCCCCAATCTCTTTTCGCAAACCCTCACGGAACATGGGGTGCCCCCCCTCCGCGCCAAGACCATTCACACGTTGCAAGTGAACGTCGGGAAGCTTTGCAACCAAACCTGCCATCATTGTCATGTCGACGCCGGACCCTCACGGACAGAAATTATGAGCCGTGAGACGATGGAAATCATTCTCACGGTCCTTCGACGCCATCCTGAGATCACCACCGTGGACATTACCGGCGGAGCCCCGGAAATGAATCCGCATTTTGAATATCTCGTTTCAGAATCTCGCGCCCTCGGGAGAACGGTTCTCGATCGATGCAATTTGACCGTCTTTTTTGTTAAAGGGAAATCACATCTTCCCCGATTTCTGGCTGATCATCAGGTGGAGATCATAGCTTCCTTACCCTGCTATCTTGAGGAGAACGTGGATCAGCAACGCGGGAAAGGGGTCTTTACACGGAGTCTCGACGCCTTACGGCAATTGAATGCGCGGGGATATGGGAACGAAGGCACGGGTTTGGTGTTGAATCTCGTCTACAACCCATTGGGACCGCACCTGCCTCCTGATCAACGGGAATTGGAGGAAGCCTATAAGGACGAGCTTCTCTCGCGTTTCGGTATCAGATTCAATCAACTGTATACCATCACCAATATGCCCATTAACCGCTTTCTGAACGATCTGTACGCCCAAGGCAAGTATGAAGCGTACATGAACCTTCTCATCGAGAGTTTCAACCCTCACTCGGTCGAAACCGTGATGTGTCGAAGTTTACTCAGTGTGGGATGGGATGGACGACTGTACGATTGCGATTTTAATCAGATGCTCGATTTACCCGTAGACCGTAACCTTCCACAAACGATAGCGGAGTTTGATTTCGAGGCCTTAGCCCAGCGCTCGATTATCATCGGCCAACATTGTTATGGGTGCACGGCCGGTGCAGGATCATCCTGCGGCGGGGCACTTGCCTAACACCCTACACGACGCCATCGGCGCTCTCGACCGGTGGGGACCTGCTTCCCCGACCCTATCCGGACATATAGCTTTTGAATTTATGGGCACACTCGTTGCTGCAAAAGTGGTAGCGCTGGCCTCCGATTTTTTCAACCACTGCAGAACCTGCCGTGATATACAATTTGCAGACAGGGTCTTGAACCATCATATCCTTCGAGGGCAAGGAGGAATCGGCGGATTGTTTGCTTCGAAAATCACGAAAGGATTTCCGAAGCATCAAAAATAAAACAATCAGAAGAATTAAAATGATAATGATGCGCCACATATTCGCCACATATTCTATTGATCTGGTGTGGTTGTCACTATGGAATGACCGGCACTTCAGTATACTGATTTCTGCTCTTTTGGCCAATGCGCCGATTCACCTGCACGATCTACGGCTCCATCCTCGCCACCAACCGTTCACCAAATTGCTGGATGGATTTAATCCTGATAGGATTGCGTATGGAATCAATCCTGCGTTGCTGCCCTCGAGTGTTCCGGATGAAATGGCTGGGCCTCATTTTCATGTTGGCCATGCTTTTCCCGTTGACGGGGCACGCCACTCCCCCTCCACAGATTCTCGACTTAACCTATGCCTTCGACGAACTCACTGTTTATTGGCCCAACAACAAGAACTTTTCACGTGATGACACCGCAAGGGGCCTGACCTCACAGGGATATTGGTACGCTTCCGGCACGTTTTCCGCATCGGAGCACGGCGGGACTCACCTTGATGCCCCGAGTCACTTTGCATCTTCTGGAATAAGCATCGACGAAATACCCGTTGAACATCTTATGGGCTCAGCCATTGTGATTGATGCCCAATCGGCTTGTGCGCACAATCCGGACTATGCCCTCACAGTCAATGACATCAAACAATGGGAGGCGCAGCATGGGTCCATCGAGCCGCAATCGTTAATTTTTTTCCGAACCGGCTGGGGCAAGAAGTGGCCGGATAGAACCGAATACTTGGGAAGCCCCACTCCCGGCGATTCCTTATCCCTCCATTTCCCAGGGTTTTCTCCAGAGGCCATGGACTTTCTCATTCGCCAACGACACATTCGAGGAGTGGGAATCGACACAGCCAGCATTGACCCTGGGCAATCCAGGAATTTTCTCGCGCATCAGATTCTGAGTAAAGCCAATCGTTATGCTCTGGAAAACGTGGCTTCGTTAGAAAAACTTCCGCCACGAGGAGCGATGGTGTACGCACTGCCGATTAAAATCAAGGGAGGAACCGGCGCACCGGTGCGCATCATTGCCCTAATCCCTTCACTTGTCAGTTCACTTCGATCAGAATGACAGAGGAGGCTCCGTTCGTTCTGGCTATACCGTGTGGTCAGGGTCACCACGTCAACGTGTTGAAAGAAAAGAGAGGCTGTTGATGATCAACATAACCCTTATGGGAGATTTAGAAACATCGGATGGCGAACGAAATTTGTCCTGTGAACTGGAAGATCCCCTTTCGGTTAAACAACTTATTAAACAGCAGGGGCGCAAACTTCGACAGGTGACCAGACTCTTACGAGAAAATAAGGTGATGGTAACGGTCAATCGAAGAGTGGCGAGCGAAGATACCCCCGTCCACGATGGAGACGAAATCAGCCTCGTGGCCCATGATGGAATGGGGACGATAGGGTTGGGGGCTTCGTTTTATTAAAACTCGGGGCTACCCGAGTTTCGAGCAGGGTTGGAAGACAAGCAAACCGTGAGAGAGTTTGGCGAGACGGTTTTTATTTTTCCTGATAGACAAGAAACCGTCAACTCGTGACAACATACGCTCGCGCAATGGGGGCTCCCCCGATCTCGCCGTTACAAAATCCCCTCACCGCCGAGGAAAACTTATTTCTTGCCTAAGATGGAATCTTTCGCGACTTTGGCAACCCGGAACTTCACCACTTTCTTAGCCGGAATCTTGATCGGTTCGCCGGTTTGTGGATTTCTTCCAGTTCGAGCTTTCCGATGAGACAGGACTAACTTCCCGAGCCCAGGCACGGTAAAAGAGTTTTTCGATTCTTTGTAAGCCAAGGCAGCCAAGTTATCGAGAACTTCGCTCGTGGTCTTCTTGGTTATTCCAGACTTCGTAGCTAAATGATCAACGATCTGTGACTTGGTCATAGCCTTGGCCATCAGAACCTCCTCTTCAAAAGGAAAAATTGTCGGTAGGATAGAACACCGGTAGAATCAGCTTATACGGAAGATATTTTGAAATGCTTAACGGCCTTGAATACAACAAACACCGCGATGATAAGATGGAGGCGAGTCTACCGAAAGCATGATACCCTGTCAACTACAAAACCCTCTCATGATGCGAGAAATCACCGAATTTTACCTAAACCATCGATTCGTTTCCTTGAAGCCTATGCTCCGACCACGGTAAAGTGAGCACAATCTGAATCATCCAATTGGAGGGAGTATGCCATGGGAAAAGAATTATCCGTCATTTCACTGACAAAATCCGATGACGCGGGAAACGAGTTTTTCTATTCCCGGGTATTTTGCCAACGAAAGGACCCTCCCCCTCTCCGCCTGTTGTTAGATTTTCTAAAATCGAAAAACCAAGTGCCCCTTATACCCCAAATGGCTCCTGAAGTGCTCGATGAGTATTCATGGATCCAAGTGGCTCTCGGGTATCACCGTGAGAGAAAACCGCTTCAACTGTTTTGCATTCGCAATGAAGGCACCTATCAAGACGTCTTTGAACAGGAACAGACAGGGTTTTCGGCGCAACTGTCCGCCTTTAGTGATGTGGAGGCCGATCTGGTGAAAGAATTCGTCGTGAGAGCCAACTTTATTCTTACGACTCGGATCTTCAAAAACGATATCACCGAGGAGGGCTATGATTTCAATGGATGGATCTTAGAATTCTTCCAAGATAACTGTAATGGGATTGTGCAGATTGACAAGCAAGGCTTTTTCTCGCCGAAAGGGGAACTCGTCGTAGACATGCAAGATGACCCTGCACAGCAAGACTTCTCCAAACCGGAAATCCAACCGTCCTGATTCTCTGAGGAACCTAGGGTTCCTCATCGATTTGGCTATTTGGAAAAAGCCCCCGCCAGCAGGTCATGGGCCACGGAGCGAAAGGTTTTCTGCGGAACTCCGCTCAGGGAGTCGCGATAACCTATTCCGTCTTTTACCACTTCCACTAACGCCCCCTGATCAAATAAGTGTGGCTCTGCGATGACGTCACCCTGGCTGAGCAGGATGTCAGCCCGATACCCCGGCAGTAATTTACCGGCATCGTGTTGTCCAATGCACTCGGCAGCAAGCCCTGTCCCACTATACCACGCCGCCAAGGGGGCCAAGCCATCCTTGATCAACGAGACCATCTCCATATAATTCCGGCCATGCATATGGGGAAGGATGGGGTCGGTCCCCGTAATCATGTTTAGCCCACTCGCCTGCGCAATTCGGACCGCTTCGGCATGTACCTGAGCCACTTGTTGCACTTTCTCAGCGACAAAAGGAGAGAGACCTTCCACCTGGGGCAACTCATAATTGATCCATGACGTTGGAGTCACCGTACACCCTTTGGCATAGGCTTTTTCCGCTAAGGGTTCATTCAGAAACGAGATATGCTGAATATCATGCACCCCGCAATCAATGGCCAATTCGATGCCACGCTGACTATGGGCATGGGCCGCAACCATCATGCCACGACCTGCGGCTTCGTCACAAATCGCTTCAATTTCCGCTTGCGTAAAATCCCGATGTTCTAATTTATCCGAGGGAGACACGACCCCGGGGCTCGTACAAATTTTCACCAAGTCTCCACCACACGCGGCGATTTCACGAACCCGTTTTCGACATTCCCAGGGCCCATCTACGATACTCGAGGGACGACCAGGGCCGGCGGGCCATAACCGGGAGACCGTCTCATGGCACCGATCCGTGCCTCGAAAATCCGCATGGCCGCCGGTCGTGGACAACATGCAAATGGCAATTTTTAAACGAGGCCCGATGAGAAGCCCTTCATCCACCAATCGTTTCACCACATGCGTGGCGCCTCCCACATCACGAACGGTCGTGACCCCGCCCTGGACCAACGTGGCATAGAGAATCCGCTCCGTATAGAGCAGGCCGGCTGGCCCATTCATGGCAGCCAAGTCTTCATCGCGGATGCCCAACACGGTGACATGACTATGGCAATCGATGAGCCCCGGCGTCGCGGTGAGTACGGAACAATCAATGCGGCGAACATCTTGGCCGTGAGAAGGCTGCGCCTCATGCGGGTGCACCGCTTCTATGGTGCCCCCTTCAACCCACACATCGACCCCTTCATGAACCGCCGTAACGGTGCTTGAGGTCCCGTCATATAATTTTTTGATGTTGGAGAGAACGATCATCGTGCACCCCTGCGTGCAAGTCGGAAGTTTTCTATCTCTCTGTACCGGAACCTCGAAAATTTCTCAAGCGATAAAAAGTATAACTCGTTGATTTGCAGGACGTTTTGCCTCCATCTAAAAAACCGCGATAGCGTTTGAGGCGTGGCCCTTCCTCGCTCGATACGACGCGTTGCCCTCGAAGCGGAAGAATGTGTCAAGGCACAACTGCCACTTGGCAGGGTCCGCGAAACCATGATAATCTTGCGATCGACATTGAGAGCACGTGCGCTCGGCCACGGAACAGCAACGCAAGTAACCGCCGCATCAACCTCTTCATATTCGTTGAACATTCTTCAATCGCATTTGCTGTCTCACGACACCTTTTCCTAGGCTTCGCACTGACAAGAACCCCATGAACTGTTTTCAGGCCAGACCGAGCATCGCCCTTTCCGCGCTTCATGACTGACCGCACCGCACAGAGTTGGTTCACGCCCTCAGAGATCTTCCTGAACCGGCACGTGGGGCCGACAGAAGCTGAAATTCAGGAGATGTTGGGGGCCCTCGGCTTACCGTCATTGGAGGCGCTAGTCCATGCCGCTGTCCCAGACGACATTCGCCTTCAGGCATCGCTCAACTTGCCGGCCCCACGGAGCGAGCAGGAGGTTTTATCCGACCTTCAGCACATGGCCCAAAAGAATCAGGTGTTCCGTTCGTTTATTGGGATGGGGTATTACGACTGTCACACGCCCCCGGTCATTCTCCGAAATATGTTGGAAAATCCAGCGTGGTACACCCAGTACACCCCCTATCAAGCAGAAATTGCCCAGGGACGTCTGGAAGCCCTCCTCAATTTTCAAACGATGGTGGCTGATCTCACCAGCCTCCCCTTGGCCAATGCTTCACTGCTGGACGAAGGAACCGCCGCAGCGGAAGCCATGGCCATGTGCAAAGCCATTAGCGGGCCGAATCGACAGGCGTTTTTCGCTTCGCAAGGGTGTCACCCGCAAACACTTGCCGTGGTTCAGACTCGCGCTGAATCGCTCGGGCTCCATTTGGATATCGGCACGGTCGATGGAATCGACTGGGAACAGGCGGCATATTGCGGACTCCTTCTCCAATATCCCACCACGGATGGCACGCTTCGCGATTACCACGATCTGGTTCAACGAGCCCATGAAGCGGGCACACAGGTCGTGGTCGCCACAGATTTGCTCGCACTTACTCTCTTCAAACCACCAGGAGAATTCGGCGCGGATATCGCCGTGGGATCCAGCCAACGCTTTGGGGTCCCGTTAGGATTCGGAGGCCCGCATGCCGCATTCCTGGCCACACGAGAAGCCTACAAGCGACAAATACCTGGAAGAATCGTCGGCGTCTCCAAAGATAGTCATGGACGAACGGCTTACCGGCTGGCGTTACAGACCCGCGAGCAACATATTCGTCGCGACCGAGCCACGAGTAATATCTGTACCGCTCAGGTGCTGTTGGCCAATATTGCCGGCATGTATGCCGTGTATCACGGACCCAACGGGCTGAAACGCATTGCCGAGCGTGTCCACGGCTTGACCGTCGTCCTCGCCGAAGGCTTGACCCGTCTCAGGTGTCAGGTTCCAGACGAACTCTTTTTTGATACGTTGCGGGTCTCCACCCAGGTGCTCAAGGCAGACCGGATTCGCAAACGAGCGGAGCAGCATCGTCTCAACCTTCGAGAATTTGCAGATGGTTCCTTCGGCATCGCATTGGATGAAACGACGACCATGGATGACGTGGAGACTCTATGGAAAACGTTTTCAAAAGATAGTCGGTTGTGGTTTACGGCAAAAGAACTGGCGGAAACACGCTCGGTCTCGTTGCCCGCCCCCTTTGCTCGCACGACCCCTTTTCTGACTCACGAAGTCTTTCATCGGTATCATTCCGAACATGCGCTGTTACGCTACATGTATCGGCTCCAGTCGCGAGACCTCTCGCTGGTGCATTCCATGATTCCCCTGGGCTCCTGCACCATGAAGCTCAACGCGACAACGGAAATGCTCCCCGTGACGTGGCCGGAATTCAGTCGTCTTCATCCCTTTGCCCCTGCTGAACAAACTGAAGGGTACACCCGCCTGTTCCGGGAATTGGAGACCTGGCTCTCGGAAATCACGGGATATTCGGCAGTCTCACTCCAACCCAATGCCGGCTCCCAAGGGGAATATGCCGGGCTGCTGGTCATTCGGGCGTATCACGAGAGCCAAGGGCAAAGGCACCGGAATATTTGTTTGATTCCGGCGTCTGCTCACGGGACAAACCCCGCGAGTGCGGTGATTGCCGGCCTGCAGGTTGTTCCCGTGGCCTGTGATGAACACGGGAATATTGATCTTGTCGATTTGCGCGCCAAGGCCGACCGCCATCACGACACGTTAGCCGCCCTCATGATAACGTACCCTTCGACGCATGGAGTGTTTGAAGAACCGATTCAAGAAGTCTGCCAAATTGTGCATGACCATGGCGGACAAGTCTATATGGATGGCGCGAACCTGAACGCGATGGTTGGGCTATGCCGACCTGCCGACATCGGCGCCGATGTCTGTCATCTCAACTTGCACAAGACCTTTTGCATTCCCCATGGCGGCGGCGGTCCGGGGATGGGGCCGATTGCCGTTGCCGGACATCTGGCTCCGTTTTTGCCGGGGCATCCGATGCACAACACAGGGGGAGAACACGGCATTGGGCCGATATCCTCGGCACCATATGGAAGCCCGAGTATCTTGCCGATTTCCTGGGCCTTTATGGCACTCATGGGTGGAAAGGGGTTGACTCAGGCCACCAACGTCGCCATTCTCACGGCCAATTACATGGCCAAGCGATTGGAAAAAGATTTTCCCATCCTGTACCGTGGGAAGGGCAACTTGTGCGCCCATGAATTTATTGTCGATTTGCGACCGTTTAAAAAGTCGGCGGCTATTGAAGTGGAAGATATTGCCAAACGCCTCATGGATTTTGGATTCCACGCCCCGACCATTTCATGGCCCGTGGCTGGCACCATGATGATTGAACCCACGGAAAGCGAATCCAAGGCGGAACTCGATCGGTATTGCGATGCGCTTCTGACGATTCGAAAAGAAATTGCAGCCATTGAAGAAGGGCGACTCCCGCAAGACAACAATCCCTTGAAAAATGCCCCGCATACGATTGAAGCCGTCACGAACCCGAACTGGAATCGTCCGTATAGCCGTGCAGAGGCGGCCTTCCCCCTGCCGTGGCTCCGGGATGCTAAATTCTGGCCGTCCGTCTCACGCATCGATAGTGCGTATGGAGATCGCAATGTCGTCTGCACATGCCCTCCACTCGATCATTATCAAGAATCCTAAACTCAGGATGCGGCCCGAAGGTTTCAACAGCGCTCGATGACTGAACACACCATGAAAAGAAAAGCGCCAAACCCGCTGCTGTGGGCCATCCTGTTCGGAATTGGTTGTGGAACCATCCTCGGCGGAGCCTTCCCAGCCATAGGACACTCCGTTTCGTTCCTTGGAGAATTATTTCTCAAAGCCCTCTTCGTGATGGTGGTTCCTCTCGTCATCAGTTCCATCATCGTCGGAGTCACCAGCCTCGGCGACGTGCGACGACTCGGCCCGCTGGGAGGCCGTACAATTCTCTATTTCATGACAACCACAGGCATCGCGGTCATCATCGGGCTTATCCTGGTCTTACTGATTCAGCCGGGGACGCAGGAATCGGCTGGATCCGCCCTCGGCGACATGACCAAGGTCTCTGAACGATTGGAGGATAAACCCACCAACGTCACCGACTTGCTTCGGACGATCTTGACTGGGCTCATCCCCAAAAATCTGTTCTCGGCCATGGTCAACGCGGACGTCCTCCCGCTGATTATTTTTTCCCTGCTGTTTGGCGGAGTCCTGACCACGCTCGGGGAACGAGGCCAGCTCGTCATTCGAGTGTTCGAAGGAGTGAACGAGGCCATCATGGTGATGGTCCATTTGCTGATGTGGACCGCCCCGGTTGGAATCGGCGCTTTGATTGCCGGCCGCTTAGGCGAGGCTGGAGGGTTCAGCGGCTTTTGGCCGCAATTGGTTCAATTAGGGGCCTATGCCGGCACCGTCATTCTGGCGTTATTGATTCACGCTCTCCTGGTGCTTCCTCTGATCCTTCACGTCATTGGGAAGCAAAGCGTCCTCAAGTACGCAAGAAATCTCGGGACCGCGCTCACGACCGCATTTTCGACCAGTTCAAGCTCGGCCACGCTCCCTCTCACCATGGAAGCCGTCATCGATCAACACGGGATTTCGTCTCGAACCGCGCGCTTCGTGCTCCCCTTAGGCGCCACGATCAACATGAACGGCACGGCCCTCTACGAGGCAGTGGCCGCCGTGTTTATTGCGCAGTCCTATGGCATCGAACTCAGCTTCGCCCACACGGTTATTATCGTACTGACGGCGACGTTAGCTGCTGTTGGAGCCGCCGGCATTCCTGAAGCCGGCCTCGTCACCATGGTGATCGTGCTCAAAGCCGTGGACCTTCCCATTGAAGGCATTGCACTCATTCTCGTAATCGATTGGTTTCTTGACCGCTGCCGTACGACGGTCAACGTTTGGGGAGATGCGGTGGGAGCCGCAGTGATTGATACCGTACAGCATAAGCCATAAACCTCAAACACGGATTCATTCCCTTGTCAACAGGCTTCCTTCCTCTCCGGCTGCTTAAGCATTCCGGGCCACTTTTTCACCTCAACCGGTTTTCTCCGATATAATTATTAATAGGGAGAGGACGGAATATGAGTACGGTTCACACCATCGGTTCGCTTCTGCTCGATCGGCTAGACCGGCTTGGGCTGAAGCATATCTTCGGCATTCCCGGGGACTATGTCCTCACGCTCTACAAGCTGATCGAAGCATCGCCCATTGAGCACATTGGGACCACCCGTGAAGATTGCGCCGGGTTTGCGGCTGATGCCTATGCGCGGCTCCATGGAATAGGCGGGGCCTGTGTCACGTATTGCGTCGGCGGTCTTAATATCGTCAATGCCATTGCATGCGCGTATGCGGAGCGGTCGCCGGTCGTGATGCTGTCGGGTTCGCCGGGCCTTGCGGAACGACTGACGACGCCCTTTCTTCATCACATGGTTCGGGACTTTTCCACCCAACGCGACGTGTTTGAAAAAATTACCGTCGCGGCGGTGGTCCTTGACGACCCCCTCACTGCCGAACGAGAGATCGATCGCGCCCTGACCGCCTTACTGAAATACAAACGGCCGATCTATTTGGAAATTCCCCGTGACATGGTCCTCACCCCTGTTCAGATTACGTCCACCACGCCTCCCACGGTGACGGCCTGTGAAAGCAATCCCGTCGCATTAAAGGAAGCGGTCGCCGAAGTGCGTGGCATTCTTTCGGAATCGGAACGACCGGTGATTTTGGCCGGCGCGGAAATTTACCGGTTCGGACTCCAGAACGAGCTCACGGCGTTGGTCGAACGCATGGGCGTACCCGTGGCAACGACGTTGCTCGGCAAATCGGTCATTCGGGAGGATCATCACTTGTACATCGGCGTGTATGGCGGTCTCGTGGGTCGTGACGAAATTTTGCAATTTGTGGATCAGGCCGATTGCTTGCTGACGTTGGGCACGCTCCTGACCGACATTGAAGACGTCAAAATCCATTCCACACTCTTAGCCGAGGGACGGACGATTCATGCAACGGCCGATTCGATTGCCATTAAGCATCATCGCTATGAAGGCGTTCGATTCGAAGACTTCATCCGAGCGCTTTCGACAGCCCCGCTGCCCTCGTTTCCGCCTCGCCCCCTGCCCATTCAGGATCGCGGCGAATTTGAAGCGCCTTCACCGGACACTCCCGTCACCCTTCACAATATGTTTGGATACCTGGACGGGCTGCTGAACGAGAACACCGTGGTGATTGCCGATGTAGGTGAATCGCTCTTTGCCGCCGCGGATTTACACGTGCGGAAAAGCGCCGAGTTCCTTTCTCCGGCCTACTATACATCCATGGGGTTTAGCGTCCCCGCTGCGCTTGGCGCAGGATTTGCCGACCCGTCGCTGAGGCCGCTGGTCCTGGTCGGCGATGGCGCGTTTCAGATGACCGGGACCGAACTTTCGACCTGTCTCCGGCACCATCAAACACCCATTATCATCATTCTCAACAACCGCGGCTATTCTACTGAACGGGAAATTTTAGAAGGTCCGTTTAATGACATTCATGAATGGCACTATGACAAAATCTGCACATTAATCGGCGGCGGCATCGGTCATCGGGCCGAGACGTTCGGGGCCTTTGTACAGGCCCTGGATTCGGCCATGGCGGATTCCCAACACCTGCATGTCCTCAATGTGATCCTCGACCCCAAGGACCACTCTACCGCCATGACCCGGGTAGCACGTCGATTAGCCAAACGCCTGTCTCAGCCAAAGCCTACGCTTTCTTGACCCTACCCCTCCCGTTCCCTTACTCTTTGATGAACACTACTTTTTTCGCTCTTGCGTCATGCAAGCTTGAGGTCCGTTCATGAAAGCTCAGTTTCATCAATTTAATCCCAAGAAATTCTCTTTTCAGAAAGACCCGGTGCTGGTGCTGGAAAATTTTTGGACTGAAAAGGAAATGGAAAACTTTCGAGCGGCGATGACGCATTCGACCTGGACGGGCTTACGGGACATGCCAGCGGTGTCCCGAGCCTTTCCCCAGTCAGGCAATTGGCTGAAGGCCGAAATCGGCTCTCGCGAGCGGCAACTCTTTCTCGACAAATTGTCACTGCCTTGCATCGCGGCTTACATGGAATCCTTTCCCAACGTCAGGCAACGGCACGTGAATTTTAATTACTATTCCTATGGCGCCGGAGACTGTCTCCCGACGCATGACGATACGGATGAAGCCTATGCCGCCAACCGTCACCGCCCACCGCCCCTCCGGCGGCTGGCCTTGGCGACGTATGTTCATTCCGAATGGAACACCGATTGGGGCGGGGAACTCATCCTCTATCATGCCAAGAAGGACCCACAGGGGAACCGTGTCTTGGAAGTGGCACACTGCATCGCCCCGCAACCAGGATCGCTCGCCCTCTTTGCCGTGCCTCGGTTCCATCGCGTGTGTCGGGTCGATGCGTTAGCGGGTGACCACAAACGGCTTTCTATCGCCGGTTGGTTCATGACTGAACAGAACGCCTGACGAGAACAGGTCTTTCCTTGAGGCCTGCTCATCGTCATGGCAGGCTCGGGACTCACGTGTTTCTCAGCCTCACCGATGCACGCCATCACCACCCTTGACTGTCATGTTGCCGGCGAAGCGCTTCGTGTGGTGACAGCAGGATTTCCCGAACCTTCCGGCTCGACCATTCTGGAAAAACGCCTGTATTGCCGGACACATCTGGATCATCTTCGCACAGCGCTCATGTGGGAACCTCGAGGCCACCACGAGATGTATGGGTGCCTGTTAGTCACCCCTGCACACCCGCAAGCCGATACCGGGGTGCTGTTTTTTCATAATGAAGGCTACAGCACGATGTGCGGGCATGGCATCATCGGGCTTACGACAGTCATGCTGGAACAGGGGTTGTTTCCTGTTTCCGCCCCTACCACCACGATCCGATTCGACACCCCCAGTGGTCTGGTGACGGCACGGGCTTCCATTGATGAAGGCAAGGTTCGAAGCGTCGCGTTTCTCAATGTGCCGTCCTTTGTTCTTGACATGGAGCAGAAGGTTCAGGTTCCAGGTCTCGGCTCGGTTGACTATGATCTAGCCTTTGGCGGGGCGTTCTATGCCTTTTGCCGGGCGGAGGCGCTGGGCCTCACCCTCGACCACAGACACGCGCGACAACTCCAAGACCTGGGTCTGGCCGTCAAACGGGCCATTATAGCCGAACGCACCATGTCCCACCCCACGGAACCCGAGCTCGGCTACCTCTATGGAACGATCTTCGTCGGCCCGCCTCACACACCTAGCGGGGACATGCGGCAGACAGCCATCTTTGCCAATGGCGCATTGGATCGATCTCCCACGGGAACCGGCGTCAGCGCACACTTAGCGCTTCTCCACGCCAAAGGGACCCTTCAGGTAGGACAATCACTACAGTTTGAAAGCATTGTGGGAACGCGGTTCGGAGGAAAAATTGTGGAGGAGACGCAACTGGGCCCTCTTCCGGCAATCATTCCGGAAGTCGAAGGCCAAGCCTACCTCACGGGGCGTCACGAATTTGTGATCGATCCGGACGACCCATTAAAAGACGGCTTTCTGTTGGGAGGCTCAGAACTTTCAGGGTAAGATTTCGTGCTTGGCTGCTACCTTGAGAGAGGTAGCCTGGAGACCGATGATGGTCTTTGCATCTTTGATGACGCCGTCCTTGATGAGATCCATGGCTTGGGCAAGCGGCATTTCAAGGACCTCCAGGACTTCATCTGCACCCAGGTTTTGCGTGCCTGATGAGAGCTCGCTTCCCACAAAAATGTGAATGATTTCGTTGGTAAAGCCCGGCGTGGTCAAAAAGCTCAGGAGCGGCTCTAACCGCCCCACCTTGTAGCCGGTTTCTTCTTCGACTTCCCGAACCGCGCAATCCCGTGGGTCTTCGCCGGGATGCAGCTTGCCCGCAGGGATTTCATAGATAAAGCTTCCCACGGCATGACGATATTGCCGGACCATGACCACCGTCCGGTCGTCTTTCATCGGCACGACGGCCGCGGCCCCGGGATGGGCAATGACCTCAAGGTCAGCCGTGGCCCCATTCGGCAGGGTCACCGTCTCCACGGACAGCTCGATGATTTTTCCCTTATAGATCGATTTTTTCATCGTGCACCATGACAGACATTCATGCAACGAACAGAATTATGTGATCACGCATTGTTCTCATGCCGGTCGCTTGGGTTTTTTATAAAAGGGAAGGGCCACCACTTGTGCGGGCACTCGTTTTCCTCGAATCTCGACATCGAAACACGTGCCGGCTTTGCTATAGGCGGGCTCCACATACCCTAAGCCAATGCCTTTTTGCAGAATGGGAGAAAGGTTCCCGCTGGTGACTGTCCCTATGGGTTTGTCTTGCGAAAATAATTGCATATCGTGACGGGGAACGGCTTTTTCTAATAATTCGAACGCCACCAAGCGTTGGGGTGGTCCCTGGTCGGCTTGTTGTTTGAGGACTGTCTCGCCGATGAAGGAGCCCTTCTCGAAACTCACTGCCCATGCGGCATTCGCCTCGATAGGGGTGATCGATTCGGTCAGATCGTTGCCGTATAACAAGTACCCCATGTCGAGCCGAAGCAAATCCCGTGCGCCCAACCCAGTGGGCTTCAGGCCGAACTTCTCCCCGGACTGCATCAGTCGATCCCACACGTGGCGAACCTGAGTCGCCGACACATATAATTCATACCCGAGCTCTCCGGTATAGCCGGTTCGCGTAATCAGACAATCGACGTCACCTAACGGCTCTCGAAGACAGTGTCGTGGCTTCAGCCCATCGAGTGATGATGCCATGTGTTCCTGCAAGAGCGCCTTTGAGGCAGGCCCTTGTAGGGCCAGTTGGGCTAAATCTTCCGATCGATCAATGATGCGAAGATTCCCCTGTTCTTCATCGTGTTGCTGGAAAAGCCAACTTCTGATCTTGTCGAGGTTGGACGCATTCACACACAGAAGAAACTGCTCTTCACCCAACCGATACAGAAAAATATCGTCTTTGACACCGCCGGCGGGGTTGCAGACCATCGAGTATTGAGAACCCATCGGCTTGACTTGTTGCACATCATTGGTGGTCACGCGCTGAAGGAACGGCAGGGCCCCTGGGCCTTCTAGATGAAGGCGCCCCATGTGACTCACATCACATAACCCTGCCGTGGTTCGGACCGTGTGATATTCATCAAGAATGCCTGAATACTGGATGGGCATGGCCCAGCCGGCAAAATCAACGATTTTGGCCTTCTGGGTCACATGGGCCTCATACAGGGAGGTTTGTTTCATGGGAAAGAGAAAAACAGCAGTTGGGCAGATGAGTGCGCGATCCCGTGAACGGGCAACAAGCACGACCCCTTACCGAAGATCCAAGAGTTCCACTTCAAAAATCAGCGTCGCGTTTGGAGGAATGATTCGGCCCGCACCACGACTGCCGTATCCAAGATGAGGCGGAATGATCAACTTGCGTTTCGTTCCGATTTTCATCCCCACGACTCCTTCATCCCAGCCTTTAATGACTCGACCGGCACCCAATCGAAAAGAAAACGGGTCCCCACGATCCACCGAACTATCGAACTTCGTTCCATCTTCCAGCCACCCCGTATAATGGACGATCGCGGTTTCCCCCACGTGAGCCTCCCGACCGGGGCCTGTCACCAGGTCGACATATTGGAGCCCGGAAAACGTCTTGATGGGTTCAGGTTCTGCTCCGAGCGCCGGTCCCAGCCCTTGAAGAGCGAACAACCCACTCATCACAACGACCCATCCCCATGTGCTGATTGTCTTGAACAGCATTGCCTTTCGTTCCTTTCGTTTCGCCGATGGACTTACTCTGTTGAAACCGGCTCGGCAAATAACGCCACACTCGCGGTATACCCATGGATAAAGTTTTTCCCGCCTACCGGCCCAATTTCTCCGGCGGCAAAAAACCCCGCAACCGGAATCCCTTCGGCCTGTCGTTGGAGGGCCGTAATATCATGATTCGGTTCGGCGAAAAATCGTCGACCTCGACCGTTACAACTAAACAACAGGGCACCCTTGAGAGGAGAATGCGGGTAGGCCAGACGATCCTGGGCCAGCAATAAATTGAGATCTTCACTCGCGGCCTTCGGATCCCTCACATGAAATTGAATCGTCTGCCCTTCTTTGACGATATCGGAAATCGCCACGCCTCCGGATCGTTGGTCCGCCCCCAGCAGCCCCCGAATGAGAAAATCTCCTCGGTCAAACCGTTCGCGTTGCTCATCAAACGCCACCCCGACTTGCACCCCCAGGGCCGCCTCTTTTCCCCGTTCCGCTCCTAAGCGTTGGAGTGTCTCTTGGAGACGTTCCAAGGTCGGCATGCCGCCTAACTCATACATAATATTTCTTTCCGCTTTAGTGACCACGTAACGCTCCCCAATGGGCTGACATCCCTGAGACACCACGGTTCGAATCGCCACCGGTCCCCACAGAGCCACGCCAATGAGGCCTTCCTCCACGATCTTGTTGTTGAGCACTAACCGATTTTCGCCAAGATCGGCCCCTCCACTCGCAAGGCCCCCAATCGCGGGGGCGCCGGGGCAACGTTCTTCGATTTTCTGAAACACGTCCTCGATGGGCGTGGAAAAGGGCTCCGCAAACACCAGAAACGTCGGCCGATCCGACAGCGAGTCTAATGCCTTCGGCCACCCCTCCAGGATAAAGGACTGCTCTTTCTCTTCCTGGAACGTCAAATGGAAAGGAGCCATCTGTACCGCAGGCAAATGCGCCACCCACAAGGTCACCACCGACTTGTTTTCGTATTCTTCAGCGGGTCCGATCACACCTTCGCCCATACAGCCGACCATCACTCGTGGGGCTAATTGCCGGTAGAGGGCATCGACCAATTCGTGTGAGGCGTCCGCATAATGCGGTGAAAAAAACAAACAGGCTAAATCAAGGGGCGTCTGGCCAAACACCTCCCGTACGGATGTGATTAAAGCCTGAGCCACTTGGGCTGCGTCCGAATCACGAGCTATGGCAACATGGAATTGCATGGGGTACGTTCACCGGGCCAAAAGGAACCTCTGATTTCTTGTGATAGCAGGATGCAGGGCAAGGCGTCCCGCAGCGAACCCCGAGGCTTCTCACAGAGATAGGCGAGGGGTGAGCGAGGACATAACGCCGCCATGCGCCCGATAGTGCAATAAATCAGAGGTTCCGGAAGTCTAACAACGGGTCCGCATGCTTGTCTACCAGAAACGCCCGGATGATCTCTGGCGGATGCCTACGGTTGGTTCGGCGTTATTCACTTGGTCTGGTTGGTAGGACAAAATCGTTCTCAAACACTTTGTACGGTGCCACCGACAACCCTACATGCGCATACACCCCCTGGGCGACGGCATTGTCTTGTTCCACGTATAAACGAATGCCGGCCACGTTCCCTTGACGTTCCGCTTCCTGTAACACATAGTCGTACAACTTTTTAAACACGCCGTGTTGTCTCCATTCCTTTTGGACATACACACTTTGTAGCCACCAAAAGACCGCATTACGCCAATCGCTCCATTCAAAGGTGATCAACAACTGCCCGATACTTTGCCCAGCGGGCCGATGCTCCATCACCACGTAAAACCCCTTGGTGGCGTCGGCCAGTATCGATTTCACGCCGGCCTGAAGGAGGGCTCGCTCTAATTGTCTCCCCTCCGTTTCCCAGGCAAGAGACAGATTAAAGGTGACTAACGACTCAAGATCGTGGAGCGTGGCCAAACGGATATGGAAATTTGAATGTGGTTCCTGTGTCATAGTCGGATAACAGAAATTCTCCGATAGATCCCCTCCCGGGTCAAGGCCCGGGACATGGCTAACGGCCTGCGGGGACAAGCCTAGGAATCCGGTCGTACGAGAGGGGCAGCGGCCAACCACCCCTGGGTCGGTTGATACAGCCCCGCGGAGAATTCTAATTTCATGGCCTCTTCAGGACGCAGGTTGACGCGGTGGACCTTCGATTTTCCCACGAAAGCCAAATACCCGGTAAAGGGGTGAATGGCCGTAGGAACAAACACCATGATGAGTGAATCGTCTGTGGAAATTTGGAGCATCCCCGGTGCGGGTCCCATCAGAAATCCAATCGCCCAAAGGCCGGTGCGGGGAAACGGAAACACGACCACCGTACTTTTGCCAAATCGTTCCCGGAATTGAAACAGATCGGTCATCCCTTTGAGTGTGTGATAAATACTTCTGACCAATGGTATCCGCTCAAACGGTTCCTCGACCCTTCTCACGAATCGTTGCCCGACGAGGTGAGTCCCCAGCATCCCGGCTCCTAAAATAACCAGAAGTAAGAGCGCAATCCCTGCTCCTGGAATTTCAAGTGTCATCATAGGGCCCAGCAGATTTCCCCACAGCCCATCCAGCGTCACAAACAAGGTCGACAAAATCAGGAAGGTTCCCCACGCTGGGATGACGACAAATAATCCCGTGATGAAATATCGTCTGAGTTGATGAAGTCGACTGTGCTTACCCATTCGTCATGTCCAACCAGAAAATACGCCAGACTCCCTTGAGCAGCCTTGCAATCAATTGAAAGATTGACTAGTGTATGAAAGACGGCAGAGGAACACAACTACACGCGGCCAAGGAATCTCCGATAAAAAACGTCGAAGACAGGTCTAGAAATCATGAGTCCTGACGGCAGTTCAGCCCCAGCAAGGCCTATCGATCCCACGCTTTTAGAAATTTTATGTTGCCCGGAAACCAAA
This sequence comes from Nitrospirales bacterium, assembly GCA_965247845.1. Classification (GTDB taxonomy): domain Bacteria; phylum Nitrospirota; class Nitrospiria; order Nitrospirales; family UBA8639; genus Bin75. The sequence continues at coordinate 1,726,265 of OZ252040.1, read as the reverse complement.
CAAGCGATGACGCTCTTGGATGCCGCTTCTCTCGAAATCCTGAATCGAAAAATTGCGGATGGGGAATTGCACAATAAGGGGGGAAACGTGGTGAAAGAGCCACTCGATGGGGGGCTACTCCGAAGCGACAAAAAGGTGACCTATCCGATCAGGGAGACGATTCCTATCATGCTTATTGAGGAAGGGATCCCGATCGACGGGATCTTGTAAGCGAGAGGCAACGACCGACGCTCCGCCATTCCCCAAGCAACAAGGCTCTCTCGCGTTAGACCTGTTCCTGCGAATCAGACTCTTCTGGCCGCTCACCCCGGTAAAACCACCACACCGAGCGAAGCAGTTGCACACACACATAGACGGATAGCGTGAATAATAAGCCATACAGCCAAAGGGTATTGGCGGGCCATTGTTCCGGAGCATGCAGCAAGAGGCCCAACGCAATATGCCCGCCCAGGCCAAGGCAGATGGCAAAAATAATCCACTCTCTCATAAATCGCGACTTGAATGTATCAGCGGCCAACATCGAAAAAGGCACACCTCTCAGTCATTGGGGGAAGTGGCATTCCCAGAAGCGACAGCCCAATGGAAAACGCTACACCGGGCTTTTAGCCGATTCGATTTCTGTGGCCGTAATCAAACTCGTGAGGTAATCGGTCACGAAGATAAGCGCTTCTTCTCTTCCATCCGCCCTTCTGCCCTTTTCTCGTCGTTGGACGGACAATTCATGATCAAGATCAGATTTGACATCGCCTAACAATTTGTGAAGCGAGGGTGTGGTGAGATTCTGATCCACATCTTCAAACTCTTGGCATCGATCAAGCACCCAATTCAGCCCTTCTACTCGCCCTAAATACCGATCGTGTTCAGCCAAATCGATTCGAGCCATGGTTGTGGAAAACGCCTGTGCTTCATAAATCAGATTGTAAAAACTTGAAACCGCTCGATGTAAAGTTGAATTCATTGTTCCTCCTAAAAAAAAATCTGAGGCTATTATACAGACTTCGTTGGCTACTCCGCTACTTATCTCGGCATTCTTCTTCCGTGGGCCTCTGCTCCATAGGAACCGCTGCGCAGTGTCGGTTCCCTTTCGTTCTCATTTCCCCTCTATCCATGGGCCGTATCTAAGGAACCGTCTTCTCGATGCCTCTTCACCATGTCTGGGGAAAAAGGGTCCGGCAAACAAGATCAGGTAAACAATAAAGGATGAAATTCTGCCATAAATCCGTAATACAGCGGAGCAAACTCCTTTAAGCTGTGGGGACTTGTTTCTTTTAAGCGTTTAAAAAAGAAAATCTGCTGGCGGGCATCAATGTGCTCAAGAATCGTGGAAAGCTGGGGGATAGAAACTGATTTGGAGGGGAGGCTCAACACATAATGCACCAACCGTTCAACAAATTGTTGAGCCACATACTCCGTCCTGAGATACTCCTCGGGAACCTTGCCGGTTTCTAAGAGTTCCCAAAAGGGAATAGCCTGAGCTGAAAAAGGGACGGGGTCAGGAGGAGAGAGACTCATTGTGGTGTTGTGTGATCTATTCGATTTTTCCCATATCTCAGGAGAGAGTATTTTTAAAACTGTTGGGGAAAAAGAAAAAACGTCGGTCTAGGATACACCATTTAGAGAAGGAATCTAAGCAAATTTTTTGGAGTTCTCCTCGCTAACCGGTGCACAAGACAAACGGGCTCTTTATCGAGGACAGTCAAACATTGTTTGGTCTCTGTGAGGCAAGATGATCAGAAAAAATTTAGGAATTCTTCTAGAGAGAAGCCGCCATGTTCTCAGGAGCTGTGCCGTTTTTAAACAAAAAAAAGCCGGAGGTCCGAAGACCTCCGGCTTTTTTAAAAACCCTACCGGCTCTTACAGCCAGGTAGCGCGTTCGGCTGGCCGAATGTAAATCGGCTCTTCCACTTGCTGCCGCACCGCTTCCTTCCCAGACTTGTTGAACCCTAACACGGTGTCGTTGTACATCTCGAACTTCCGCCCGTGTATTTGGGTCTCAAACACTTTCGGCCCAGGAATGATGTCATACCGGAAGATAATTTGTTGGCTCGCTCTCCAGAGTTGGAGTACGGCTAACAATTCCCGGCTCGGCACCAAGTACTTCTCGATCGCATTGTCCACGCCCGGCCCAAACATCTGCCGGATGTAGCCACGAGGCGCTTGCCGTGGGGGAATGTAAAACCCATTCGGCTCCGTGCCCCATTGCGGGTACAACGGTAAAGCCACCTGTTCCACCCGAATGGTGTAATACAGGGGGTTCCACCGATCTTCCGCCCACAGTCCATCCTCGCCAACCTTGACGAGGTTCTGTAAGCGAATTTTACCCACGCAGGCCGCCATACACCGGGTTTCCATTGGCTCTCCACCAGTGAGAGGATCTTTCCCCTCTACCCGCGGATAGCATGCGATGCATTTCTCGGTTACCCGAGTCGTGCCCCGATACATCGGCTTTTTGTATGGACATTGCTCCACGCACTTCTTGTATCCACGACACCGATTTTGGTCGATCAGCACAATCCCATCCTCCGGCCTCTTATAGATGGCTTTCCGCGGACAGGCGGCCAAACAACCTGGATACGTGCAATGGTTACAAATGCGTTGAAGATAGAAGAAGTAGGTTTCATGTTCCGGCAAGCTGCTGCCGGTCATGCGCCATGGTTCTTCTTTGGTAAACCCGGTCTTATCAATGCCTTCCACAATAGCTCGCATTGACGTGGCCGTGTCTTCATAAATGTTGACAAAACGCCATTCTTGGTCCGTCGGTATGTACCCGATCGCTGCCTGGCCCACTTTCGCCCCGGCATCGAAAATCGTCATACCTTCGAACACCCCATACGGCGCATGGTGTTTGCGGCCGACCCGCACGTTCCACACCTGTCCGCCTGGGTTGACTTGTTCAATCAACTGCGTGATTTTCACATCGTAGAACTGTGGATATCCACCATACGGTTTCGTTTCCACATTGTTCCACCACATGTACTCTTGGCCTTTCGAGAACAGCCATGTGGATTTATCAGCCATGGAACAGGTCTGGCAGGCCAAGCAGCGATTGATGTTAAACACAAAGGCGAATTGCCACTTCGGATGCCGTTCCTCATACGGATACAGCATCTTCCGTCCTAATTGCCAATTATATACTTCTGGCATAAATTCCTCCGTTTCTTTGAACCAAAGTTAGTCCAATGTCTCTAAAATTCCACATTTGATCTTGGTTGATTGGGGGCCCAACAACGGCAGCCCCTTCATCTCTGGTTACACCTTGATCTTAATGTGGTCGCCTTTGAGCCACTTGATCATAAACTCATTTTCCTGCCCAGGCGTAAACCCGGTCCGGACTGGCTCCCATGGACCCCTGCCGCCGATACCACCGTCCTCTGCTTTGGTAATCCGCATCAGACACTCTTTTGGAGTTGTGTTGACCGCATGGTTATCCACTTGATACCCGAATTTAAACTTCCAGCCCACTGCATGTTTCCCTGGCAGTGAGTCGGTTTGGTGCATCGGCATCAACCAGTCCCGTGTAAAGGACTGTTGCGCCCCATACCGGAAGTTTGATTGATATCCCGTATCCATCGCGATTGCCCGTCCATCCGGTCGGGTTTCATGTCCCTTCACGGATTTCGCGGTTGCCACATACGGGGCATGCTTCGCCATGGTTACATGGTACGGGAACGCCGGGTTGTACTTCGACCGAATCATCAACCGAGCCACTTTGTAGTATGGATCACTCGGCTTCCATCCTCGGTATGGCCGATCAACCGGGTTACCGTCAACGTACACATAGTCACCATCGTTGATCCCCCGGTCTTTCGCCGCTTGCGGGTTCATATGCAATTGATGTTCACCCACGCCCGGTGTTCGTTTATCCATCCGATACGCATCTCCGAAGTTCGACTCATACATCTGCACCCAGTCGTTCACTGACCACTGACTGTGTACACGATGCCGCGTCTTCGGCGTCACGCAGTAGAATTGATACCCCTTCTCCCACAGTGGGTTGGAGTACCGCTTGATTTCCTGCCACGGCAACGCAATGTTACGTACCGTCTTGTCATCATGGTGCTGAGCCGTGATGGGAATACCATAGTCATCCGGCCGCACATAGGGGTTCGTCGTCATAATCGCATTCGGCAAGTACGGCGTTGCTTCCGTTCCTTCCCGGTGCGAGATGAAGTTTTCCCCATATTCAATGGCTTCCGGTTCCGTCCGGTAGTTCTCATACCGACCAGTCCGGGTCCACTGAGGCTTACTTTCATTCGTCTCTTCCCAGAACGGCTGCCGTGGATACGTACGGCACAGCACCATCCAGCCCTTCTCGGACTTGAGCATGGTGTCTGCACTGTACCCATACGCCGTACAACTGGCATCCAACAACCGTTGCACATACACGTCCACCCGGTTGTCATAGACGAATTTGAAGTAATCACGGAACCGCCCATCGCCCGTCATATCGGTCAATTTGGCGGCCACGCCGGCTGTCGTATCCAGGTCGTTCCTGGTGTCATACAAGGGCCGAATGCCCCCTTTCCACACTTGGAACCACGGATTCGACACCGTCGCCGTATGCTCAGGATATGTGAACTCCATCCACGTATTCACACCCATGGCCACGTCCGCATGGTTCACGTCCGAGGTCATCTCAATATCTTGGGTGACAATACATTCAAGGTGGGGATCCACGTTCTTGACCATGTCATAGTGGTGTTTGGCGTTATTGACCACGTTCACGTTCGCCACCCACCGTAACTTACTCGGGGTCGGCATGTGCGTCTTTCCGGTAAACACCCGACGCCCATACTTCGGCGTGTTCACGATCAACGCCGTATCCCCATGGTTCCAGTAAGCTACTTCTTCACCATAGTAGTACCCACGCACATGCACTTCTTTACCGTGCGCATTCGGATCCGTCGTAATCTTAAACGGATTTTCCGCCGTGTGCGTTCCCAGACCACCGCCGGACCACGGGGTGGCGTTCCAGATCCCCGCTTTATAGTTCCCGGCCCAGGTATGTTGCCCGGTCCCGAACTTCCCGACGTTCCCGGCAATAATCAACACCATCGCTGCGCCCCGCGCAATGATGGTTTGGTGGAAGTAGTGGTTCGTTCCTTCCCCGTTGTGAATGGTTGCCGGTTTAATGGTACCGGAATCTCTGGCCCAGCGGACGATCAGGTCCTTCGGGGACCGGTTGATCTGGTGCACCGTATCCAAGTCGTAATCCTGCAAGTGGACTTGATACAACTGGAAGATCGGTGCCACGTCGACTTCCCGGCCATTCAGCATCTGCACCCGGTAGGTCCCGGTCAATGCTGACTCAATGCCGCTGTTCCTGTAATGCCAACCCACTAACTCCCGGTGAATCGGCACGGCTTGGTTCTTATTGATGTCCCACACCATGAAACCACCAAGACGCGCTATTTTCGCCGGATTGAGCGTTTGCACTTTCCCCGAATAGGTCTTCGAGAAGTCCGGCAATGAATAGCCCTTGATCACATCGCGTGGATCCAGATATTGCAGCGTATCCGTACGAACCAGAATCGGCATGTCCGTATAGGCTGCGCAGAAATCATGGTCATGCATGTTCTCGTCGAACATGATCTTACAGGCACCTAAGAACAATGCCGCGTCCGTCTCCGGCCGAACCGGAATCCAGTAGTCGGCTCGATACGCCGTTGGATTGTACTCCGGCGTGATCACGACGATCCGCGCCCCGCGCTCAATGCTCTCGAGCTTCCAGTGCGCTTCCGGCATCTTGTTCTCGACGAAGTTCTTGCCCCAGCTCGTGTTCAACTTCGAGAACCGCATGTCGCTCATATCGATGTCAGAGGTTTGCACCCCGGACCAGAACGGATGCGCTGGGTTTTGGTCACCGTGCCAAGTGTAGTTCGACCAATACCGGCCGCCTTGGGCTTGGTTAGGCTTCACTTTCCGAATGTAATGGTCGAGCAATGCGCCACAGCCACCGTTGAGCCGGGTGACGGCCATTTTCCCGATCACACCCAAGATGGGCATACCTGCACGGAACTTCATGGTCCGCACGCCCGAGCCCTTGGTCATCTCGATCATTTCCGGTGGATAGCCTTGCTCACGTAGCCGACGGGCGCCGGCTTCGCCGCTGTACCGTTCCGCAATAATGACCATGGCTTTGGCCAGGTACGTAAATGCCGTATCCCAGCTTACCCGCAACATGTCATCCAGGTACCGCGAAGTGAATTTGTATTTGTTCATGACATCTGGAGTGAATTCAGGGCTTCCCGCATCCATCCAGGCTTTCCAACCACGGCGCATCAAGGGACCTTTCAACCGATAGGGCCCATACACCCGTCGATGCATCGTGTACCCCTTCAAGCACATCCGCGGATTATGCGCAAACGTCCCGCGATTGCCGTAGAGGTCTTCGTAGGTTTGGTGGTCATAGTTTTGCTCCACCCGCATCACCACACCGTTACGCACAAAGGAACGCACGCGACAGGCGTGGGTGTCGTTCGGGGAGCAGACCCACGTGAACGATGAATCATAACGATACTGATCGTGGTACACCCGCTCCCAGGCGCGATCTGGATACTCGCCCAGCGGATTACCCACTTCGACAACCGGTTGCAGTGCAGTCAATGCCAAGGCTTTGTCCGCCAAGGCCACTGCCGCGACCGTCCCGGTGGTCACTTTTAAAAATTGACGTCTAGAAAGAAACATTGCGAATACCTCCTCGTGTAAAGGCCGATCTCTGTCGGCCTAACGTGGAATGGATTAATTGAAAAACCCCGTGTAATGGGGAAAAACTCTGCCCAACCACCCCCCTTCCTGACTTTTGCTTCATCATCATCGGTTTATTGTCCTTCATCTTCATCTATTTTATAGCAATTTCCACGCCATCCTGAGCGCTTTTTGAAAATATACATAACCTATTGAAAATAAAAAGAAATGTATGTGCTAAACAATCAAGGAATATTCCGTCATGTTTCCAATTGGTAACGCACAATGACTTGTACGATCGAAAGAGACAACTCACACAAGAAATTTCTTGAATATTTTTTCAATTTTCAATTTTATATCAATAAAAACAATAGGTTAACTTCATCTACGAGACATCGGTTTGAATTGATTGTTCCTGGAACGTTTAGATTTGGTAACGCATGGGACACAATGACCCTTTCAAGCTCTCCATAACGCCGTATACGATTTGACATAAAAATAATTGAGTGGTCCGCAGAAGACATTAGATGAAATTTTTGGGCTTTGGTGAGCCAAAAAGAAGCGAAACCCGGGAAGTTGAGCTGCACATCGAAGCGGGAGGGCACAGGGGCCATTCCTTGCAATTTCGTTACCTGTTGGTAACAAATTCAGGACCGCCACGCACTCTACGGTTTCGGCGCCAAGGGGATATGGGTCCAGAATTCACCACCATCTTGACTGCGAAAGAGGCCACGGCCATTCGTTCCCACATACAGCACGCGTGCATTGTGGGGGTCCATGGCGATCGCTCGAATATTGAGGTTGCCCAACCCGGCATTGGTGGCACGCCACGTTTGACCGCCATCCCGGCTTTGAAAGATTCCCCTACTGGTTCCCATATAGATGTGATGCCCGTTTCCCGGGCCCAACACGAGACTGCTCACATAGAGTTCTCCGAGGTCGGTCGCCAGTCTCGCCCACACCTCACCTTTATTGAGAGTCTTGAACACGCCTTGAGTGGTCCCCGCATAGACCACATCCGGATTAGCAGGATTGATCAGCAATTCATTCACGCCCAAGGCCATGGACGCCATTTTGGCGTCGGCTGGGACGAGCCCGTTATTGGCCTTTGTCCAATGATCTGCTCCATCAACACTGCGATAGACCCCACCACTTGTCCCGGCGTAGAGAATATGGGGGCGAACCGGATCGACGGCCAACGCCACGATAAAACTGATCTCGTTCATGTCTTGCATGCGCTCGGTCCAGGACTGCCCGCCGTCCCTCGTTTGGAACACCCCAACGGTGGTCGCCGCGTACAGGATTTGTGAGTCAGTCGGATCGAAGACCAGTTGATTCACATTGGAGGAGATCGTCCCTTTCTGAATGCCGGCATTTCGCGGAAGCCAACGTCGCCCCCCATCGGGACTTTTGTACACCCCATCGGCAAACGTTCCGACAAACACATTGGCCGGAAGCTGCGGATCAATCGCCACATTCATCACCCGAACGCGGTTCAACCCCTCTGAAAAACGCTGCCACGCATGCCCTCCGTCTCTGGTTTTATACACGGCTTCTTCCGTCACCACATAGACAAGCTTCGGCTTGTTGGGATGCACCACGACTGCGACCACTCGGTCGCTTCGCTGACTACATCCCACCAGCATGCTCACCATCATCGAAAAGATGACGGTATGTCGAACGACGCGAGTCATGGGCTCAGGGGGTGGTTGCGTGAACGACGGTCGAATTCAAGCGGGTTCGCATATCCGGTGAGTTCGACGTACCCGTTCCCGGTAATAGGCGCATTCCGGTAGTGGCCGCGCACGTCGACCGCACCTTCCCAATACGTCACCCGTGTACTGTGTTCGGTTCGCAGCTCCTGATCGGACAGCACTGGAGTCACCGTCACGTGAAGCGGAACCGACGGAACTTCCAGTGTCCATTTCGCAGGATATTGGGCATGGCTCGACGGGCTGGTCCACTGATGCCACGTTCGAACCACGAAGTCCGCTCGTTGCAGATGTCTGCTCGTTCCATCCGGAAAGATCAACGTCCCGCTCGACATCGGATCATGGGACCCGTCTTGTCTACGCAAGAGGTAGAGCATTAATTCGACGTTCGAGTCCAATTGCACGCTAAACCAATCCCACCCGACTTGATCCTCGCCTAAGGCACCGGATCCGAATTCATGGTCCATCCAACTGGTCCCGGTGACCTCGAATGGTTCGCCGCGAACCCAGATGGTGCCCTGAGTCGCTAAGCGGGTGAGTGAATAATAGTGTGACGCCTGGCCAGGACCGGCGCCCTTGCGACTAATCCCTTCTTGTCCATGGATAACGGGCGGTTTTTTCGGGGTGAGCGTGAAATCGACGCCGAATCCGGCATCCCTCGCTGTCAGATGCAACTGGTGATGATCCTCGGTCACGGGTTCCAGGGCCCAGCGGTCGATCCAGACCTTCATCCGATCGGGGTCGGCTCCGGCTTTCCCAAAAGCCGCTCGACTCAATTTTTCGGAAAATCGAAAGGTGGCCCCCTCGACGTCGGTGACAGCCAAATGCGCGAAATACAGTTGCCGCAACGCCCAGCGTGATGGGTGATCGTGGACACGAGGATCATCGACGGTCTTGCGGAAAAACGTGACTTCATAGCCGAATCGTCGCGCTGACCGGTCAGAGACATGGCCGGTGACGTACCACCACTCCAGACCATAGTGCTCATGTGAGCCGTGATCACGGGGAAAGGCATAGGTATACCCAGGCCGTGCCGGGACCACGTTCGTCGACGAGACGTGGGCAGATGCAGCCCACGTCGGCGCGCCGAGCAACGTCGATAGCACACAGAAAAAACCGATCACCCCGTCACGCAATCCCGGCATTCCGCTTCACCTTCCCCCAAGCGTTACCCGTCACCACACGAACGTTCGTGATGCGGGGTTTCCTTATCGCAACTGAGAACATCCGAACAGGGAATGCACAATCGCCTTTCCTGGAGAGACGATTCGTCATTCAGCAACCAATCCATCAGAGAATCACAACGTTGACAAGGCTTTTGAGCGTCGGCTATCGTACCGCATGCCTGCATTAAATGACACTACCCCTTCGAAGGCATTTCCCATTCCGGAGATCATTCCGATCTTTCCGCTTTCCAATGTGGTGCTGTTTCCCGATACCTACTTGCCGCTTCATATTTTCGAGCCTCGCTATCGGGACATGGTCGCAGATGCCAGTCAGGAGGGCGCCTGTATCGGCATGGTGTTATTCAAGCAAGGATGGGAGAAGAAGTATTATGGCAATCCCCCGATCTTTCCTCTAGGGTGTGTGGGGCGCATTAAACATCTACAGCCGCTCCAGGATGGTCGTTCAAACCTGATCCTGCAAGGCTTGCATCGGTATACGATTGAAAAAGAATTTTTTGATGCGCGGTATCGCAAAGCCAAAATCACGTTGGGCCCGAGTGAACCGTTTCAAGCAATTGCCGAAGATTCCGTTCGCTCGACCGTGACGGCGTTAGCGATACGCTACCTGCAATCACGAAAGGCCGACGAACTCTGTCAACTGATGACCAAGGACTCCATGACGGATCCCGTGCTGGTGAATAGTCTGTCCTCGTGCTTAGACTTTACGCCGCTGGAAAAACAGTTCCTGCTCGAAGCCGAAAGCCTGCATCAACAAACCCGCCGCTTAATCGACCTCTTGAAGTTTAAACTCGATAGCGAAACGCCATTATCAGGGTGGGGATGATGAATTCCGCCATCGTGATCGAAGCCGCACAATTAGGGAAAACCTTTGGCTCGGTCACGGCCATCGAGGATTTGTCGTTCACGGTTCATGCCGGTGAAATCTTTGGAATCCTTGGCCCCAACGGTGCCGGGAAAAGCACGACCCTGCGTATTTTGATCACCGTGTTGCCCCCGTCCGCCGGAACGGCAACGGTGCTGGGGCACGATGTCGTGACGGAGGCCGATACCGTCAGAAGCCTGATCGGCTATGTGCCGCAAGAACGGGCCGTTGATCGGTTTCTGACCGGTCGCGAACATCTCGAATTGTTAGGGGGCCTCTATCATCTTTCCCCAAAGGAAACGAAAACACGGATTGCCGAACTGTTGAAACTCGTCGATCTCGAAGACCACGCGGACCGTGTGGCCAAAACCTATTCCGGGGGCATGAAGCGCAAACTGGATATTGCGTGCGGGTTGCTCCCCAATCCCAAAATCGTGTTTTTGGACGAACCGACCTTAGGGTTGGATGTCCAAAGTCGTCTTCGGATATGGGACTACATTCGGCAACTCCGTGAAAGAGGGATCACCATCGTCATGACGACCAATTACCTGGAAGAAGCCGACCAACTGTGCGATCGACTCGCGATCATCGATGGCGGGGCCATTCGGGTCATCGGGTCACCGATGGAACTGAAGACCGGATTGGGGGGCGATAGTTTGTCGTTGACGATCAAGGAAACCGAAGTGGAAAAACTCTCTCGTCTGAGCGAAGGGGTCACGGCCTTGCCCTTTGTGCGTGACGTGCGCATCAAAGCGAATCGCCTGAATATTCGCGTGGAATCTCCGGAGAAATCCCTCCCGGCCGTTCTTGAGATCGCGCACCGCCTTGATTGCCACCCTGATGGGATTGAATATCATCGTCCCCGACTGGATGACGTGTTTGTCGCCTATACCGGGCATGGGTTACAAGGGGGCGCTCCAGACGTCGCAGAGGAATAGCCAAGACTCGCCGAAACACCATGACGATCCAACACTACAAACAAGAAGTGCTCGCCTTGACGATGAGATGGGTTCGCCGACTCAGCCGAGAAAAATTCAGCATGCTGTTTACCCTGGTCCAACCCATGCTGTTTTGGCTGATCTTTTTCGGCAGCCTCTTTCAACACGCCGCCAATATCCAAATTCTCCAAGCCCCGAACTATATGAGTTTCCTGGCAGGCGGGGTGGTCATCATGACGGTCCTCAATAATGGCTTGGCCGGCGGCGTCGATCTCTTGTTTGATAAAGAGAACGGGTTTTTAGAACGCATGATGTCCACGCCCATTCACCGATCCTCCGTGATCCTCAGTCGCTACCTCTTTGTGATGGCCATCACCGGGATGCAGATTTTAGTCATTCTGAGCATCGCGTTTGTCTTTGGCGTGCGCCTCGAAACGGGTCTTCCAGGCATCGCCCTGATTCTGGTGATCGGGATGTTGTTCGGCGTGGGCCTGACCGCCATTTCGATGGGCATCGCGTTTTCCGTCAAAAGCCATGGAGACTTCTTTTCCTTGCTGGGCTTTCTTTCCCTTCCCATGATTTTTCTCAGTTCGGCGCTCGTGCCCCTGTCAGCCATGCCGGGATGGATGCAAGCGCTGGCACTGGTGAATCCGATGACCTGGGTCATCGATGCCGTCCGTCCGCTCATTATCACGGGATGGGACGCAGCCATCCCTCAAGTCGTCCTGGCCTTTGTCATACTGGTAATTTTTGATGCCGTGTGCTTGTACGGCGGGGCCAAAGCCTTCCGTCGAGCAATCGGGTAGGGGTGCGTGAACCCCGGCACCTCATGGACCGTGATGAAGAAAACGCCGTCTTCCTCCCCTGAACAATCCGCGACGAAAATCGAAGCATTACTCCACCTGCTCTCCGATCAAGACCAGCACGTCGCCCGGCAAATTCACCAACACCTCATCGACATAGGCCGCGAGGCCCTGCCCTTTCTCAGACAAGCCTTCCTGGATTACGACGATCCTTCCCTGGCCCAACGCATCCACGCCATCATCGCAGATATTACACAAGCAGACATTGAACAGCGCTGGGACACGCTGCTGACGCCTTCGGAGCAGGAGCTTGACCTGGAAGCCGGGGCCTTTCTCATTGCCCAGGCCAGGGACCCCCAATTGGAGACGGCCCCCTATCGGCAACGACTGGACGATATGGCCGCCGAGCTCAAACCACTCTCGTCAGGCACCCCTCGCCAAGTCGTGTGCAGCATGAACGAGTATCTGTTTCACACCCTGCGGTTTCGAGGGAACACCCAACAGTACTACGACCCCAACAACAGTTTCCTGCACCGCGTCATCGACGAGCGTGTCGGAATCCCGATCAGCTTATCGGTGCTGTATTTACTCCTGGGCCAACGGCTTCACGTGCCGATGGCCGGGGTCGGCCTGCCGGGACATTTTCTCGTCGGGCTTCAGACGGAACCCGTGTTTATCGATTGTTTTCACCACGGGGCGCTGCTCACTGAAAAGGATTGCGCGCGATTGGTAAAGGAACATGGCGTCGAGTTTGACCGTCGTTATCTCGAACCCTGCTCCCATGCCCAAATCCTCGCTCGCATGCTTCGCAACCTCATCGCCATTTACGAAACCCGTCAAGAGGCAACACACAGCCGGCGATTTCGTCGGCTGCTCACCACTCTTGAAAACAGAGAAAACCGCTCAAACTTTCACTAGCAGCTTGCTGAAAAACTCCGTTGGCGTCATGGCCACCGACGCACCGTCATCTCATCTCGACAACCAACAGGGACAAGCCACCCTCACCATGGCCTTGGTCCTGATCATCCTTATCGTCGGCGGGGTCTGGATTTGGAACCATCTGGACTTCGACACTCAAGACTTTATTATCGATGAAGTCGTCCCCGTCCTGTTGCTGGCCGTCGCGCTCATGCTCGTCACGTGGGTGAACATTCGCAAGGTCAAGCGTGCGAAAAACAAAACGAAACGGCGAGCCATGCTCCTTCAAAAATTTTCCCGCGAAAAAGCCCCGCGAAAACGGTTCGATCTCGCCAGCGAACTCATCGAACTCAACGAGTATCAACTGGAAGGGTTGGACAGTATCGCCCAAGACATGGCAGAGGTCTTTCTGTATACCTTCAAACGATCCCTTGGTGAGAAACAACACCGCATGCGGGGCATGGCCGTCAGTTACCTGGGCGTCGTGCAACATCGAGAAAGCATCCCGCTGTTAATGAAAGCGTTAGAAGACGATCACGCGTACGTTCGGGGATCTGCGGCGCTGGCCCTGGGCCGCATGCGCGCCACGGAAGCCAAAACCAAGTTGGAATATACGATGAAGGAAGACTGGGATCAGACCGTACGGAGCCGGTCGAGAGAAGCGGTCGAACGAATGAGTTAAGAAACCCGGGTTTATTGCACTATCAGGCGCATGGCGGCGTGGTGTCCTCGCTCAACCCTCGCCTATCTATTTGATATAGCTCGGATTTCGCTGTGGGACGCCTTGCCCTGCATCCCGCTATCACAATAAATTAGAGGTTCCTTGGTTCCCTAACGGGAAAGTGAAGGGGAGTCAGGACGCTCCGGTCACACGGCCCATCGCGGCCTGATCCGCACTGGTGAACCGGTACCCTTTGCTGTACAGCGCCTGCATGCTATCGGTCAGTATCGTGAACTCGACCGTTTCACGAACGTCGTCGAATTTTCCATTCAGCTTCGCAAGGAGCTGAAGGGGATGATCGGCGCGCAACAGCGCCACATTCAGGGATGCCAACATATCGCTGAGCTCTCTCGCATCATAGCGCTCATCATCATCCCGATCGGCCACCAGCGCCAATTGATAAAACGTCAGGCTTAAAGAGAGGGTGGATTGGCTTTGCGCAAAGGCCTGACGCGCTTCATCGATTCCAAGGTATCGACTGGCACAGGCGTGGGAATCGGGCCCTTCCTCCGCGACGGAAGAAGAAAGGCGCTGCACATCAGGGCGAACCGTGGGAGGCTTTCGTAATTGTTCATAAAACCACGAGGTACAAGACTCCGCGACCGCAAAATCAACTTTGTCCTTGGTAATCTGCTGGGCGATATGGTGGAGGAATCCTTGGAACACGCCGTTGCCGATCGCGGCCCAACTCACCCCGCCCAGTAAAAGCGCCACCACTAGGCTGCCCACGAACCCGAAGGCCCCTTTCCGTTGTCCTCGCCGGTACATGGAAGCAGTATACCACCCGTCCTGAGCCGTCGCTAGAGGAATTTCCCTTCTCTGAACCTACCAATGAGGCCTGTCCACGACGCTTGTCCCCACAGGCTTTAGCGGGGATCTATCGGGGAGAAGCACGGGCCTACTCGCCTCCCATACGGTGTACAATAAAACTATGGCAACTGAAACCGTGACCCTCGAAGGTCATATCATCGATTCGCTCATCCTGGCGAAAGTGCTCGACACGATTCTCCAAAGAAGCGGAGCCTTCACCATCAACAAGATGCAAGTCGGCGCCACGCGAGAGGATTCATCGTTAGCCACGATCACCGTGCATGCCGACTCCCCCCAACAGCTTGCTGAAATCTTACAAGCCATCCAACCGCATGGGGCGGTCGTCGAACAAGCCGTTGATTGCACCGTAGAACCCGCCCAGAAAGACGGCGTGTTGCCGGATGCGTTTTATGCGACCTCGCACCTTCGGACGCAAATTCGCCTCAACAGCCACTGGCTCGACGTGGAAACGATCGAAATGGACGTCGCCATTCGCGTGACCCTGGATCCTCCAACGGCTCGCACTGTCCCCATGGCCGAGGTGAAAGCCGGTGATCTGATCGTCACCGGTCGAACCGGCGTGCGGGTCTTCCCGCTGGAACGTCCTAAAGAGCGAGACGCATTCGCCTTCATGGAAGCCGACGTGTCTTCGGAACGGCCGCATCATACGATGATTGCCGACGTGGCCAAGCGCATGCGGATGATTTGTGACAATCGGCAAAAGGCGCGCACACACGGCGAGGCTGCCTGCGACCCCGACCTTGGCACCAAAGTGCTGTTCGTCGGTGGCCCGGCCATCATCCATGCGGGGGGCCGAGAAGCCCTGTCGTGGTTAATCGATTCCGGCTTCATTCACGTCCTGTTTTGCGGAAACGCCCTGGCCGCGCATGACATGGAAGCCAGCCTGTTCGGCACGTCATTGGGATACGGCCTGCGCGCCGGGTGCGTTGTGCCCCATGGCCATGAACATCATCTTCGCACCATCAACCGCGTCAGGAACGCCGGCAGCCTCAAGCACGCGGTGGAGTCCGGACTGATTCAGGATGGGGTCATCGCCTCCTGCGTTCACAAAAACGTCGACATGGTCTTGGCGGGAAGTATTCGCGATGACGGACCGCTTCCCGACGTCATCACGGATACGGGACACGCCCAAACGGCCATGCGCGCCGCCCTCCCGGGAGTCGGGCTCGCGTTACTGGTCGCGACCACGTTGCATGCCATCGCCACCGGCAACTGTTTACCCGCGAAAGTGCCAACCGTGTGCGTGGATATCAACCCGGCCGTTCCGACCAAGCTCAGCGACCGCGGCAGCTTCCAATCCGTCGGCCTCGTGATGGATGCGGCGTCCTTCCTTCGACAATTAGCGCAAGAACTCGGCTGGCAGAGGTAAGAAGATGGCACGCTTTCTGGTTTGCCCACCGGATCATTTCGGGATTCAGTACGAAATCAACCCGTGGATGCGTCTCTCCAATACCGTTGACAAGGACACAAGCCAAGCCCAATGGCAGAATCTTGTTCACGTGCTGGAAGAAGACATCGGCGCCAAACTCGAACGGATGACGCCGGTTGAAGGCCTACCGGATCTGGTGTTCACCGCCAATGCCGGCGTGCTGCATGACGGCACAGCCGTCATCAGCCGGTTCCGGCATCGGGAACGCCAAGGAGAAGAGGAACACTTTGAGCGGTGGTTCAGAGAACACGGGTACCACGTGATCCTCCTGGACAAGGATTGTTATTTTGAAGGAGCGGGAGACGTGCTGGGCTTTCCCGATACCTGGTTCGGGGGGTATCGGCAACGCAGCGACATCAAAGCCCATCACGTGTTAAGCGACGTCTACGGAAAAGAAATTTTGCCGCTGGAACTCGTCACGAGCCGATTCTATCACCTGGACACCTGCTTCTGCCCGCTCAGCAACGGCGAATTGCTGTACTATCCAGCGGCATTCGACTCCTATGCCCAGGCCACGATCACGCATCGGGTGGACGCACGGCGACGTATCGTCGTGCCCCACGCCGAAGCCGTGCGCTTTGCATGCAACGCCGTGTGTGTCGGGCGTCATGTGGTGCTGCCTTCGGAATGTCCGGAAACCATGGCCATGCTCAAAGACCGCGGCTACACACCCCACCCGCTCGACCTGGACCAATTCCTCAAATCCGGCGGCTCCGCCAAATGCTTGACCCTTGCCTTGGACTAGCTGCGCGCGCGCAGAAGACACGTGAAAAATTTGGAAAACTTCTTTACACTCACATCATCGAACCCATCCCCGCCCCGGGGTTAAACAGAGGATACGCAGATGGAAAGACACTTTACACTTGAATACTGGATGGATGACGAATGGTACGTTGGAAAACTCAAAGAAGTTCCCGGCGTATTCAGTCAAGGGGAAACCTTGGACGAATTAGAGGCGAACATCAGAGATGCCTATCACTTGATGGTAGAGTTCCGACTCCCCTCCTTTGTAAGGGGAATTATATACAATCCTAGACAGTACCGGAGGCTTCGGCCATGAGTAGTCAGAAGCCCCATGACTGTCCGTATTGTGACACCTTTGGAGGCACTAAAACTTACCAACATCAAGCGCGTCTTCCACTCAATGAGAGGGTGCAGTGTATTGACTACTGTATTCACCATATCATTGCAGCGTTGAATGCTGGGGGAGTACAGACAGTCTCTTGTTGTTGTGGACACAAACAACAATCTGGGTTTATCGAACTCAAAGATGGTCGATATATGACCATAACAGAAGGAAAGCCTGAATGGATGGTTCTGGCGGCGCAACGACATGCAGAGGCAGACCAGCGACGACGGGTTGCACGAGGCTAATCTGGTGTATGACACGCTGGAGAACAGTTCTTACATCCGTTGGCCTTGGTGTAGCCTTTCTGTTTGGCTTTGTCCACGGCCCCATGACAGGACGAGTGTGATCCAAGATCATCACGATTCTCTTGATCGGCAGGTGTGGGACAGACGACTTCCTGATGCACTTCGTGCGTGTTCTTGTTCACATAGTACATTGGCATTTGTTAATCCTCCAATCCGTAGTTTAAGTGGGTGATGATACGATGACTGGCAACATAGCGTATGAAGCAGTGCTTTTCAATAACAAATAATACTTGACATCAACCCTTCTTTTTGGTACATTACTAGACAACAGCAAACGACCAAAAAAGGAGTGGAGAACATGCCGAAGAAAGCCCCTGGAAAACATTATCGAAACGGAATCAGCCTTGTCGAACTCATTGATCGATTCCCCGATGAAGCCTCCGCGCGGGCATGGTTTGAATCTATCCGATGGGCCAATGGCCGGACGTGTCCCTACTGTGTATCTGAACACACCAAACCCGTCCCGAATGATAATCCCATGCCGTATCATTGTACGACGTGCCGGAAGTATTTCAGCGTGAAAACGGGAACGGTGATGCAGTCCAGTAATCTTCCCTTGAGGAAGTGGGTCATCGGCTTCTATCTCATGTCTACGAATCTCAAAGGCGTATCCAGCATGAAACTCCATCGGGATTTAAAGGTGACGCAAAAGACGGCCTGGATGATGGCACAAAAGATTCGGCAGGCATGGGACACGGACAAGGTTATACTGGCGGGTCCGGTCGAAGTAGATGAGACCTATATCGGTGGCAAAGAGAAGAACAAACACCAGAACCAGAAGCCCAAGAAACTGAGAGGGACGACAGGAAAGCAGGTTGTCTTTGGTCTACGTTCCCGTGCAGGTCAGATTACGGCCAAGCCGATTCCAGGTACGGATAGGCAGACGTTGTGGGGCGAGATTCAACGGCACGTTGAAAAAGGGAGTACGCTCTACACGGATGACCATGGGGCCTACCGTGGGCTGGACATGTCTGACTACGACCATCACGTGGTTAATCACTCCGCAAAGCAATACGTTGACGGTCAAGCCCATACCAACGGCATTGAGTCTTTTTGGGCGTTGCTGAAACGTGGCTATCACGGGACGTTTCACAATATGAGTGTGAAGCACCTTCATCGCTACGTGAATGAGTTTGCTGGTCGTCATAACATTCGTGAATCAGATACCATTGAACAAATGGCGTTCTTGGCTCAAGGCGTGGTTGGGAAACGACTACCCTATAAAGAATTGGTGGCATGAGAAATTCGTCTACCTCCAATAACTCAACCGTAAAAATTCTTAAACCAGCGGATGTTCTTGATACGTTGGCGGCTATCTCTCGTCCTGTATCAGCAGTGATGCTCGATCCTTGGTACAACAAGGGTGTCGGCGGAGAAAGAGAGGACTACGACGAATGGTTGGAAAGTGTGATTAAGGCCGCCTCGAATATTGCCTCTCATATTTTTGTTTGGGGCTTTCCTGAGATTGCTGCACGTCAGATCACTCGCCTTCCGCAAAATTTTACTTTATTGGCTTGGCTAACGTGGTACTACAAAAATTGTCCGTCAGTAATTCGAGGGTGGCGATCCGCTCAAAATACCTGTCTGCATATCGCCTCTAAAGACGCTGCTGTTTTCCCACAACATTTTTTGAGCGATGAGCAAGTTGAGCGGTGGAAAGCTGGGAAGATGCGTTTTATACCAGGTCCTCCTACGGTGTTAGAGGCCCCACTTAATATCGGGTTTGTCGGAAAGCGTGAGCAAACCGGCCATCCCGCACAAAAGCCTCTAGCGGTGATTGAGACCTTGCTGAAAATGGCAACAAAAGAAGGGGATGTCGTGGTCGATCCTATGTGTGGGGCAGGAACCACAGGGGAGGCTTGTTTAAACTTACGTCGCCATGCCATTTTATGTGACCACTCAGAAGAATGGACCGCCGTCTCAAGAAAGAGAATAAAAGAATACCTGTCAGACAAGTCATTGCCTAGGGATCGGAATGGACAACCGACAAGCCATCATAAAAGGCCCTTACCATCAAAAGTCGGTACGGGGAAGAATTGAAGCATTTTTTCTCGACAATCTTGGGAAGGTTGTCACAAGAGAACAGCTTATAGAAGTTTCAAAGAACCCTAAAACTGGCAAGGCACCTGAAAATTGGCATCAGCGGTTATCTGAATTGCGAACAGATTATGGCTATACAATCCTCAGTTGGAGAAATCGCGGGCATCTTAAGGTTAGTGAATACCTCATGCCGAATGCCGAAAAAAGAAATACGGCATCGAAACGGACTCGTCCGAAAAGTACTGTCTGGAAGAAAGTATTGGAAGGCTCTGGTTCTCAGTGTATGTGGAATGAGGACGGCATTCTGTGTGGGCTTAAGCAAGGAGATAATGACCCCGTAGGCGGAGGAACCGTTAAGCTCACGCCGGACCACAAACAACCACATTCAGTGCATGCCGCCATCGATCCTACGGACCCCTCACAATGGCAACCTTTATGTGGTCGTCACCAAGTTATGAAGAAAAATTATTGGGATGACGAGACTGGGTGGCTTAATGTTATTGCAATTATCCAGTCTGCTTCTGAGGTTCAAAAGCGAGAGGTGCTTGATTTTCTGAAAAGATATTTCCAGGAAGATTTATAGATATGGATTCCCATGATGAAGAAATCCTCTAAGCCTCCCAAACCCAGGCGTCCCCGTGGTCGTCCGGCTATACGGATCATTGCGCAGATCGACGCGCCACCCGAAGAGATTGTCAAAGCGGTCTTTCGGGTGGCGGATCAGGAACGGGATGAACGGCTAAAACGGAAACGCTGAATCTGGTTTGTCTAGTAATGTATATAATTCCCTTTGTAAGGAGGGGCAGGGGGAGGTAGAATTCATGCCCCCCGAACCCTACTTTGAAATCGACCCGGACCCCGAAACCGCCAAACGGATTCGCAAAGAGCGGGACAAAGCCCGTGAGTTGAAACGCACCCCCTGGTGGAAACAGCAACTCCACAAAGGCCGCTGCCACTACTGCGGCAAACTGTTTCAGCCGGACCAACTGTCGATGGACCACGTGGTGCCGCTGGCGAGAGGCGGGAAATCGACCAAGGGAAACATCGTACCGGCCTGTGCCGAGTGCAACCGAAAGAAGAAGCTTGAGACTCCGGCGGAAACCGCACTCCGCAAGCTTTCAGAATCGTGACAACCCATAGAAAAGAATCAGAGCAGAAATTAGGAAGGCAGGTTGGTCAAAGCTTCTTCCCAATATTATGGACTTCCCGCCTTTGGCCTAGCCAAGAGGCTCCGCCAAATCTGGGAAAACGGCGAGGACTGTTTGAGCGCAGCGAGTTCCGCAGCCGCCAGATTTGGCAAGACTCGCAGGGAACCCGAAGGGCTGGGCCAGGGCGGAAATGGTTTTGGGTCCTTTTGCCGAAACAAAAGGATCTCGTCGTGCGGGGGCGAAACCCTGCATAAAATCATTTCTTTTCCCTTCTTGACATTGAACGCCCATCTTACCGTCGCATGAGCATGATCCACCGCCAGATATTCAACAACCCACCCAGCGACGCCGCCACATACGTCAGCGCAGCAGCCGTTAAAATCTTTCGAGCTCCTTCCATATCCTTCGGCGGGACATACTGACCTTGCTCGAGGATCGGAAGCGCCCGGCGAAAGCTGGCATCCCATTCCACGGGCAAGGTCACGAGATGCACCAACGCCCCGACCGACATCACGGCAAGCCCCGCGAGCAACACCAACAATCCGCCGGCTGGTGAACGGGTCAGCCCGGCGACGATAGGAATCCCGATCATGACAAAGGACCCGACCTTTTCCGCCCCTTGCGCCAGACGAATGAGTTTTGTGCGTTCTTGCAGCGGACCGTACCCGGTTCGATCTTGAATGGCGTGTCCCACCTCATGAGCCGCGACCGTCACCGCGGTCAACGACTTGCCGTTATAGTTATCCGGAAGCAACCGCACCACTTTGGCCAACGGATCATAGTGATCGCCGAGTTCCGTCGTCTCCACCTGCACGTGCGACATCTCGAAGCGATCGAGCAAATGCCTGGCCAGTTCACCGCCCGTCCCTGAATAGTCCTCACGATGACCGCGATATTTCTTGAAGACCCATTTGGTCCACAACTGCGGCCCAAGCAACACGGCCATGATCATGAGTAAAAGAAGAACGCCTCGTATCATCTCATTCTGATTATGAGGTAAGCGACAGGAAGGATCGTGTCTGTTAGGGCGAGCCCCACGGCTACGACGAACAACTCAGCACAAGCTGCTTTCCCCAATCCGGCGGCGGGGCAGCATACTCGTTCATCTCGGGTTGGTCATCGAACGGGCGGCACAGCAGTTCCCGCAGGCGGTCAATCTCAGAATAATCCCGGTGCTGTGTCGCCCGTTGAATCGCCACCTGGACAAGATAATTTCTCAACACGTATTTGGGGTTGCAGGAATCCATGCGCGCTTTGCGTTCGGCATCCACACTGTGTTCGGCTTTGAGCCGCGCTCGATAACAATCCGCCCACCAGTCGAATCCTTCCCGATCGAGAAAATGATCTCGCAACGGCTCGTTCGCCGAGGCTTCATCCTGATTGAAGGATCCAAGCGCTCGAAAGAAATTCGTATAGTCCACGTGGTTGCTGTGCAGAAGCGCAAGCAAATTGCGCCGGAGCTTGTCATCGCCTTCGCGGGCTTCTTTCAGTCCCAACTTGGCTTGCATCACGTCGGCATAGGTCGTGTGCAGGGTCGCTTCATAGATTTCAGGAGCCCCAATAACGTCGGCTTCCTCGACCAAGGGGGAGAGGGCCTGCGCAATCGCACGAACGTTCCAAAAGCCGATATCGGGCTGGTTCTCAAACGAATACCGGCCATGACGGTCGGAATGATTGGGAATAAACCCCGGGTTAAAATCATCCATGAAGCCATACGGCCCATAGTCGAGGGTCAGCCCCAGGATCGACATGTTGTCGGTATTCAGGACCCCATGCGTCCAGCCCACGGCTTGCCACTGGGCAATCAGCCTGCCCGTTCGTTCGGCCACCTCACGCAAGAATCGCGCGTAGACATCGGGGCCATTGCCGAGATCCGGAAAATGCTCGGCAATCACATAATCAGCCAGGGTCTTGAGGTGATCGTGCTGACGGCGATAAAAGAACACTTCAAACGTCCCGAACCGGACATGACTCGGGGCCATACGTACGAGCATCGCGCCGGTCTCCACGCTTTCCCGAAGGACGGCTTCATCGCTGCCGATGAGACATAAGGATCGGGTCGTTGGGATGCCCAAGCCATGCATGGCCTCACCGCACAAGTACTCCCGGACCGTCGAACGAAGAACCGCCCGGCCATCGCCGTCCCGTGAAAAGCGCGTCAACCCCGCACCCTTCAGATGCAGGTCCCACTTCTCACCGCGACGATTGCGCACTTCGCCCAACAGAATCGCTCGCCCATCCCCAAGCTGCGACACGTAGTGACCAAACTGGTGGCCCGAATACAGCATGGCAATGGGCTCACTGCCCGGTAGGAGCAGTTTGCCGCCCATGGCCTCATGGAACTCCGGACGCTTGGCTTCATCCGGGTCCAGATCAATCAATGCGGCCGCCGAAGGATTGAAACTGACCAAATGCGAGGTTTCAAACCCCGTGGGCATCACCCGTTCAAAGAAGACCTCGGGCAGGCGGGTATAGGTGTTGTCAAAGTTCAACGTTTCGAGTGTCCGCATCACTCTATTATCTTCCAGGCTGGCACCCGCCGCAACTCCCAGTTTGCTACCTTTAGCGCGCCTATCTCTGGCCGCCCACCCTGCTTGCTCATTGCTCGGGGCATACCAATCACCTGCAAAATATGGGATAGTGGGGCCGATGAAACCGTCTTGGTGTGTGATCTGTTCAATGGTGTTTGTGAACGGGCTTGCTGTTCTCACGCTTCCGGTTGACGCGGCCGATCCCGTCATACTTCCTGATCCTCATCGCATGGTGCAGGATATTCGGATCCTGAGTCACCCCGACCTTGCCGGACGGCAAACCGGCACGGAGGGTGGACATCGATCGGCGGAGTATGTGGCCGACCGCTTTGAGCGGTTAGGCCTGACGCCTGCCGGTCATCAGCGTATCGGCACGCAACAGAACACATGGGGACAAACCGGCCCCGTGACGGTGACGCAGATTGCGGCCCCCGCAACCCTGGTGTTTTCTTTCCCCGACGCGCAAGCACCTGCCGCCATTTCGCCGCACGTAGGCTCGCAGTTTCTTCCGGTCCTGGACTCTCCCTCTATTCATCTCACCGCGCCTCTTGTCTTCGTGGGATATGGCATCTCGGACCCTGCGCGTGGGTGGGATGAATACGAAGGCGTCGAGGTGCGCAATCGCGTTGTCATGTTCTTGCGAGGGAAACCACCGCATTATCCTCGCCACATTCAGCACGTGGAAAAAGAACGAATCGCACGCGAAAAAGGCGCGGTGGGGTTTGTCACCTTCACCGGGCCGGTGTTGAGTCGATACGCCGCACGCCGTGGCATGGGGCACCAGCCTTTGGCGTTTTATACCAATGCCAAGGACGAACGGCCGTTGCCCGGAGTCTGGATCAGCGGCGAGACCGGGGCGGCCGTATTCAACGCGCACGCCTTGTCCGTCACCGACATCCAAACAACCCTGAACACCGACCGCGTGATTCAGTCGAGAGCACTCGACAGCCTGGTGCATATGCAATGGGCGAGTCAGCAGCAGACAGGTTCGCTGGTAAATGTGCTGGGCACGATTCCAGGCCATGATCCCCTTTTGAAAGACGAACTCGTGATACTCGGAGCCCATCGCGATCATTTTGGCAAACAGGCGGGGCTGCTCTTTGCCGGAGCCGACGACAACGCGTCGGGCACCGCCGTGTTGTTGGAACTCGCCCGCATTGTGAAAAACGGTCCGTCTCCCAAGCGAACGATTCTGTTCGCGTCATTCAGCGGGGAAGAACAAAACCTGCTGGGATCGACCCGGTACGTTCAGCATCCCACGTACCCCTTGGCGAAAACCGTCGCCATGATCAATGTGGATCACGTGGGCCTCGGCAACGGCGAGCTCACCGTAGGTGTTTCCAACATGTCGAAAGACGTGGCCAAACGCGCAGCCGAACACGCAGGGCTCTCCGAGGCCGTCAACCTCTATGGTTTCTTTCCCGGCGGGGATCATGTGCCGTTTGCCGAAGCCGGCATTCCGACGGTGGCGGTGGTCACGGCCGGAACCCATCCTCACTTTCATCAGACCTCCGACACCCCTGACACCATCCAACCCGACCGGCTCAAGACTGCCGCACGCTTCGTGCTCGCCCTGACCCAACACCTCGCCAATGCCCCGTGATCCGTTGTCTGCGGTTTTGGGCTGCGGGCTGTCGTTGTTGAAATGACTAGATTCTTCGCTACGCTCAGAATGGGAATAAATGCCAAAAAGTGTTGGGAAAATGAGGAGAAAGCCTTTTCATCATAGTAGGTTACGCCTCTTTGTATTGAACCTGTTGAACAAGGGGGTCCTGTGATGAACAAAAGGACTCGTGCGGGCCTTCTCCCCATGCCTATTTTCGCTAGTATGAGCCTCTCTGCCCGAGCTAAAAACCAACACTTTTTGGCATTTATTCCCGGAATGACAAATAAAAGTTCGGAATGACTGTTATGGTGTGGTCAGCTAAGAGACTCGTTCGGTTTTGCTCGGCGCCAGATGCTCGCCAACAGGGGGCCCGTCACATTGTGCCAAATACTAAAGATCGCGCCGGGCACGGCAGCCATCGGGCCAAAATGGGCCACGGCCAAGGCAACGGCCAACCCGGAATTCTGCATGCCGACTTCGATAGCCACGGTCCGACAGTGGCGAGGCGAGACCTTCCGCAGTCGAGGCCCCCAATACCCCAACGTTAAGCCCAACGCGTTATGCACGATCACCGCCAGCACAACCATACCGGCCATCGTGAGTTGACCATGATTCAATCCAACGATCACCCCGACGATCCACGCGATGATGAACATCGACACGAGCGGCAGCATGCCTTCAAAAAACCAAGGACTCGGTTGCCAAAATCGGCGAATGACAATACCCAATACCACCGGCAACAGCACAATCTTTGTGACCGTCCATAAGAGCGGGAGCGGATCAACCGCCAACCACGTGGAGGCGAGAATCCAAATCCACAGGGGTGTCAAGAGCGGGCTGAGCAACGTCGAGACCGTGGTCATGCCCACGGATAACGCCACGTCGCCTCGCGCGAGGTAGGCCACCACATTCGAGGCCGTGCCCCCAGGACACGCCCCGACTAAAATGACGCCGAGCGCCAACAATTTCGGCAGGCCCAAGACCATCGCGATGCCCCATGCGCCAAGCGGCATCACCACATACTGCAAGGCTACGCCCAGCAGCAACGTACGGCCTCCATGGCGAAGGGTGCGGACATCCTGATACGTCAGCGTCAATCCCATACCGAGCATCACCGCGGCCAATGCTTCGGGAATCCAGATTTTCCCGGAGGCGGCAGCACCCGGCATGAACCAGCCCCATGCGGCTCCCAGCACGACCCACACGAGAAACCCGTCTTGCATCAGCCTCAGCCAAGACGGAATGCCGCTCGGAGGCACATCGTGCGCTGAACGCGAATTCCCGACACATTGTTGCTTGACGCCGAAATCATCCATCGCCCGGGCATTGTGGCAAATCTTCGAGAGCAAGAGCCACCCCTTTTTACAAGGCCGGCGTAGACACGATCGTTCGGGATCGGCTGGTGTGATGGCTGCGTTTCATTGTCAGGAATCCGTGGGCTATGCTAGACTCGGCGCGTGGGCGATTAGCTCAGTGGGAGAGCGCTTCCCTCACACGGAAGAGGCCACTGGTTCGATACCAGTATCGCCCACCACTTCACCATTCTCCACTTAACGACGTAGGTCGAGCTTGAGGTTCTTTTCCGCCCGCTCAGCATTCAAAGCGCCAGGCTTTTCTGGTCCTCTCCATGTAGTGGCCAACCATGTGGGGCAATGGGTTGTTGTCCTGGGGCTGGCAGGCACACTCACGGCGTGCGGGAACACGCCACCGCCTCTCGACCCCACGCTCCCCCCTTCGGAAAGCGACCTTGAGCTTTTGGGAGCGGCACACCTCTGCGATGCCAAGGATACCATTGTCAAACGCTGGCAAAGCCTACGCTATCAATCGGTCCCCTGGGGGTCGGGAGAACAACTGCAACGTTTGGTGCAACGCGGCCAACCCGACCACGATCGTTTTTACTTTTTTAATGATGAGCAGAGATTAGTGGGAGCCGTGTTTCGATACAATCAGGGTCTCTCCTTGGAACCGTATCCCGTTCTGCGGCGAACCCTCGCCGCGCTCATGCCGTCCTCCACGTTTTATATCGATCCTACCCAACTCCTCTCTCGGAGGGGCGCGCAATCCGGGGTGCTGTATCGAACCGGGGATCACACCAGTACGACCCAATATCTGGTGCTGGAGAGTCAGGATAAGCCGACGTTACTCGTGGCCTCGCTTGCCATTGATCCGTACGAGCAGCTGTTGTCGAGTTATCATGAAACGTTTTTGCCTGGCCTCAACCGAAGTCGCTCCACAACGTCGGCAGCGTCCGCGCCCTCACCCGGTGCGAACCCGAGCGATGATTTTCTGGGGCTGCAACAATTCGCACGAGGGGAGGCCGCGTTATTCGGGTCTTGCGGAATTGCACAGCCTTCGATTGCCGTTGAAGCGTATCGGCGATCCATTCAACATGGTCTCAAGAACGAGGCTTATTTAGCCGAAGCCCACCATCGACTGGGCTTGGCGCTCCGGGATCAAGGCCAACTGGCCGAAGCGCAACACGAGCTGGAGCAGGCCCTCTCGCTTCGCCCCAATGTTCCGGCGATCATCAACAATCTCGGCCGGGTCTTGGCTGAACAACAACAGCCGCGCCGCGCCATTAAACTCTTTGAACGGGCGATCGTCTTACGCCCGAATTTTGCCGAAGCGCGTTTCTATTTGGGAAAAAGTTTGGAACAGCTCGACACCCGACGGGCGATTGAAGAATACGAGACCTATATTGCCCTCGTCGAAGGGATCCCCAGGGAAGCCAAACGAATCGATTTCGTCAAAGAACGCGTGAGACGGTTAAAGAGTCAATAAACTCCATGAAATTTTATGCCGTGCGCCAGGGGCGTCAACCTGGGGTCTATACCACTTGGCCTGCCTGTGAAGCCCAGGTCAAGGGCTTTCCCGGAGCCATCTACAAAGCCTTTTCAACAAAAGAACACGCCCAAGCGTTTGTGGCCGGGGCCCTTCCCCCTTCACCCTCCGAGCCCCTGGCCGACGCCCTTCCAACAACCGGTGTCATACACATTTGGGTCGACGGGTCATGTCTGCACAACAGTGAAGGACCGCTGCACTTCGGCTGGGCCTATGTCATCCTCGACGGAGATCGGGAACTTCATCGGGCAAGTGGGCATGACGTCCCTGCCGAAGCGCACGCTCATCGAAATGTGGCAGGAGAAATTCAGGCGGTCCTGCAGGCCCTGGCGTGGTGCCGGGAACATGGCATTGCAACGGCCACGATCTATTTTGACTACCAGGGGTTAGCCAGTTGGGTGGAAGGCGCGTGGAAGACCACGACGCCCTTTACCCGAGCGTATGTGGAACGGGTCCGGGCCTTGGGCATGACCCTCACGTGGCAAAAGGTTCAGGCGCACTCCGGCGACAAATATAATGACATCGTGGATCACCTAGCGAGAGAAGCCGCGCGATCCTCACAAGGAAAAGCGGAATGAAAGAGGAGAACGGCGCCAAGGCTGTCATGCTGAGCGCCCCCCATTGTCATTCTGAGCCGAAGGCGAAAGAATCTCGGTTTTTAACAACATGGAGACCTCGCCTCCCCTTACAAAGGGGAGGAAAAGACAAGGATGATAACAGGAGCGTGCAGGGTGAGCACACCCTACAAGAACCCGACGTGGTTTTGTTGGAAGAGTCTATCTCAAGATGGTCCGAAAGGGTTTGGTGAAGCTCCTGACAGGCATGTTTCCGGTCTTTGTTCTCTGACGCAGCAGCCAGGCATTGGCCGTCACTTCGATGCCCTCTGCATGGGGAAGACGGCAGAAGCTTACCGTCATCATGTGTTCTCGTGTCCGGGCCTTGGGGTACGCCGACAGCCACCGTCCCTTCCGGGATGGGACAAAGAAGCGACCTCTGACTCCTCCATTCTTGTAATAGTTCACCTTTCGGGTCTGCCATCCCAGATCTTTGGCGGCCGTGCCGTGAGGGAACCGTTCGGGCCTGTCCGTGGCCACGCTGGTGGCCAGTCCATTGAGGCCGGTTAAATTGGACATCGGCGATGAGATAATCTCGACGAGCCGTGCGCCCTTGGTTCCGATCGGGACGCTGGCAATGCGTCCGAAGTGCACGTCGCCGCTGAGGACGACGACATCGTGGGAAACAGAGCCCAGTGCTTCCAGCAACTGAGCATACTGGGTGTGGTAACGGCGGAGGTTCCGCTCGGCCTTGTTCTGATTCACGATCAACGGCTGCGGAATGACGAGCACGCCCGGGCAGGCACGATGGCCCGCCCAATCGAGTAATCGTTTGAACGCTTCCCTTGGCAGGAATTCGTGGTCGGAACGGTATGAGCGCAAGTCGGCCACGCACACGGACAGGTCGTGCCCGAGGGTAAAGGCTTCCACCACAGGGGAGCGTTGGATGTTCTTGACGCCATCGTACGCCGCTTTTGTCCAGGTGTGGCGCACGTGCGGCAGTTTGAGGGCAAGCAGGGTCGGGAGGGGGGAGTCGAGAAAGGGGTAGTCGTTCCAGTATTCGTGATCGTCGGGCAACATCCACGTGCCGCCTCGGCTCAGCATGCTGCCGAGCGCCTGCCAGTGGAGGGCATAGTCGTCTGCGATGCGCTGGCGGATCGCTGTCGCGCTCAGCGACAGCGAATCGAAGCCGATATCCAGGTAGACCTGGTCCCCTGCCAGCACGGTGATGTCCGGGCGAACGGGTTGGCTTCCGCGCTCATAGAGCGCCTTGTAGGACGCCGCGGCCTGGCCGCCGTCCCGATGATTGTAGAAGCAACTCCCGAGCCCGATCGTAAAGGTGTCTCGGCCTTTCGCGGGTACGCGCGACGGCAGTGTGCGAAACGTGCCGGAGCGTAGCCGTTGCCAACGACTCGTGATTCCCGCCCGGGGATTCGCCTCGATGCGTCGCTCGAACGTCAGGCGATAGGCACTCCCGGCTTTGAGTCCTCGAAACGTCACGACGGTGAAGAAGCGCTGCGTCATCCCCGTAAAAGGACGCTGCCAGTCCTGCTTGCTGATGCCCCGTATTCTGACCTCGCGGTTTTCCCGGAAGAGTCGGACTCGCGCGCGTTCGGGCATGTTCAAGAAGGGAAACAGCGTACCGACCCACACCTCCACGGACCGCTGACTGACGCGATGGATGACGAGCGACCACTGAGCGGTTGATGTGGGATAGTCGGTGGCTGCGCTCAGCCTGGATAGCGCCACGTTGTCCTGACGGCGGGGTCTTACCCGCACCTTACTTTGACCACGCGCCCGTCCGGTCCGACGACGATGTTCATCCGCTCCGGCCGGTGATCCATGGTGATCAGGCTGCCAACGGGATACACACGCAGGAGCCCGGGCAGGGCGGCGGTATCGATCTCGTCTATCGGCCGCCCAACCATTGCCCGATATCGCGCGGCGGCGCATCTGCGCTCATTCGCCTTGCCGGAACCCGCACCCCTCTCCACAATCTCCACGTTGGCCGGGCCGGATCCGGCGGCCCCGTTCAGGTTCTTTTCGAGAACGCCCGGAGCCGCGCAACTCCAGAGCAGCCCTCCCGATAACACGATCAGCATCTTGCTGCCCAGGCCCAATCTCTACCTCCCCTACACCCCTCCTGACTCTTCGCTCTGCCTCCTTCACTCTGCTCAGGGCAGGCAAAGGAGGAGAAGTGCGATTCACCAACGGCTTCAGAATTCGGCTCGCCACCCCGCTAACAAACTGACCATGGGCTTCGCGGCCACGTGTCCCGGATTGTGCGAAGCGGCAGCTTCCGCCTGCAACTCGCCGCCGAAGACGCCCGTACGGCGCCAACGGGCCGCCACATCAATCTGCCTGGCCGATGGGGCAAGGTCGGCCGAGAACGACTCGCGCCGGACCACGCCGTCCCTGGTGCGGCCGACCGGCAGTGTGAACGTTGCCGACCCGTTTTCTATCCGCGGCGGTTGGGACAACGAGAACGTTATCTCGTCATGGGCGGTCAGGCGCCGGCTGGCGCGGAACGACATCGCACTCGTGGTCAACCACGACAAACCGTCAATGAGCCCACCGCCCACGCTCGGTGCGACCAAGCCGATCTCGGTGTCGAGGGCAAGACGCCACCCGCCGAATTCAGTGGCCGCCTCGAACCCGGTGAACACGTTGTTGGCCGAAAGCCGACCGAACGCGCCATCCGCAGTGGAACCCAGCAGGGCTTTCCCTTCCCTGAGCCACCCGACGCGCACTCCAAACGGCGTATCCGACGGTCGCCAAGCCAGCAAGGCGCCCATTTCCGGTGTTCGTTGTTGGGGAAGAAAGTCAACAGTGGTAAACGCCGTGGCTTCGAGCCCGTTTTGCGCCTTAAAGGTAAAGGTTGCGGCGTTCCCTGCCAGGTTGAGCAAGCTGCTTTCGGCATTCGCCGGCGACTCGTACAGGCCGAATCGCCACCCGCCTCGATACACGGCGCGCGCGTATGGGTCGAGCGTCATCCGCGTGCCGTACGCGGCCGGTCGATACGCTTTCTTTCCCTGGGCCATGAGACTGTGGAGCCGAGCCATGGAGGATGGCCGGTTCGCGGCCCCGGTGAGGTCCGAAACATTGAACCAGAACGGAGCCCCCAGCGCGTCGAACGCTGCGATTTCGCGTCCGGCCAACGAGCGCGAGAGACTATCGCCAAAAGCACGGCCCAGCCTGAGATGCGTGGCTCGTATGCTATGCCCGTCATTGCCGACCCTGCCACTCATCGTCACCTGTAGTTCGTCCACCGGGAACACCGCGGCGCCGAGGTCCATTAACCCCTGCCCGTAGATGCTGTCATCATCGTAGACGCCGCTCTTGTTGGCGGTCGCGAAGAGCCGCGTGACCAGATCCTTGTTGGAGAGTTCGCCGCGGAAAAACTGCTTCATCAGCGCGAGACCGCCGGTCACCATGGGCGCAGCAAAGGAGGTGCCATTAAAGCCGTCTAAGACACGAAAAGAGCCGGGGTCGAGACCGAACTCGGCGGCCGTCACGTCGACGCCAGGGGCCGCGATGCACCACCGGCCGGCAATGCCGCAACGGTTGGAGAACTTGGCGATCTCGCCGTCTCGATCCACGGCCACGACAACCACGTTGTGATCTTGCAGTTCCTTCAGCAAGGCGACTGCCCCACCGATCGCGTTGGGCGAAGTCGCATTGTA
Source organism: Nitrospirales bacterium (assembly GCA_965247845.1). GTDB lineage: Bacteria > Nitrospirota > Nitrospiria > Nitrospirales > UBA8639 > Bin75. Next base: position 1,694,340 of record OZ252040.1, on the reverse strand, counting down.
TTTGGTTATCATGGGATTCATGGGATCAGACACGCAATTCTCAACTCCCTCACCCGCATTACAAGGCTCGTCGTGGTCGTTACCGGCGGCCCAAACAAAGATCGCCCGATCCGCTGCCGCCACGCCTTCCTGCGCTATCATTTTGAAAGCGTCGCCGAATTGAGAGGAATTGCGCAGATCGTCCGCCTCATAGTTTTCGATAAATGTGCCGCTGTCAGCGTAGCTATTGTTCACGATAGCGACGCCGCTGTCCAGAACGTTTTTGTAGGCGTCCACCCAGTCGAATGTAGTCCGACGAACATCATTCTCGGGAAGGTGGTCGCCGATAGGCACGGCAAACACCTCGAAATCGGCGTTCCAGGCGATACCGACGAAGCCCGCCCTGTTAGGCTGCGCAGCCATGATGCTCGTGACCGCAGTGCCATGGGAATATTCATTCCCTTCGTAATCCGTTCTCTGCTCATCCGGTAGATTCTGGAGGAGCGTTTCCGTGATACTCGCACCGGCGAACTCGCCATGCGTGGTATCCACACCCGAATCCATGACACCAATGGTCACTCCGGTGCCGGGGTCCTCGCGATGTTTCACGTCGAGAGCCGCATGGGCTTGATGCACATTGAGCGTTTCCAGACCCCACTGCCCTAGGTCTGTAGAACTCCCTTGAAACTCAGGGTCCTTGAGACGAACAGCGGCGTTATCATCCCGGAGAGCTTGAAATGCATCCCTTGAGATACATCCATAAACGAAGGTATCAACACAGGAGGGAGGGGGGCCGACTCTTGGACCGCCGCCACCACCGCCGCCGCCACAACCGGACAACGCAACCACGAACGACAGCACTGCAATGGAAGAAGCCCATTTGTAAATTCGGAAAAGCATATGAGAGGTAACCCTACACATACAGAGAGCTTCGCGATGACCGGGTGTGGGAAATCGGGGCTAGAGCTTGCCTTCGCCTTTGAGGTATTTACGGAAGCGGTCCATGAGTTCTTCGCCGAGCACGCCGACTTCCGGTTTTTCTTTGGTCATGAATTCCCGAATTTCTTCCAGTCGTTGCTCGGCCTGGCTATTCCCTTTCAAGCGCTTGACTTTCACTAATGCATCATCAAAGGCGTCAAAGGTCAATTCTTGATACCCGAAACTTCTGATCCGCTTGACGGCTTTCATCATGGCTTCATTCCGAAATGTGGTCAGGTGTTCGGAATCGATTTCCTGTAACCCGAGTTTTCTGGCCCGGCGCTCCGCCGCCTTGCGAATCCCGCTGCGCACAAAATCCGGGGACGTGAGCAACCGTTTCCAGGCTTCGTCCGTCCAGGCCACTTTTTCCTGCGGCGCGTCCCATACCTTGAACAACGTCTGTTCATCAATCACGGTCAACCCGGATTCCCGCGCCAGGTCTTCCGCGTCCCGCTTCAGCATATCCGTGACAAACTCCAAGGCAATGGGTGGCGAATCCTTGACTTTTTCTTGAAGCATCGCTTTCGCCCCCTCGGTCCATTCCAGGGGCGCGACTCCGTCGGCCTGTTCCCCCAGGGCTTCGGCTTTTTCAAACAGTTCCACGTTGACTTCCAAATGCCCCCGTTCCCGCGCCATCTCTTCGGTAATTTGCTTGATCATCGCGCGCATGAACGCAGGCACGCCGTCCAACCGTTTTCGTGCTTCGGCCGTCCACGGCATCTGCCCTTGCTCCATCTGACTCGCGGCTTCGGCCATCCCGGCTTCTCCGCCCATACTCCCCATCATTTGCCGCTTAAACTGGTCCAGCAATTCCCCGGTAATCTCGCTTTTTCCCAATTCGCGTGCTTTCTTTTCCGCCAAGCGTTTGACCATGCCCCGTAAAAAGACCGGCGCCCGCTCAAGCCGCGTGAGGGCCTCGGCGGTCCAGGTCGGCGCAGTCAGTGTGGGCTCAGAATCACTCATACGTTCTGCTCCGGCCTTTCTTCATTCAGCAGTTCTTTGATTTCTTTGCCCGCTTTAAAAAACGGCATCCGTTTTTCAGGCACGGACACGGTCTCTCCTGTTTTCGGATTACGCCCGTCTTTGGTGCGTCGGATGCGCAACCGGAAACTTCCAAACCCGCGGATCTCGGTTTTCTCGCCCCGCTTCAAGGCGTCACGGATGGAATCGAAAATGCAATTCACCACCTTTTCTGCTTCACGGCGGCTGAGGGTCTTGGCTTTCTCCGCCACTTTCTCAATCAGGTGTGCCTTGGTCATTAGCCCTCTCCTTGATCGACTGGCTCGGCGCCCCTTGCACTCACTCCGCTTGTTCCGTTTCCCTAAAACGCCATCAAATACATGAGGGTCATTCCTGTTTGAAGAGGCAACGCGGGCGCGTCCCCGAACAGGGACCCGACCAACCAATTCCGGAATGAAAATTTGGGGGGGGTCTCGACGACCGGCGGAGCATCTTTCAACCCACTCATGTCCGCCGCCAATCTGATGGCATCTTTCAGATCGCCCAGATCATCGATGAGGAGCACGTCTTTGGCTTGTTGTCCGGTCAACACCCGCCCGTCCGCTAACACTTCGACATCGGCGACATCCAGCGAGCGGCCTTCGGCCACGGCTTCGATAAACTGACGATGGGCATCATCCATCACCGATTGCAACAGGGTCCGATCCTCTTCGCCCATCATGCGAAACGGGGACCCTATGTCTTTATACCGTCCGCTTTTTATCACGAAGTTCTTCACGCCGATTTTGTCCATGAGTTCTTCAAAATTGGCCAATTGCATAATCACCCCGATACTGCCCGTGAGGGTGCCGGGGTTAGCCAGGATTCGGTCTGAGGCCACCGCAATATAATACCCGCCGGAGGCCGCCACCGTTCCCATGGAGACGACTACCGTTTTCTGCTTTTCTTCCCGCACCCGTTTGACCGCATTGTAAATCTCTTGCGAGGGTGCAACCCCGCCGCCCGGCGAATCGATCCGCAGGACAATCGCCTTGACGAGCGGATCTTGGGCATACGCTTCCAACTCCTCCACGGTTGATCGGGAATCCAGAATGGGGCCTTCAATCCTGACAAGCGCGATGCGCTCTTTGCCGACCGTGGCGAGTTCCGGCAACAGCGCGTTCCCTGCCACGGTCAACACCATGGCGCCCAGCAATATCCAGACGATCCGTCGCCACTTGGAAGGCCTTTTTCCTGAAGATGTGTGGTCTGTCATAAACGTCTGCGCAACGAAAATCGCCTACGCACTTTCCGTTTCGGACGGGGCCGAGACTTCCTGCTCCTGGTCGACTTGCTCGTGGTCGACTTGGCCGAGATTCGGATCGACGTCGCCGGGGTCGCTTGAAACCACTTCGAGTGGCTGGCCGTCCGATTCCTGCGTATAGTCCTTCACACTCAACGCGATTTTCCGTTCTTCACAATCGACTTTGACAATCTTCGCGGTAATGGGCTGGCCTATCGCAAAGCTCTCTTCCAGCTTATTCGCCCCATCAGGACCGACTTCGCTGACATGGATCAACCCTTCCACGTCCCCGTCCAATTCGACAAACACTCCAAAATCCGCGATCTTGGAAACCGTCCCGGTCGCCACACTGCCCACGTGATACCGCGAAGGAATGTCCGCTTCCCACGGATCCGCCACGAGCTGCTTGTAGCCCAGCGACAACCGTTCTTTTTCTTTGTCGATGCGCAAAATGATCGCGGCCACCCGTTGGCCCTTCTTGAATAATTCCGAGGGGTGCTTGATGTGTTTGGTCCAGGACATATCCGAAATATGAATCAGCCCGTCGATCCCTTCGTCCAACCCCACAAAGGCTCCAAAGTCCGTAACGCTTTTGACTTTGCCTTCGATTTGCGTGCCCATCGGGTAGCGGGCCTGAATGACATCCCACGGATTGGGCGCGGTCTGTTTCATGCCGAGCGAAATCTTGCGGCCTTGCTGGTCCACGTGCAGCACTTGCGCATCGATGGCATCGTTCACCGCGACCACTCGGGACGGATGGCGCACTTCATGCGTCCAGGACATTTCCGATACATGGACGAGCCCTTCCACGCCCGGCTCCAATTCCACAAACGCGCCGTAATCGGTCAGGCTGACGACCTTGCCATTCACTCGCGACCCTTCGGGGTATTTGGAGGCGATGTTCATCCAGGGGTCGGCCGTCTTTTGTTTGAGCCCTAAGGAAATTCTTCCTGTTTCGCGATCGTATTTGAGCACCAACACTTCCAACCGATCCCCCACGGCAAACATATCGGACGGATGGCCGACACGCCCCCAGGAAATGTCGGTGATGTGCAGCAGGCCATCAATGCCGCCTAAATCCAAAAACGCGCCGTAGTCGGTGATGTTTTTCACGGTTCCTGTGAGCAATTGCCCTTCGGCGAGGGTCGACAACGTGCTTTGCCGCCGCCTGTCTCGCGTTTCTTCCAATAAGGCCCGACGGGAAATCACGACATTGCCGCGCCGATGATTGATTTTAATGATTTTAAACGAGAAGGTTTTTCCAACCAGCGCGTCCAAATCGCGGACGGGCGTCAGATCGATTTGCGAACCGGGCAAAAAGGCCTTGACCCCGATATCGACCATCATCCCGCCTTTAATGCGTGAGACCACTTTTCCGTGGACTTCTTTTTCCTCCTGATGCGAGACCTCAAGCTCATCCCAAACTTTCATCTTGTCCGCTTTTTCCTTGGAGAGGAGCAAGTTCCCTTCTGAATCTTCACGTTGCTCGATATACACCTGGATGGGGTCGCCGACCGCCAACGTGCTCAGTTCGTCCGGAAGAAACTGATTCGTCGAGATGATGCCTTCGGATTTATATCCAATGTCCACGATCACTCGGTCTTTTTGAATGACCACGACCCGACCTTCCGTAATCGTGCCTTCTTCGAAATTTTTGAAAGTTTCTTCATACAGGGCCTCCAAGGCCCCACGGTCTATTTCTTCGATGACGTTTGACACAGTGTTCATTCGCAATTCCTAACTTCCGATCGCTTTCCAGCAACCATTGTGAGAGAGATCAAACCCGCCGCGACGTGGAGGCTCAATCTCTTAGGTTCATGTTGTCGGTACTGCCGAATCATCCACGCCGCGCAATTCGGCAATCCGAGCCATTACCGTCTGACTGATATGTTGGTATAACGCTTTCCCTTGGTATTGTCGACACTCGTCACGAAAATCAATGCTCTCGCCAAACGACACTTCCACCGGATGCCGCCTGAGCCATAACGCGCCGGGCGGGAGGACTTGACGCGTCCCTCTGAGATAGACCGGCACCACGGGACATTGGGCTTCCGCCACAATGCGCCCGATTCCCGGTTTTCCCGGCTGCAGCGCGCCGTCCGGTGTTCGCGTCCCTTCCGGAAAAATGACCACGGCCTTGCCCGCCTTGAGCATCTCCACGACCGATTGGAACGCTTTTCGATCCCATCGCTCAGGCTTTAACGGAATCCACCCCAGCGCGCGAAGGATGGGACCCGCCAGGGGATAGGAAAACAAATTGGCCCGCCCGAGATAAAAGAGGCGGCGCCTGACCCCGCATCCCAATAACGGAATATCCGCATAGCTCGCGTGATTCGCCGCTAATAACACGCCACCCGCTGCCGGAACGTGTTCAACGCCTCGTGTGCGATAGCGCAGGAACAGGCGGCTGACAACGCGACAGAGGATCCACAGGATGCCATATATCAAGGCGCTCACGAGTGACCTGGAATCCACTCCATCATGTTTTCCACTACCTGGTCAACCGTCAAAGACGAAGAATCAATCACCACCGCATCGGCCGCCGGTTTCAACGGCGCGGTTTCCCGCGATCGATCGTTGGTATCTCGTGTCTGAATTTCCTGCCGAATGTCACGTTGGGTTTCGGGATGACCGGCACGCACCGTCTCTTGATACCGGCGAGTCGTCCGCGTCTCCAGATCCGCCTCCAGAAAAAATTTCACGTCCGCTTCAGGAAACACATAGGTGCCCATATCACGGCCTTCTGCCACGATCCCGCCTTCCAGGCGATACCGTGCTTGAATCGGCAACAGCCGATCGCGAACGTGCGGCAGCGCCGCCACGGTCGACGCCAACCGACTAATTTCAGGAGTACGCAATTGCGCAGTGATATCTTCGTTGTCAATAAAGGTTCGGGTTACTCCTTCTTCGAGAGACACGTGCATGTCGATTGAGGACAACAACGCCTCCATGGCCACCGTATCGGAACAATCAGTCCCCGTTCGTTGGACCGCCCACGCGACCGCTCGGTAGAGGGCACCCGTATCAAGATAGGCATACCCCAAACGCGACGCTAACGCCCGCGCCGTCGTACTTTTCCCTGCCCCGGCAGGGCCGTCAATCGTGATGAGCAAGCCTTGCCTTTGGGCAAACGTCTTCACGGTCCTCAAAAAGGACATTATTATAGAATTTAGTGTGAAATTGTCAATAATTCCAATAGGTTGTCATGGAAATTCGGGAAGGAGGTCCCAATGCAGTCGGTGTCGAGGATGGTTGTCGGCGCATCGCCGGTTAAGGCGGCGATCGCTAATGCCATGGCCACACGATGGTCACCATAGCTCATGCAGGTTCCGCCTTTGATGGCCGCACCCCCGTGCAGAATAAACCCGCCTGGGGTTTCCTGAATGGGCACGTTGAGCTTGGTCAATTCCGTGGCCACCGCATGAATCCGATCGGTTTCCTTGACGCGTAACTCTTCGGCCCCCGTCACGACCGTTCGGCCTTCGGCCAATGCCGCGGCCACGCAAAAAATGGGAAATTCGTCAATCATGTTGGGAACGTGTGCCGCTTCGACGGTGATGCCGCGAAGCGAGGCTGCGCGGACCACCAGATCGCCCACCGGTTCCCCGGCTTGTTCCCGCTGGTTGACAATCTGGATGTCGGCCCCCATGTCGCCAAGAATGTCCAATATCCCGGTTCTGGCCGGATTGAGGCCGATGTTCACGATCCGCACTTCAGAGTCCGGAATCAGGGTGGCTCCCACGATAAAAAAGGCTGCGGCCGACAAATCGCCGGGAACGACCAAATCCTTGGCCGCATAGGTGGGACGGCCCGGCAGAACGATGTGATCCCCCTGGGTGTCAAACGGAATCCCGAGATACCGGAACATCCGCTCGGTATGATCCCGAGAGTGCACGGGTTCGGAAAACCGCGTCTCCCCTTCGGCAAAGAGCCCTGCAAAGAGTACCGCCGATTTGATCTGGGCGCTCGACACCGGCGATTGATACTCGATTCCCTTTAAGGCACCGCCCTGAATGGCCAACGGCGCCAATTCGCCCCCTTTCCTCCCCTGAATCGTTGCGCCCATCATGCGCAAGGGGTTGACGATCCGCCCCATGGGGCGGCGGCGAAGCGAGTCGTCACCCGTGAGAATCGAACAAAACGGTTGACCGGCCAGCACCCCGGCCAACAGACGAAGGCCGGTGCCCGAATTGCCGCAATCCAACGGTTGAAGGGGCTCGGTCAATCCCCATAACCCCTTGCCCGAGACCCGAACCTTGTCTGCTTCGACCTCGATGGCAATGCCTAACGCTTGCAGCGCACGGAGGGTATTGAGGCAATCTTCTCCGCGACAATATCCCGTAATCGTGGATGCGCCTTCGGCCAGGGCGCTGACCAGCAAGGCCCGATGGGTGATGGATTTGTCACCGGGGACCTGAATCGCCCCACGCAAGGGGCCGTGCGGTGTGATCGTGAGTGAACTCATTGTAACCGCTGCCGCGCTTCCCGCGCCTTGGCGATTTCGCGCTCCAAGCCCGGTCCGTCCTTCGCTTGGATCAATGCCTTGAAGCGTTGCAATTCTTTTTCCAGGGCTTCAATCATGATCAGAAGATTTTCATGATTCCCAAGAAAAATATCGCGCCACATTTCCGGAGAGCTTGCCGCGATTCGGGTGGCATCCCGCAAACCGCCGCCGGAATACTCCAGCAACTCCGCATTGCCCTGTTGTTGAAGATTCATCAAGGCATTCATAAGTGCGAAGGCGGCGACATGCGGAAGGTGACTGACCGCTCCCAATATCCAATCGTGCACAAAAGGATCGATCGACCGGACCACGGAGCCCGTGGCCTCCCAGACTTGTTGAACCGTGAGGACGGCTTGCGGATCGGTGTTCGCCGTCGGGGTGATCATGCACAGGGCGCCGGTGAACAAATCGACGGAGCCCGCTCCGACCCCGGACGTTTCCTTGCCCGCGATGGGATGCGCGCCCACGAAATGCACACCGGCCGGAATCAGCGATTCGACCTGTTCCACTAAGGAGCCCTTGACGCTTCCCACGTCGCTCACGATTGTTCCAGGTTCCAGAAGACTTCCCCATTCCTTGAGATGCGTGGCGTAACTTTCCACGGGCGTGGCGAGGATGACCAACTCCGTGCCCGGCATCGCGGCTTTGGGATCGCGTTCATATGCATCGATGGCCCCGCGTTGCACGGCTAAGTCCAGATTGCCCAGACTTCGGCCCACGCCGACCACGCGATCGGCCAGACCTTGACGCTTCAGGATCATGCCCAGGGAGCCCCCGATCAATCCGACCCCAACAATCGCGACTTGTCTGAAATGTACGGTCATTCTCTGAAGGAGAAGCAATGGTGCGCGTCACTCGAAGATCGAGAGCCGCGAACGGCGGGTTACAATTCTCTTCCCACGGCTTGCGCAAGGATTCTCAGGTCGTTCATCAATTCCTTGAACCGATGCGGCTTGATCGATTCCTCTCCGTCGCAGAGGGCGGATTCCGGATTCGAATGGACCTCGATCAGGAGCCCGTCGGCCCCTGCCGCAATGGCCGCCTTGGCCATGGGCGCCACCAGGTTCCATTTGCCCGTTGCATGACTGGGATCCACAATCACCGGCAAATGAGACAGTTCTTTCAATGTGGGAACCGCCGCCAGATCCAACGTATTGCGGTATTGCGTTTCAAAGGTGCGAATGCCCCGTTCACACAGCATCACGTTTCGATTGCCGCGAGACACGATGTATTCGGCCGACAATAAAAATTCCTTGATCGTGGCCGAAAGCCCTCGTTTCAAGAGAACCGGCTTATCATAGGCTCCGACTTCTTTGAGCAATTCGAAGTTCTGCATGTTCCGCGCCCCGATCTGAATGATGTCGGCTTTTTCCAGGAACACGTCCGTGTCACGGGGATCCAAAATTTCACTGACCACGGGCATGCCCGTCTGCTGTTTCGCTTCAACCAAAAAATCGAGCCCTTCACGACCCAGGCCTTGAAACGAATAGGGAGAGGTTCGGGGTTTGTACGCGCCGCCTCGAAGGATCGAGCCCCCGGCGGCTTTGACTTCATGCGCAATCCCGACCGTCACTTCCAATTTCTCGACGGCACAGGGTCCGGCCATCACGACGACTCGTTTGCCGCCCACCGTCACCCGGTCCACCGCGATCACCGAGTCTTGTGCTTGAAATTCACGGCCCACCAGCTTCCACGGCGTCAAAATGGGCGTCACGCTCTCCACGCCGGGGAACACACTGAGCGGTTGGTGTTCCAACAGGCGTTCGTCGCCGATCACTCCGATGATGGTGCGTTCCTCGCCACGGGACATTTGCGATTTCAGACCTAATTCCCGGAGTCGATCCGTGACATGATCGATGTCTTCTTCCGTGGCATGCGGCTTGAATACGATAATCATCAGGAATCCTTATCCTCGGCACGAGGCATGGTCTCCAGCACGTTGCTCAAGGCCTTGAGGAATCGACGGTTCTCCTCCGGCCGCCCGATTGTCACGCGAAGCATCGAACCGCAGATATGCCGAACGATGATTCCTGCACGAAGGAGCCGGTTAAACACTTCGCGGCCGTCCCGATGCGTATCAAAATAGAGAAAGTTCGCCTGACTGGGAAGGGGCGCCAACCCCAATGCCCGCAGCCCGTTGTCCACCGACGCCATTTCCGCTTCATTGTTCGCTCGACTGGCGGCGACATGCTTTTCGTCACCTAACGCCGCACAGGCCGCGAATTGTGCCAGGGTATTGGCGTTGAACGGGTTTCGCACACGATGGAGATACTCGACGATTTCCGGTGTCGCGATCCCGTATCCGATGCGCAACCCCGCCAATCCGTAAATTTTGGAAAACGTCCGTAACACCACCACCGGCCGGTTTTGTCGAACGTAGTCGACGGTGTCGGGATAGTGCGGGTCCCGGACATATTCATAATAGGCTTCGTCAAACACCACGATCACGTGATCCGGGACGGCTGCCATGAACTCCCGGACTTCCTCGTGGCTCACCATGGTGCCCGTGGGATTGTTGGGATTGCAGACAAACACCAACCGCGTTCGATTGGTGACGGCCCGCGCCATGGCCGAAAGATCGTGCCGCCAGTCTTTCAAGGGGACTTCCACGCAGACCCCATGCCCCCCGGTCACGGCGAGTTGATACATGACGAAGGTCTGGTCCGCCATCACGGCTTCCTCCCCAGGGGCCACGAACGCCTTGACCAACAGGCTGATGATTTCATCGGATCCGTTGCCCACGACGATCTGGTTGCCGGACACTTTCCATTGGTCGGCCAGCGCGCGCGTGAGATCATGCGCCCCGCCGTCCGGATAGAGATGCACGGTCTTTTTCCCTTCGTCCAACGCCGCCAGGGCCCGAGGCGAGGGACCAAGCGGATTTTCATTGGACGCGAGCTTCACGGCTCCACGAATGCCCAATTCCCGCTCCAACTCATCGAGGGGTTTCCCGGGGGAGTACGGAACGAGTTTGGCTATATTGGGGTGAACTCGGATAGACATTTGCCATTCATGCGTTCGTTGACCATTCCTGCTCCTCAACTCCCTCTCCCCTGGTGGGAGAGGGTTGGGGTGAGGGGGCACTTTTCAGGAATGGATGGGATACGAACCGAGAATTTTCAAGAACAAACACCGGCCCTTGAGTTCCTCAAGGGTTCGGCGGATCCGGTCTTCACGTATATGGCCCTCAATATCGACAAAAAAGATATATTCCCAGGCCTTGCGGCGCGAAGGTCTCGACTCGATTTTGCTCATACTGATGCCATTGGAGGCAAAGGGCCGCAGCAAATCATAGAGCGCACCGGCCTTATCCTTCACCGACAACATGACCGATGTCTTGTCGTTTCCCGTGGGATCGGAACAATGCTTGCACAACACTAAAAATCTCGTGAAGTTGTTAATATTATCCTCAATTCTCGATTTCAAAATGTGCAGGCCATACATGTGCGCCGCCAGTTCAGAGGCAATGGCGGCCGCACGAGGTTCTTCCCTGCACCGTTCGGCCGCGCGCGAGGTACTGGGGGCTTCCGACACCGGCACCGTGGGCATATTGGTTTCCAACCAATTCCGACACTGCGCCAGGGCATGAGAATGTGAATAAATCGTCTCGACGTCCTCGACTCGCTCACTCTTCGACATGAGATGATGGGAAACCTCCTGCATGACTTCCCCATAGATCATCAGACTGGAGTCGATAAACATATCAAGGGTGTAATTCACCACGCCTTCGGTCGAGTTTTCGATCGGCACGACCCCATAGAGCGCGCGTCCGCGTTCGACTTCATCAAACACTTCTTTAATCCCGCTGACCGACATATATTGGGCAGACTCGCCAAATTTTCCCAGGGCCGCCAAATGCGTAAACGTGGCAGGGGGACCCAAGTACGCCACGGTCTGCAAGCCTTCTAACGACAAGGAGGCGGACATAATTTCCCGATACACCGGGCGAATCGCCTCGTTGGGAAAGGGACCGGGGTTGTGACGCGCCAAGCGTTCCACAATGGAGGCCTCTCGTCCGGGGGTGTGCAGCAGGGCATGAGGGTCCGCTTCTCGTTTCGTCTTGCCAATCGTGATGACGTGACGAGAGCGCTCATTGAGGAGCCGCAGGATCTCATCGTCCAGCCGATCAATTTCCTTGCGGGATTCTTCTATTTGGTGCTGTTCCGACATACCGTGGCCTGGGGAGTAATACCGTACGATTGAGCATACGCAGACGCATCAATCTTTGCAAGAAAAGGCGTGCTGACAAGTACTCAAGCCTATGAAGGTGAAATCCTTTTCCCCTTCAACCAGGCGGGGGATAAACAGGATTCCGTGCTATGCAGGAAAGACGCTGGCAGGTATTTCCCCGACTGCTAAGCCGAGAGACTCCCTTGTAAAAATTAGGGGCTTCGGCATTATCAAACCGGCCGTTCGCTCGTACCGGCAGACGCTTCACCGTCTGGGGCGCGAGCGTGCACGGACGTTGAGCAAGCGGATATGGCCGGACTTGCCGCCGGGCAGGTCGGGCCGGAGCAGAACTCTCCCCGGCGACGGCCGGGGCTCCGCGTGGGACCGTGGCCTCACTGATTTGCCCGGTTCCCTTACAATCGATTCAATTCGCGATGCTCCACTGCGGATGAGACCGCCTTCAGCAACCGATCTTTCCCGAGTGGTTTTATGAGAAAATCTTTCACCCCATCACGAATCATCCCCGCCAACTTTTCAGACCGAAGCAGTTGGGATTGCATCTCCCGTTCTCGTTGAACCAGCAGCCATAAGAGTTTTGACGCCGCTCCGCCGAGCACCTCGGTACGGGGCTGTTTTTTCTCTGCTATCAGCGCTCCCATGGCGGGATCGCCGGTCACATCGATGATGAGATCCAAATCAGCCCTGCTTATCAGACTCATCGGATCAGACGCCACCGGAACCTGGAATTCTTGCGCAAACTGTAATCCGGGGGCCCCGGGATCCTTGTCCGTTATACCCACCACCTGAGCAGCCGAGAGATGAAGCAACACATCGAGCAGCGCCCGCCCGCCTTTCCCGGCCCCCACAATGCCGATCCGAATTTCCGAAGAGCCGGATCCCTTTTCTTCGAGCAGACCCGTTAAAGCAATCAAGGAAATATGCGGAAATTGGGCTTTAAAATAATTCATGGAATTGACACCCAAATTCTTGTCGATATCCGTGATCACGACATCAAGCAACAATGGATTTTCGCCTTCGTTGGCTACACCGATCGCCCGCTCTTCCGTATCGGCTTCCACCACCTCGAACCCCGCCGTTTCCAAGGTGGCACGCATCTCTTTGCAAATACCGGGATCGTCCTCCACAAGCAACACGCGGCCATACCCCGGGTTGGAACCGAACATCGCAGCAGTTTTAGGTTCTGTCATAATGACCCTCCTTCTTGATGATATGCAGAAAGGATTCGGTTTCGTGATCACGGATGAACATTAAAAAAGCCCTTTGGATCTTTACGGTCCAAAGGGCTTTGTCTCGATCTTGTCCACAGGCGGTCAATGTACAGGAAGCTACCCCATCACCTACCTCTTCGTTAATGGTGTACCCAATAAAATGATAGGCCCCCTCTACAAACGTGTCAAGCAGGAGTAGGGGTCCACTACTGTGCATTCCGGGGGGACAGGCTCTTTCCTTGCCCCTGCTGCATTCTCCATCCTTTGATTGGTAGAATGGTGGATTGAGGACGACACCCATGGACAACATGATGAAGCCGCCACACCAAGACTCTGCTGACCGACACCTGTGTTTGGTGGATGGGTCCAGCTTCTTGTTTCGGGCGTTCCACGCTCTCCCGTTGCTGACCCGATCGGATGGGACGCCCGTGAACGCCGTCCTTGGGTTTACCAACATGTTGCTCAAACTGCTGGAGGACCTTCAGGCCACGCATGTAGCCGTGATCTTCGATTCGGCGCGGGAGTCCTTTCGGCATGAGATTTTTCCCGATTATAAAGCCAATCGACCCGACCCGCCCGACGAACTGATCCCTCAATTTCCGTTGGTTCGAGACGCCACGCGGGCCTTCAAGGTGGCATGTATTGAAAGGCCAGGCTTCGAAGCGGATGACCTGATTGCCACCTATGCGCGACATGCCGAGGCGGAAGGGTTTGACGTCATGATTGTGTCCTCGGATAAAGACATGATGCAGTTGGTGTCCGATCGGGTGAACATGTTCGACGCCATCAAAAACCGAAGGATCGGCCCAGCCGAAGTCAAAGAAAAATTCGGCGTTCGCCCGGAGAAAGTGGTGGACGTGCAAGCCCTGGCCGGCGATTCCACGGACAATGTCCCCGGGGTCCCCGGCATTGGCGTGAAAACCGCGGCCCTCCTCATTCAAGCCTATGGCGACCTGGATTCACTCTTGGCCCGAGCCGGAGAAATCAAACAGCCGAAGCGACGCCAAAGCCTCATCGATTTTGCCGATCAAGCCAGACTGTCACGAGAACTGGTTCGTTTACGGGATGATGTGCCGACGGACGTGACGGTGACCCAGTTACGACGCCAAGACCCTGACCCCTCACAATTGCTCACGTTCCTCAATGAACAGGGCTTCAGAGCACTCATGGCCAAAGTCCAAAGCCGCCTGGCGGCGTCCGGGAAAGTCGTCCCTGAGATCGAAAAGGCTCCGCCGGCCGCCACCCGCTATGAATTGGTCCAATCCACGGCGGTCTTGCAAGACTGGGTGACCCGAGCGCGCTATGCCGGCGCAGTCGCGATCGATACCGAAACCACGTCGGTGGATGAAAGTCTCGCGGAATTGGTCGGCATTTCTCTGTGCGTGCAACCCGGTCATGCGTGCTACATCCCTCTTGCGCACCGTCACCCTGCGCCCGCATCTGCATTGGACTCTTCCCACTCCTCGGGGGAGAATCCTCCCGCTCAACAGCAGGAACCGCTTAGACAAATTCCGCTCGACGACGCACTCGACATCCTGCGTCCACTCTTCGCCGAGCCCTCGGTGCTCAAAATCGGGCATAACCTGAAATACGACATGGTGGTGCTTCGACGCTACGACGTCGCCATCTCACCGGTCGACGACACCATGCTGATGTCCTACATCCTGGACGGAGGCAGTCATGGCCACGGCATGGATGAATTGGCCGGGCTGCATCTGGGCCATCGGACGATCAAGTTCAAGGACGTGGCCGGCACGGGAAAAGCACAAATCACCTTTGATCTGGTCCCGCTGGATCAAGCCTTGGCCTACGCCGCCGAAGACGTCGACATAACCTTGCGGTTTCACCAATTCCTCAAACCCCGCCTGCTGGCCGAACGCATGGTGACGCCTTATGAGACCTTGGAACGGCCCCTTGTGTCCGTCCTGGTCGACATGGAAATCGAGGGCATCAACGTCGATCATGCGAAACTGGAGCAACTCAGCCGAGAATTCGCAGAACGTCAACGCGCCTTGGAGAAAGACATTTACCGACTCGTCGGTCACGAATTTAACGTCGGCTCTCCTAAACAACTGGGGGAGGTCTTGTTTGACGAAATGCAATTGGAGGGCGGACACAAAGGAAAATCCGGCGCCTATTCCACAGGAGCCGATGTATTGGAATCGCTGGCCGCCGAAGGACACGACCTGCCGGCGACGGTGTTGGAATGGCGACAGCTCGACAAATTAAAAAGCACGTATACCGACGCCTTGGTCGAACAGATCAATCCGCGAACGGGTCGCGTGCACACCTCCTTTGCCATGGCCGCCGCGTCGACCGGCCGCCTGTCTTCGACGAACCCCAATCTTCAAAATATTCCTATCCGGACCGAAGACGGTCGAAAAATTCGCCATGCCTTCGTGGCCAAGCCGGGGAGGAGCCTGCTGTCGCTGGACTACTCGCAAATTGAACTCCGTCTCCTCGCCCACATTGCCAATATCGATGCGTTGAAACGCGCGTTCCATGAAGGCCAAGACATTCATGCCCTGACCGCCAGTCAAATGTTTGGAGTCGACGCCGGCACGGTGGACCCGGCGATGCGGCGTCGAGCCAAGGCCATTAATTTCGGTATTATTTACGGGATCAGCGCATTCGGACTCAGTCGACAACTGGGCATTTCCAACGAAGAAGCCGCTGAGTACATGAAGGCCTATTTTGAGCGATACCCCGGCATCCAAGACTATATGCACCGCACCAAGCAATTCTGCCGCGAACATGGATATGTGGAGACGCTCTTCGGACGTCGGTGCCATGTCCCGGGCATCCACGAGAAACATGCCGCACGACGCAATGTTGCCGAACGCGCGGCGATCAACGCCCCGATCCAAGGCACTGCCGCCGACGTGCTGAAACGCGCCATGATTCGCGTGCCCGCGGCGTTGGCGCGGCATGGCCTCGACACGCGAGCGCACATGCTGTTAACGGTCCACGATGAATTGCTCTTTGAAGTCGACGAAGCAATCGTCGAGCAAACGGCCGAGGTGGTGAAGACCGTCATGGAATCGGCGTGCCTTCCCGCGCTTCATTTGTCGGTACCGCTGACGGTGGACGTGGGACAGGGCCAGTCGTGGGGCGAAGCGCATTAGCGTTGCTGCGTTCAATTGAAGCCTACGCATGCATTGCCGACTTGATTCCTGAACAATTGCCACGCATCAACCGAACTCTTTAGAATCTCCTTGCATGAAGATCGCCACATGGAATGTGAACTCCATTAATGTCCGGCTGCCGCATGTCACGGCTTATCTGAGAGAGGTGAGCCCGGATGTCCTGTTGCTCCAGGAATTGAAATCGCTGGAAGAGCGTCTTCCCCAATCCGAGATTGAAGACCTCGGCTATCACGTCGCGATCGTCGGACAGAAAACCTTCAACGGCGTAGGGATTCTCGCGAAGCAGCCCATTGAAGTGGAACAGCGGGCGCTGCCCGGCGATTCATCCGATACGCAGGCCCGGTACATCGAAGCCACCATTGCATCCGCCCGGGGCTCTGTCCGCGTCGCGTCGATGTATCTGCCGAACGGCAATCCGATCGAGACGGAAAAATTTTCCTATAAACTGGCGTGGATGGATCGCCTGATTGCCCATGTTCGCACCCTGCTGAAGTATGAGGAGCCGTTCGTGTTGGGCGGCGATTATAACGTCTGTCCCACGGATGATGACGTGTATGACCCTGAGGGGTTTGCCAATGACGCGCTCTGTCACCCCGAGACCCGCGCCCGGTTTCAGACCGTATGTTATCTGGGACTCACCGATGCGATTCGAGCCCAGCATCCGCACCTAGGCGTGTACACCTTTTGGGATTACCAAGCCGGATGCTGGAACAAGGACCAGGGGTTACGTATCGACCACTTGCTCCTCTCTCCGCAGGCTGCCGACCGGCTCGTGGCCTCCGGGGTGGACAAAGGCCCACGCGGGAAAGAGAAACCTTCCGATCATACGCCTGTCTGGTGCGAGTTGCAGATGGAGAGATGACGGGCCTAGGGGGGGCACGCTCTTCACGGAGTTGCCAGGTCTGCCGAACGGGCGACAATGGCGCCGGATTCTTGCATGGCCTCCAGCGCTCGATCGGAATCTCCAGGTTCCACATCAATTCCACGAACTCCATCTCTGAGGACAACGACTCGAAAGCCCAGTCGGCAGGCGTCCAAGACGGTTTGTTTCACGCAATAGTCAGTGGCAAGCCCGATCACGTATACGGTTTGTGCCCCTAAATCTTCAAGACGCTCGTCCAACGTCGTCCCATCAAAACCGGAATAGGCTTCCTTTTTCTGGTTGGTAGCCCCGGACACAATCAACGTGCCCGGGGGCATCTTGAGGTTCGGGTGAAATTGCGAGCCCAAGGACCCCTGCACACAATGCACCGGCCACGGCCCTCCCTGTTCCTGAAATGAACAGTGATCGGGTGGATGCCAATCCCGCGTGGCGACAATGCCATAGCCCTGCGCGGCAAACACGCCAATCCATTCATTGGCAACGGGAATGACGTGATGCCCTTCCGGTACCGGCAAGGCTCCCCCCGGACAAAAGTCGTTCTGCAGATGAACCAACAGCAGCACGGTCTTTTGATCCGGTGGAGGAACGGCGGCCCGGTTCTTCCGTTCCGTGCCGGTTTGCGATTTCGTGAGTTTCATAAGGCCAACGGTTACGCCACAATCTCCGTGCCGATTCCTTTGTCCGTGAAAATCTCGAGTAAAATGGCATGCTCGACCCGGCCATCAATAATATGGGCCTTTTGCACACCGGCTTCGAGTCCGAGTAAGCAGGCCCGCACTTTGGGCAGCATGCCTTCACTAATCGTGCCTTTTTTTACCATTCGTTCGACGTCTTTTCTGGATAAGGTGGACACATGCCGATTGTTGGCACCACGAATGCCTCGCACATCGGTGAGCATCAACAGTTTTTCCGCTTGCAACGCCCCGGCCACGGCACCGGCCACGAGGTCCGCATTGATATTATGCGGTTTCCCTTTGCGATCGACGCCGATGGGAGCGATAACCGGAATCAAATTTTCTTGCTGCAATTTCGTGATAAGCTGCGGTTCGATTTTATCGACCTCCCCCACCAAGCCATACTCTTCCTCTGTCTGATTGTGGGGATCATGGCTTAACCCTTGTGACCAGCCTTTTGCGGAAAACGGTTTGCACACAATGAACTGTGCATCCTTTCCGGTTATCCCGATGGCCTTCCCTCCATGTTGATTGAGTAACGTCACGATTTCTTTATTGATCTTTCCCCCCAAGACCATTTCGACCACGTCCATGGTCGCTTGATCCGTGACCCGAACGCCTCGTTTAAAGGTCGGCTTCATGCCCAACCGAGCAAGCATTTGATCGATTTGCGGCCCGCCCCCATGCACGATCACGGGATTGAGCCCGACATATTTCATCAACACGACGTCTTCGGCAAAGCCATCTTTCAGTTCATCCTGAATCATGGCCTTCCCACCGTATTTGATGACGATGGTCTTGCCCGCAAACGTCCGAATGTAGGGCAACGCCTCGACGAGGACATCGGCTTTCTGAATCAGTTTTTCCATGGTTGGTCTCGGTGTTGATCGGTCATCTTCCGTCTGTCGTCCTTCCACAAGAGACGAACGACGAGATGCGACCGACGTTTCTACAGAATGTACCGGCTCAGATCTTGATCCTTGACGATCTCCTTTAAATGACCATTCACATAGGACGCATCGATCACCACTTTTTTCTCTTGCAACTCCTGCGCCTCAAAGGAGACTTCTTCGAGCAACCGCTCCACAATCGTAAAGAGTCGGCGTGCGCCGATATTTTCCGTTCGATCATTGACCTCGACCGCAATGGCCGCAATTTCTTCAATCCCTTCTCGGGTAAAATCAAGCGTAATGCCTTCGGTTTCCAGCAAGGCTTGATATTGTTTCACCAAAGCATTCCGGGGTTCCGTCAAGATTCGCACCAGATCTCCCCTGGTCAAGGGCTCTAACTCCACACGAATGGGAAAACGGCCCTGCAGTTCAGGAATCAAATCGGCCGGTTTGGCCACATGAAACGCCCCGGCGGCAATAAACAGAATATGGTCGGTCTTCACCGGGCCGTACTTGGTATTGATGGTCGACCCTTCGACAATCGGCAGCAAATCCCGCTGCACGCCTTCTCGGGACACATCGGGGCCCATATTCTTCTCACGACCGGCGATTTTATCAATTTCATCTAAAAAGACGATGCCGGATTGCTCGACCCGTTCGACGGCATCGCGCGTCACCTCGTCCATATCAATCAGTTTTTGCGCTTCCTCTTGCGCAAAATACTTCAGGGCATCGGGAATTTTCATGACTCGATTTTTTTTCTTCCCGGGCATCAACCCGCCCAACATATCGCGAAGATGATTTTCGAGGTCTTCCATGCCTCCGACATTGGAGATAATCCCAACCGGCAGCCCGCGTTCCTTGATTTCCATTTCCACCGTTCGGGTATCGAGCCGGCCTTCCCGTAATTGCTTGCGGAGCTTTTGCCGCGTGGTGTCTCCCGAAGCCCCGGACGGTTTCGCCGACGACGGCTCCTCCTCTTGCACCCCCGTGGTCCGAGACGAACTCGGAGGCAGTAATAAATCGAGCACGCGATCTTCGGCCAGGTCTTCGGCCTTCCGTTCGACTCGCTTCAGCGACGAACTTTTCACCAGATTGACCGACTGTTCCGTGAGGTCGCGGATGATCGATTCCACGTCACGCCCGACATACCCCACTTCGGTAAATTTCGACGCCTCGACTTTAATGAACGGGGCATCGGCCAGTTTCGCCAATCGCCTGGAAATTTCCGTTTTTCCCACACCCGTCGGCCCGATCATGATGATATTTTTCGGGAAAATTTCTTCTCGCAATTCCGGGCTGAGCTGTTGACGGCGCCATCGATTCCGCAACGCGATGGCCACCATCCGTTTGGCATCACGTTGCCCGATCACATATCGGTCGAGCACTGCGACAATTTCGCGAGGAGATAAGCTATCGAGTGGACCCGTTTCGTCCGGGGAGGCGTGACTCATGACGATGCCTTCAATTCTTCGATCACGATTTCGTGATTCGTGTAGATATCGATGCCGCCTGCAATGTGCATCGCTTTGTCGACAATGTCTCTTGACGCTAAGGAGGAATTGTCTATCAGCGCTCGTGCCGCAGCCAGTGCATACGGTCCGCCCGACCCAATGGCGAGAATCCCATCTTCCGGTTCCACGACGTCCCCTGTCCCGGAAATGAGAAAGGACCGATCCAGATCCGCGACGATCAACAGCGCTTCCAGGCGACGCAGCACGCGATCCGTCCGCCACTCTTTCGCCAACTCGACCGCGGCCCTGGTCAGGTTACCTCGATATTCTTCTAGCTTGGCCTCGAATTTTTCAAAGAGGGTCAAGGCATCCGCCGTGGCTCCTGCAAAGCCTGCGATCACTTGATCGTGATAGAGACGGCGGACTTTGCGGGCGTTGGCCTTCATCACCGTCGTCCCGACCGTCACTTGGCCGTCTGATCCCATGGCCACCGCTCCGTCCAGACGAACGGAAAGAATCGTGGTGGATCGAATTTTCATGAAGGTTTCCTCGGGGTTACGGGCTTTGCCGTCCTGACGTCTCCTGACCGTGGATGCGCCTGATCATACACTTCCATCAACCGATCCGTGGCCAGATGCGTGTATTTTTGGGTGGTGGCCAACGACGCGTGCCCGAGCATTTCCTGGATGACCCGGAGGTCGGCCCCCTCATCCAATAAATGCGTGGCATAGGAATGCCGAAAGGTATGCGGTGTGATGGTCCCCACCTGCAACCGAGCGGCATAACGTTGGACGATTCGCTCCACACTCCGTGTCGACAACCGGCCCCCTCGATTATTTCGGAACACCGGGCCATCGGTCGGCTTCACTGTAAGGGTCGAGGCCGAAGCCACGCCCTTGGCCGTTGCCGGGCTCGAACGCACCGGTGTCACCGCAAGATAGTCTTGGATCGCCTCGATCGCCACGTGCCCGATCGGCACGAGGCGCTCTTTTTTGCCTTTGCCTCTCAACCGCACCATCCCTTCATCAAGACTGAGATCGCTCCAATTCACCCCCACCAACTCGCTCACCCTCGCACCCGTTGAATAGAGGGTTTCCAAAATAGCCTGATCTCTTACGGCGTAGGCCCCCTCATTGGCATCAGGAGACTCTATCACCCGCTCCGCCTCATCTTTCGTCAGGACACGAGGCAAGCGTTGCCCAATCCGTGGGGTCCGAACGTGAGCCACGGGATTGCTCGGCACCTGCCCGCGTCGATGTAAAAATTTGAAGAGACTGCGCAGCGTCGCGAGCTTCCGTGCTTGCGACGATTTTTTGTCATTCCGACCAGCCAACCACACCAGAAATCGACGAATGAGTACCACATCTATCTGGGTTGGATCTGGAACCACGTCGCCTGTGACGGTTTTGAGAAAGGCCACAAATTGTCGCAGGTCCGATTGATAACTGCGAATCGTTTCCCGCGACGAGCCACGCTCTACATCGAGATACGTCAGGAAAGTGAGAATTGCTGCTTCCATGTTTGAAACTCATCAAGGGCCCGTTGGTGGATCATTCGACGCTTTTGTTCTTTGTCCCGCATGTTCGTGGGCAGGGGCGGAAACAGTCCAAAGTTGGTATTCATGGGCTGAAAATGCCGGGCGTCGCTCGTCGTAATATAATTCACCAACGCCCCATGTGCCGTGGTGAGGGGAGGAGTCACCAACGGCAGATCGGCCAACGCCCGACCGGCATTGATGCCCGCCAAGCCGCCGGTCGCGGCGGATTCGACATAGCCTTCCACGCCGACGAGACACCCCGCCAACCACGTGGTCCTGCGCATCTTCAATTGCAACGTATTCCGCAACAATGCAGGGGAGTTCACAAAGGTATTCCGATGCACACTGCCATATCGTAGAAACTCTGCGCGTTCGAGACCCGGAATCATTCGAAACACGCGTTTTTGCTCCGGATAGGTCAGCTTGGTTTGAAACCCTACCATGTTATAACACGAACCATAGCGATTTTCCGCACGCAATTGGAGCACCGCATGCGGTTGGATGCCGGTGCGTGGATCAACCAACCCGACGGGTTTCATCGGACCAAAGGTTAACGTCTGCTTTCCACGTTCCGCCATCGCTTCAATGGGAAGGCACCCTTCAAAGTAGGGCACTTTTTCAAAGTCCTTCGCTTGCACTTTGTCCGCCGCCATCAGTGCCTCGTAAAAGGCCGAATACGTTCCTTCATCCATCGGACAATTCAGGTAATCCGCGCTGCCCTTCTCATAGCGTGACGCCAGGAATACTTTGTCCATATCAATGGACTCGGTATCGATGATCGGGGAAATCGCATCAAAAAACGCCAAGTTCGTCTTCTGCGTGAGTGCGGTCAAGGCCTGCGCCAGACGCTCGGACGTCAAGGGACCCGTGGCCACGATGCACAAGGCGTCCGGTGGAATCTCCTGAATCTCTTCTCGAATGATCCGAATATTCGGGTGGGATTCCAGCGTGCGGGTGATTTCGCGTGCGAAAATCTCACGATCCACCGCCAGCGCCGCCCCGGCGGGCACACGTGCCGATTCCGCCGCCCGCATGACCAGCGAATTCAGCAGCCGCATCTCTTCCTTCAAAATGCCCGGCGCGCTGATGGGGTCCGCGGACCCCAACGAATTCGAGCATACGATTTCCGCCAACTGATCGGTCTTGTGTGCCGCGGTCCCTCGCTTGGGTCGCATCTCGTACAGCGTGACCCGCGCTCCGCGCTCCGCCGCCTGCCACGCCGCTTCCGAACCTGCAAGCCCCCCGCCTATGACCACCACGTCATCGCGCATCATGCGTTGATTCTCCTTCTAAAAACCGGAAAAAGTATTCTAGGGACGGAATGAAAACCCGTCAAGAAAGAAGGCGTGATGGACCGTTCCTTCGCTGCGCTCTGTTCTATTGCTGTCACCCTGAGCAACGCGCCTGTCCTGAGTCTGTCGAAGGAAAGGGTCTGGTAGTTGCGAGTCCGCGTTGTCGAAATAGATTCTTTCGCCTACGGCTCAGAATGACCATTCGTGTTGTTGCCAAAGGTCGGGCGCCATCCCCCGATTAGATCCCCGGTCAGATCGGGGACAAGCGTCGAGGACAAGCGCCTACGGCTCAGAATGGGAATAAATGCCAAAAAGTGTTGGGAAAATGAGGAGAAAGCCTTTTCATCATAGTAGGTTACGCCTCTTTGTATTGAACCTGTTGAACAAGGGGGTCCTGTGATGAACAAAAGGACTCGTGCGGGCCTTCTCCCCATGCCTATTTTCGCTAGTATGAGCCTCTCTGCCCGAGCTAAAAACCAACACTTTTTGGCATTTATTCCCAGAATGACAAATATGGTGTGGTCATCCTGCACGAAGTGCTTCTTCGGTTTACGAATCAGGTTTCACGCTTACGTTTCACGTGGCTTCACCCCCAACTCTTCCACGACCGGTTGCAACGCTTGAACGACTCGTTCATGACAGAACCCATTGGTCGCCAGCAGGCCATGCGTGTTGGCGAGTTGCTGTAAGCCATAGACCAGGGGCTGCCCCAGGATCGTGGTAAATTCTCCTCCCGCCGCTCGCAGAATCGCTTCCGGGGCACAAGAGTCCCAGAGCTTGGTATAGGGACCGGGCTCCAGGTACACGTCGGCGTCTCCTCTCGCAATCAGGCCGATTTTCAATCCGACACTTCCCGATAGAATTTCGTTCCCCACGCCGAGCGCTTGGCCGATCTTTTCGACCAGGGGATGTCGATGCGACCGAGAGACCGTCAAGGTGAGCGATCTTCCGGAATCTCTTTCCTTGATCACTAAGGGCGTTCGGATCCCTTGTTGTTCCATCCACGCCTCATGGCCCACGGCTCCGGCATACAGCAGGTCTCCATCCGGTCGATAGACCACGCCGAGTTGCGCTTGTCCGTTGACTGCGAGCCCGATCATCACGGAGAACTCTCCGTTCTTGGCAATAAATTCTTTGGTGCCGTCAAGCGGATCAACGTACCACACCCGCGTGGCGGATTGGGTGACGGCGGGTCTTGGACTTTCCTCGGCCACCACGATGTCGTGAGGAAAGGCCTCTTGCAGGCCCTTCACAATCAAGTCGTTCCCTTGCTGATCGGCCTCGGTCACAGGATCGTTTTTGCCTTTATACGCCACGGCAAAATCCGTGGCATACACGTCCATCACAATTTTGCCCGCCTGCCTGGCTAATGCCATTGCCACCGATAATTCTTTATTCACCGTTCTTCACTTGGAAGCCTGCACACATTGGGGCATCGGTCGAACTGAGACATCGTCGAGGGTTTCTTCAAACCACCGGGCCACGTGGGGATGACAGGTAAACACCAGCACTTGATGGGTGGCGGCGAGTTGTCCCAATACCTTGATGGTCGCCTTGGCCCGCTTCGGATCAAAATTCACTAAAATGTCATCCACGACCACCGGTAACGGCCCGGCATGTTTGGCATATTCCCGCACAAAGGCTATGCGCATGGCCAGATACAATTGCTCGGCCGTCCCGCGACTCAGTTTCTCAGTGGGCCGTGACGCGCCCTTGGCGGTTTGGACCTCTAGGCGCATCTCTCCCAACGGCACCTGCACTCGCACATACTCGCCGGCCGTCATCACCGAGAACAATTGTGACGCTTCTTGCAACACCGCCGGCTGCCGCTCCCGCTCATACAGTTCCCTCGCTTTGTCTAACAAATATCGACAGATGGAGAGGACCGCCCATCGCTCGGCGTATTGGCCAAGCCGCGTCACCAGATCTTGTTTTTTCAACAGAAGATTCGAGAGTCGTTCATCGTGTTCCAGGTCGTGTATCCGCTGCTCGACGCGTCCCTTCTCTTGCAATTTTTTGGTCAAGACTTCTCCCACGTGTTGACCGTCTCGTTCGCGTTCACTCAGTTCCCGCTTCCATTCGGCTCGTGACTTCATGGACAACGCTTCGGCCATTGCTTGATAACGTTCGGGAGTACCGGCATGCGCGCGCAACGCCGCTTCCAATTGGCGTTGGTCGTATTCCAATACAACCCGCCGTGCATACAGATCGGCACGTTGACGGAATGATTCCGCATCGACCGCACCCCCGGCCTGGAGCAACCCTTTGCGCTGTTCCATGGAACGACGTTTCTCCGCTTCGGTCGTCTCCACTTCTGCCCGCTTTTCCGCGATCGCGGCTCGCCATTCTCGCAGTTGACCCTGAGCACGCCCAATGTCTGCCATGACCTCAAGCGCCCCATCGGGGGTCAGCTCTGAAGAAAGGCTCAGACTGACCAGCAATCCATTCCACGCCGCTTGCGCCTCGTTTTGTGCCTGTTCCGCCGACTGACGTTGCTTGAGGGTCTCTTTGGCTTTTTCGCGTAACGTTCTCAACGCTTCTTCTTGATCTTGCATGCTGACCCGAAGGGCTTCCCTCCGCTCCATGGCGCGCCGCTCGGCTTCCAAGGACCGACGCGCGGAGTCGACGAGGTCTATTGAATCAAGGTCCTGCCCAAGCACCCCTTGGCTGAGTTGCTTCATGTTTTCTTGGAGTCGGTGTGTGTCGTGTTCCCGTTGGCGCACCTCACGCTCTACTTCTTCCTGCCGGTCCATCAATTCCTGACACTTCTCATGCAGGCCTTCTAATCGAAGACGTTGGTGTCTCTGAAGGCCGTATCGCCACCACGACAAGAGACCAATCACGACAATCCCGACCGTGGCTAACGTGCTCGTCAGAAAAAATTCGCGCTCAAGAAACATGGAACCCATCGATAAGACCAAAAACCCCACACTGATCACGAACAACGCCCATAACGGAAGCGGCTGGTGCCTCTCCTCGGACTCGAACTCATCCTGACAGGCGTCGATCTGATCCGAAACTGTCAGGGCCAGGGCTTGGAGGTCTCGGCCACGTTGTCGGGTGAGATCCAATTCATGCTGAAGTTGCACCCACTGACGAAGCGCCATTTCTCGTTCTTCGATCGGGATACGGGACTCCGAATCAAAGGGGGACGGCTCATCGACTTGTTCCTGCAGCCGTTCCAATTCCTCTTCTTTGTCTTTCTTGAGTCGTTCGACGTCTTGTTGAGCCCGGTGCGCTTCTCGAACCTCCTGTTGACAGGCCTCCAGGCGGTCGCGAAGCTCGTGAACGTTTTCCCGCATCGGGACGGATAGGGCAAACGCCTCGAGGCGCTCATCGTTCCATGCCGGGCCAAGACGGCTGACCGTTTCATCAAGGACGTTTCTTCGGTCGGCAACCCGTGAACGCCAGTCACTCAGGGCGTCCCACCACTCCTTGGACGAACCTCCACCGTGCTCTAAGGCTTCACGATCATGCTGATGCTCAAGGACCGGGGCATCGAGAGGAATTTGCGTGTTCCTCTCCTCGACGGTGTGAATGGCGGACCGGAGTGCATCCAGCCGAGCCTCCAGACTCCCGAGGGTTCGCTCCACTTGTTCTAACCGCTCCACTCCTCCGGCTGGAAAGTTCTCAATGATCGGGATTTCGTGTAACGCCTGCCGAACCACTTGGAGTTGTTCCCAATCTCCACGAGCGTTCACTAACGATGCCACCCAGTCACGTTGCGTGTGCGCCTCGTCGAATTGGCCTTGGTGGGCTTCGATTTCCCGATCCAATATCCGTGAGCGTTCCTTCAGACCCTGATATTCGTCGGGAAGTTTTTGCATCTCACGGAGACTGGTCTGGACGTGATCTAATTCTTGAAGCACTTGATTCATCGGTGGCTTGCGACCACCAGACTTAAATAATTGCGCTTGCTCCGCTTCCAACGAATTTTGCACGGTCGGCAGTGCAGTCAACCCGGCACCCATTCCCACGGTGTAAATGTGTTGGCTGATCTCATCGGCTTGCAGCGTGTCCAATCGTTCCAATTCACCGATTCCAAACGCAAACACATTTTGATACATGAGTTTCGAGGTGCCATAGACTAATTGTTGGAGTCGGGCTTCATCGGACATGGTCTTCTCAGGTTCTGAAACAGTCTGTTGAAACGGAAACATGGCCACAACGTTGACTTGACTCTTGACATTTTTAGCCAGCCGTTCGATCCGAAACCACTTGCCCTCTGCCGTTTCTACCACCAGGGCCCCACCATGCGCCCCGCCTCGAACCGGTTCATACCGATTGCTGCTCCCCCGGCGATGTTCAAATCCGAACAACACGGCCCGGATATACGCCATCAAGGTGGTCTTCCCCGCTTCATTCCGGCCTTCAAACACCGTGACGGCAGGGGCAATATCGGGAATATGGGTGTCGTGAAACATCCCAAACCCTTGGATATCGATGTCCGTGATGCGCATGGTTGCCGACCCGCCTCTCAACGGCTCCCTAACACAGGTGGTCTTCCATCAGTGAGGCTGTCGGGTTACGCTTCGCTAACCCGACCTACAACTGCTTCCTGGCGTTCCGAACAAGGAGTTTGTAGCTGCGCCATCTCATGGCGCCTCTTTTTAGGCCGCCGAAGGGAGAGGAGAGTCAAACAGCCGACCGGACTGTTCCACTCCCATTCTGCTAGTCGCCCCGCCCGAGCAGACGATCAATCCCTAATCGTTCGGCAGTCCGAATCCATTCTCGGAGTTGCTCGTCCATCGGGGGGTCAAGGTACCGATGGATTCTCGGGTTACCGAATACTCCCTCTAGAGCCTGACGGCATTCACGAGGCATCTCCTCAGCATTGGCCAACCGTACAAAGTCCCCCAACAGATTTTCCTCTTCAAGCACCGCTGCCCTATCGATTTCAGGGTCGGTTTTGTCAATGATTGACTCCGACCAGACAAAACTCGGCCCTTCCCCCCACGTGTCGCGAAGGGTGGCGAGCAGATCATCGAGTCGTCCCGGTCGCGTCAACTCGTGATGAAGCGCCCCTCGCCCTTGTAACTGCCACCGAACAATCAGCCCGCGGTCTTGATTCATCCCGCGCAACGTGTGAACCCGCGCATCAATGCCTTGCAGCAATTCCTCCATATCTCGCATGCCGTCAATGTCGATGCTTTGTTCATCCCAACGAACAACATCAACCGCGACAAATTCATACTCCACTTGGCCGGACGCATCCACCTCGACCACGTAACAGCCGCGAGGCCCCGTCTCTTTGACATGACGACCCTGAGGATTGCCCGGGTAGATTATCACGGGATCCCGCTGGTGGAGAACCTTCCGGGTGTGAATATGGCCTAAGGCCCAATAGTCAAATCCTGATTGAATGAGATCATCGAGTTGGCACGGAGCGTAATTCCCATGATTGGGATCTCCCCCGACATTGGTATGAAGCAAGCCAATCGCCCAGGGTGCGTCCGCGTCTCTCCGAAATTTGAGCGACAGGTTGTCTCCGACTTTTTCGGTGCCGTAACTGATGCCGTAGACCCGCGCAATTTCCTTGCCTTGGCGAGAAACCGGTTTAGCCTCCACGGAATCGGGACCAAACACGCAGACATTGGCGGGCCAGGGAAACCCTGCCCCCCAGCCGGATAGAGGGTCATGATTGCCGTGACACATAAAGACGGAAATGTCGTGCTCCGCCAACCGCTCAAACGACCGGCGTAACCGGGTGAGCGCGCGTACACTTCGATCGCCGGCATCATACACGTCCCCGGCCATCAGCAAACAATCGACCTGTCGTTGCAGGCAAAGCTCGATGATGTTGTCAAACGCCTGAAACGTGGCTTCGCGAAGCGTCTGCTGCAGTGCCGGAGCAACCTCCGCCAACCCTCGAAAAGGACTATCAAGGTGCAGGTCCGCGGCATGGATAAAACGAAGGGGAGGCATCTTGGTTAGAGCCCCACTGACGAATTTCCGGTGTGCTGTTTTGATGTCATGTGTGACAGCGCCCTCTTGCGGAAAGCCACGACGGCCTGTTTCGAGTCGGTTGAAGCATCGAACACGGGGTCACCTTCGTGATGCGTTCCGAGTGACGAAGCATGCGGCTCGGCAAAGGATGACACGCGAAGGGCTCAGGGCAGGCAGGATACGGCGTGTCAACCGCCTTTTTTTGTCTTGCGATGCAGGAGTTGTTGCCCCGCCGACATGAGCGCCTCTAGTTCCTGACGAGTCGACGCCTCCGCATAACAGCGTACCAGTGGCTCCGTACCGGAAGGACGGAACAGAAACCAACTCCCGTCTTCCAATAAGAGCTTACATCCATCAAGGGTGTTGACCTGCTGAATCGATTGTCCCGCGAGACCGGAAGGCGGTGACTGTTGGACTTTGAGTAAATTTTCTCGCATCGTTTCCGTGAAGGTCTGGTCCTGGCGGTACGAAAAAACCGGGCCTACCCGCTCAAACAACTCTTCCGTGAGTTTTTTGAGCGTTTTCTTGGTTCGGGCAATCATTTCCGTCACCAGCAGGCAGGCCAGAATCCCGTCCTTTTCCGGCACATGCCCCTGGATCGACATGCCCGCACTTTCTTCTCCGCCCATCTGGATCTCTCCCTTGACTAAGAGTTCTCCGAGATATTTGAACCCCACAGGGGTTTCCCGGACGCCCAGGCCATGACGGTGTGCCACGCGATCGATGAGGTGCGTCGTGGCGACGGATCGTCCCACATGTCCGGTCCACTGTCTGGTCGTCGCCAGATAATCCACCAGCAACGCTAACACAATATTAGGGTCGATAAAGCTGCCGTCTTGGTCCACGATCCCAAATCGATCGGCATCCCCATCGGTGGCCAACCCGACATGCGCTCTTTTTTGTTTCACCGTGTCTTGCAACTCCGCCGTTGTCTTTTGCGTGGGCTCAGGGCGGACTCCCCCAAAATAGGGATCACGCCAATAATGCAGGACCGCCATTTTCACGCCTGCATTTCTGAGGAAAACATCGAGGTAGCCGCGCGCTGTTCCATAGAGGGGATCCATGACCACACGCAGGTTGGCCTGACGGATTGCGTCCACGTCAATATGCTTCTCCAACGCAGCCAAATAATCGGGACAAGGATCGAACAGCTGCACCATTCCCGTTTTCTCCGCCTTCTCCCACGGGAGCCATTTCACATGCTCCCCGTGCAGCAGAGGAATAATCCGTTGTTCGATGGCTCGAGTGGTTTCAGGAAGCGCAGGGCCTCCCCACTCCGGTGTAAACTTGATGCCGTTATATTCAGGAGGGTTATGGCTGGCGGAAATATTCAGCCCGCCGGCCAGGTTGTGCTGGAGGATGTGGTACGAAATGGTCGGCGTGGGGGTTTCCCGATCACACAGCAACACCGACATGCCATGGCCCGCAAACACTTCCGCCGCGGCCTTCGCAAATTTTTCACCAAGAAACCTGGCATCATAGCCAATGATCAAGCCTTGTTGCCCGATCTTTTCTTGTTTCAGGATGTGGGCAATGGCTTGACTGACGATTCGGACGTTCTGAAATGTAAAATCTTCCCCCAGAATGGCTCGCCACCCCGAGGTCCCAAAGGTAATGTGTCTCATGCAGCCTTACGTGCTCACTCCCCTGGTCGCCGGACAATCGATGGAATTTCTTCCAAGGGTAGCAAACATGGTTTTCGAAGACCACTCTTTTTCATCGGGGTGGTACGCGGAGTGTCCCGAAAAAGAAAAGCCCACGGATGTGCGAATCCGTGGGCTTCAGAAGAACCCGGCAACGCCCTACTTTCCCACAGCCTCACGGCTGCAGTATCATCGGCCCTGGAGGGCTTAACTTCCGTGTTCGGGATGGGAACGGGTGTGGCCCCTCCGGCATGGTCACCGGGAATATGTTGGTAGCTGTCATCTCGAGAATTCATGATGGGACGAGAAAAAAATCTTCCCTGGTATACACCCCTCATGCTTCTCGCATTCTACCTAACCGGTATTGGAGATCATGTCTATCAGAAGTAAAATGATGTTAAGTCGCACGGCCGATTAGTACTGGTTAGCTTCAAGCCTTACAGCTCTTCCACACCCAGCCTATCAAACTCGTCGTCTACGAGTGGCCTTTAGGGAGGTTACCCTCCGGGAGATCTTGTCTTGAGGCTGGCTTCCCGCTTAGATGCTTTCAGCGGTTATCCAAACCGAACATAGCTACCCGGCGCTGCCGCTGGCGCGACAACCGGCACACCAGAGGTCCGTCCATCTCAATCCTCTCGTACTAGAGACAGACCCTCTCAAATCTCCTACGCCCACAACAGATAGGGACCGAACTGTCTCACGACGTTCTGAACCCAACTCTCGTACCGCTTTAACGGGCGAACAGCCCGACCCTTGGGACCAGCTTCAGCCCCAGGATGCGATGAGTCGACATCGAGGTGCCAAACCTCCCCGTCGATGTGAACTCTTGGGGGAGATCAGCCTGTTATCCCCGGCGTACCTTTTATCCGTTGAGCGATGGCCCTTCCACCCAGGACCACCGGATCACTAAGCCCGACTTTCGTCCCTGCTCGACGTGTCCGTCTCGCAGTCAAGCTCCCTTTTGTCTTTACACTCGACGGCTGATTGCCGACCAGCCTGAGGGAACCTTTGGGCGCCTCCGTTACTCTTTGGGAGGCGACCGCCCCAGTCAAACTACCCACCAGACACTGTTCCTACTCTGGATGACAGAGCCAGGTTAGAATGTCAGAAAAATAAGGGTGGTATTTCAAGGATGACTCCACGGAAACTAGCGCTCCCGCTTCACAGTCTCCCACCTATCCTACACATAGTCGCCCAACACCCAATGTCAAGTTGTAGTAAAGGTGCACAGGGTCTTTCCGTCTAGTTGCGGGTACCCGGCGTCTTCACCGGA